>NZ_JBEPQF010000031.1:0-84890 GCF_040547695.1 Bradyrhizobium sp. JR4.3 | reverse complement strand
GTGGCCGCCTTCGTTCGGATTGGGTGGCCGCTTTCGATCGGAATCGCTGGCCGCCTTCCGTCGGAATCGGTGGCCGCTTTGCCTCGGATTCCGCAAACGGGTTGGTGTGTCCGAAACGGAAGTTGCAATTCCGCTTCGGCCCTAACCTCGATCGCAGAAGGGTAATTCAAGATGACCAAGGCTGACAGCGTGCATAGCACGCACCCCTAAAGCCGTCTGCAAGCAACATCATCGAACTGTCCCCGCGGATCGCCGCGCGCGCTCTGCCTCCAGACAACGTGAAAGCAATCGAGTTTGCTGCGACCGCCCGCCGGCGCGCCAGCACAGCCAGGCAGCGCTGGCCGTGACGATAGCGGGCAAACTGCATAGGGGAGAACCGCTCGTGGACGAGGGTTGGGTTGACGAGCCTAAGTGGCTCCGCAATGGCCGCGCGTTTCTTGGCAGATGAGTTGGAGCGTCTCGCGAGCAATCGCTGGCGTTCAGCCTCCTCCAAACAGTGCGCTTGTCCCTCCGGGAGATCGCTAAGTACGGGAAGCGGGGGCCGTCATGAAGCGTCGGCGCAGACAGCACAGGACGCGCGACCGGCAGCGGCTGATGACGCATCGCCGGCGGTTGTGCCGCTAGTCCCTAAAAGATACGCCGCCGGGCTCGAAATGCGTTGTCCCGGCGGCGCCCTGTCTCAAACTGGGGACCAGCAATCCCAGTCACCAATGAATAGCAATGCCTGTGCCACGCCAATGCGACAGCAGCGCCGACTGCCGGCGGCCCTGTTCGAACTGTAGGAACCGGTGAAGCCGCGGTCGGTTGGACCACAAGACCCTCTGGCGCCGGTAACATTGGCGGGCCCGTTGATGAGCCCCCCGGTAGTAGTCCGGAGATGCCAGCGCCAGCCATCAGAACTACGCTCCTTACCTTTGGACCGGCAATGGCGCGCGGTGAGAACACGGAGAATGCACCAACGCTCATCTGCAAGCGATGCCAGCGGCCTATGGACTTCCTCGCATTGCTGCCCGCGATTGCAAACCTACCCGCCGCCTACGCCTACAGGTGCATGCGCTGTCTGAGAGTTGAAACTATCGTTCTCGACTGAGGGAGAGCGCTGCCGGGGCTGGCTACTAGCTGGCGGGCTCTCACCCCAAGCACAAGGCCGCGTATGTCCCCACGGCCCCGTCCCAAGCAACACGGTATGCAGCCGCCGCTAACAAAGTGTAAACCTTGTTCCGTTCATATTCCTCGGTCGCAATGGTGAACTCGCTGCGACTTCCGGCTGGGAGCCCGCTAGCTAACGCACCTGGCGGGCTTTCTTCCTTTTCGAGACCAGCCTGATTCATTCATCAAAGTATTGCGCCGATGAAGAGAAACGACAAACCCAAAGAATGGACCGATGCGGAGGTGCAACTCTTGCTCGCGCTGTCGCGCGAAGGCGGCGCCGGCGCGGTCCAGATTGCGAGTGCGTTGGAAAGATACGTCTCATCAGTGAAGCGTGCGGCGGAAAACTTAGGCTTTCAACTACGGGCTTAAAGGGCTGGCGGGCATCGCACTCCCGGCGCTCTGATCCGCAATTGATCAGGCTTCGTTTCCAAACTCGCTGAGGTTGTGACTGGAAATGCACCGACTCTGAGTGCATAATAGGCAGATGCAGGTGCAATGCCCAAAATGCAAAGTGATCGTCGCCATTGGCAAAGCCAAGTGGTTCTTCGACGGCGGCGAATGTAGGGAGCTTCGCGGTACAGTCGCGGGCGATGCTAAGGAATACGAAAAGTGCCCGGTCCTCATCGAAGCTGTGTCGACCTTAGGAAGAATGCCGCCACCTAGGTGAGCGCCTTAGCGTCCTAGGCTGCCCGTGAGCGCGAGCGAACCTTCCAAAAACCAGGCAAAGCGGATGCTCCCAGCTGCGTAGTCGCCGGCCGAGAGACGGCCCCGGCTTTGGGGAGACTGGGGGTAAGGCCGGGGCCGCTCCGCCAGCTCAGGGCACCGAGCCAGCGCGGATTTAAGCAGAATGCGCCCGGCCGGTTCCTAACGGAGCGCCAGGAGGTCCTGCCCGAGTGTCAGCAGCCGCACGTAGGTACCGCTCTCGTGCAGCTACAGCCAGCCCTTCTCGATAGCGCACCTGATGCCGGCGCCGAACTCGGTGCCGCTTCCCTTGAGCGTGTAGAGGAAGGGATAGTTGATCTTCTCAATATGGATGCGGCCGTCCTGGACTGGCGAGATGCTGGCGGCGAGCTCGAGCAGCTTGCGGGCTGCGGCTTGTGGATCGGAAAACGGGCGTTCGATGACGTGCTTCATCGCTGGAATCAAAACCTCTCGCCCATGCTTGGCCTGACTTGCCCGCGACTGTCATGCCAGTTTGGGACAATATGCACAGATCCTGCGGCACCGCATGCCGAGCAGACCAGGCGCAAGCCAACGCGCGACCACGGCTGATCCTGCGGGAGTGTATCGATCCGCACGTCGACCCTGCGAATCGCAACGGCCGTTCAGGCACTGGATGCTGCAGGTCACATGGCCGTCAGCCAGCCATTCAGCCGGGCTGCGAGGCGGATAGTGGCCGGCCGTTTCGTGTATCGACGGCTGCGCATGCCGCATCAAAGCGGCATCGTAAGTCCCTCGCAAATTATCGATTCCTAGTAGGTCGAGGCGCTTGCGAGCTACTGTGCGTCGTGGGTCCGGACAATGCTGCGGCGCTTGGGTACTCGGTCTCACACCGCCCCGCAGGTTCTTGAGGCCGGCGGTCCTCACGGCGTGGTGGCTAATCTTTCAAGGTTCGATAGTGCAGCGATATCCAGGGATTCAAATTGCCAGCGGGGCAAGGTCCTTGCCCCATCCTTCAAAAGCTCCTCCACCAGGGAACTGAGCTGGCTCTTGTCCGAGATTCCAAGCACATTGCAGAACTGATCGAAGTAGGCCTTTGATTGTGATCGGGCGAAAGGTTCGAATGGAGGTCGAAACCGGAAGGTCGTGTATAGCAGCGTATCGGGAAACCACCGTCCGCCTTCGATGGAAGCCCGCAGAAAAAGGACGAAATCCGCGAGCATTACGTCCGTGAACTTGATCGTGCTGACAACGTGGCTTCGTTGCTCCAAGAGATCAGCGCGCAAGGATAGGCGACGCAGCTCCTGTTCTTTGGGCGGGAGGCTGCGCATGTACCGACGTACGATGTGGAATGGTTTCATCGGCTCATCCCGCCGGTCGTCCGGAACGTAGAAGCGTTGACCGATGAAGTTCGAGGCATCGTTGAACCGCTCGTACTTCAGCAACGCTGCCAGCGTGTACAGAAACAGCTCGTGCACGATGAACACGTAGTTGTCGAAATCCCATTCCCGCCAAGAATGGACTTCTTCCGGCTTGTCCATAAGCGGGATAATGCGCTCGAAGAAACGTTGCAACGTCCTGATCAGATCGGGATCTGACTTGGGCGCGGCCGACGCAATGAATTCGATGTATTCATTGCGATACGGCAGGAAGCGCTCGATATTGTCGAGAACGGCCTGCGGAAAAACATCCGGCGCACCTGGTGCCAACTTGAAGTCAGCCTTCAACACGTCGACCAGCGTGTCTAGGTAGCTGTTCATGGAGGCGGCTGGATTGGCTATTGATCGGCGGATGATTTCAATCGACTGCCGCGCCTTCGAGCGCGTTGGACTGGAAGAGCTGTCCTCCGCCAGAAAAGCAGGCATCTCCCCAAGCGATGGCTTCACGTACAGCGGTTTGTCGTAGATCCAACGGAGCAGTTGCTCGAAGTTTGTCCCGTAGAGTTCCGGCGTCATGTCAATGTAGAGACGCGAACCCAGAAACTTCGGCAGGTACGGCTCGCCATTCTCATCCACTTCAGAGACGATTGCCGTAAATTTGGTCTGATCGGCCTTTTTGTAGATCTCCGGGGACATGATTTGCGACTCTGCCCCGACGCCGCCCTTCCGTCCGTCCGCCTTTTCAGCGTACCTCTTGTCACAAACGATGATGACCTTTTTGACTGCAGGGTCGGTGACCATCGATTCCATGAACTGATATGCGTCGTTTCCCTCCCTCAAATTCCATTTGTCCAGGACGACGTCGACGCCACCGTCAACCAACTGAGTGGCAAGATCCATCACCCATCGCTCGTGCTCAGGTGAGGACCAACTGTAAGAAATGAATGCGCGGGGTGCGGAAGGCTTGTCGCTGGTCAAGGGGCGCTCCGAAAACTCTGCCGAATCGGGAATCACCGATGGTGACACGAAGCTTGGTGACCTACTTGTGATTGTGGAGCTTCGCCCCGCTATTCACAGATCAAGCCGGCCCGGTCATCCGACAGAGCGAACTGCGCGGGCTGCGCGTCGTGGGTGTGGATAGATGAAGCGGGAGGCATGGCGCCGTCCCGCCTTCACCTTATGAGTGTTTTAGCCGATCCGCCAGCAGCGACATCTGAAAGTTCAGTGCCTCTTCCGCGGTTGCCCCACGCGAAGACGGGGCGTCGGGAAAATTAACCCAAACATGGAAACGATCGAGTTCGTTGCCCGATGGGGCGGCGATACACACAGTTTTCCCATCGAGGCCCTTCGAAAGGACGGCGGCGCCTATACGACTCACGTCTACGTGCGACGCTTTTTGGCGATCAAAGACGCGCTGACGATCGAAAAATGGTCAGCATATCCAGGAAGAAGCGGAGCACTAAATGAAAGCCCAACGAGCGCGCATGTGCGATCTTTCCGGAGGTGAAGACAAGCATCAGCAAGTCGCTTCTATGAAGTGGGCTCGCCGCGGCACTTCTGGATCGGCGACAATCGCGTAAGTTTAGCAGTGTGGTACTAACACGCGGGCGTGCCGCCAGCACCGTATATACATAGGTCCCGCTCGCCAGCAAGCCTGACGGCATGGGAGTGTGGCTGACAGTGCCCCAGGCGACGTGCGCGGTGTTAGAGCCCTCGAGGCAGCGGTCAATGACTGTTATCAAGAGAAGCCGTAATTCCGGAAATATCAAAGCGTTCGCCAGCCAAGAGAGCAGGCGCAGGCTGTGGACCTACTACCAATGCGGAAAGTGAAATGGAACGCAATGCGATCCCGGAGATAGCATTTGTGGTCCGACATAAGTGCACAGATCTGCCGACCATCCAGCGATAGCCAAGCGCTTGCCGTCGCATCGAAGCCAGAGATCGGAGCCGCCGCATGTAGTAGTGACGGCAGGGGAGGGGTATGCGCTCGTTCTCCTAGATCCACGCGCCGCTCACCGCGGCTTTCCCGTTTCACACGCATCTGCAATTCAGAATATGGGTCTAAATTGCGGCTAGGCAATCGCGAGCATGGTCCGCACGAGTTGCGCGATCTTAAAATCGCATTGTCTCGGATTGATCTGTCGCAAATGCTGACACTCGACCAAAGACTATATTGAGATCCGTTTATGGAGCTCTGCCATGATCATACAGCGCTTATCCCAAGAGCATCTCAACATTGAGAAGCTGCTGGCCATCCTCGAGCGGGAGCTCGAGGTATTCGACCGCGGCGACCGTGCTGACTACGAGGTCATTCACGCGGTTATCAGTTACTTCGAAGTCTACCCAGAGGTTTATCATCATCCCCAGGAAGACTTGGTATTTGCCAAGCTGAGGGCACGAGATCCAGCCGCTGCTGCGAAGGTCGGCGATCTAGCTCGCGAACACCAGAAAGGGGCCCAACTTTTACGCCGCGTCGCTCAGGCGGTCGACAGCGTTCTCGCGGAACGTGGCATTCTGCCCGAAGATGTGGATCTTATCATTCGGGATTTTATCGCGCACGAGCGCCGTCACATGAGGATGGAAGATCGCGATTTTTTTCCCGTGGCAGTTAAGGTTCTCGAGCCTCAAGATTGGACTGAGATCGCTTCAGCCGCGACGAGTCACAACGACCCGCTATTCAGCGACGTTGCCGAGGAGCGGTTTGACACGCTGCGCGCACATATTTTGCGGCTTGAGCAGGAGGCTGACGCGGAGCGTAAGTAATCGCTACGGCGTCGCGCAATGCATTGTGCCGCGCGACGATGAGGTCCACGGCGCAAGGGAGAGTCAGAATTGGGCTGCGCTGGCGGCTGGCATCCCGAAAACAACCGCTTACAGATTGGGCAGTCGTAGAGGCGCACGCCGCATCGGCAGTGTTACCCCTGTGTCCCCAGCAGGAGGGCCTCACCGCGCGTTTGGGCTGCGGTCAAGGACGCCAAGATGGAGGATGCCGGGGGAGGACCCCAGCCCGGCAAATGCGTCTCCGCACCAGCCTTGCTTTTGTCTGAGTTCCAGTACTAGTTTTCGATTTTGCAAAATGGAGAGGTCAAGTGGCTTTGGGGACTGTGAAGTGGTTCAACCCGACGAAGGGTTACGGCTTCATTCAACCTGACAACGGCGGCAAGGACGTCTTCGTCCATATCTCAGCGGTTGAGAAGGCTGGTTACACCTCCTTGGCAGAGGGAGCTAAGGTTAGCTTCGATGTCGTGAATAACCGCGGAAAAGACTCGGCTGAAAATCTACGGATGGGGTGAGCCCTCCAAACGCGCCCAACTCGGTTGTGGCCGGGCGCGCCTTCGCTACTCACCGCTCTGTCCGCATGAAGGGGCTGCGCTCTGAGACCAAACGAAGGTCGGGGTCGGCGGCCACCGTCATGGACGCCTCGATCCGCAGGGGGGTCTCTGGGGGACGCTCAGCTAGCATTGCCCAGGCGATGACTCCGACTGCAAAAAGGAGTGCCACTATCCAAGGATACCGCATTGCGTGCTCGCTAGTCTGGTATCAAGGTCCCGATCAGGTTGGGCAGCGCTTGCTGCTCAGGACCGTTAGCGCTGTCCCGTAGGAAGTTGCCCATTTCAATGTACGAGGTCCGTCCTCCTCAGTTGGCATTCGGCCGATGCTTCACGACTGGCGTGCTCGAAGGTGGTTGCCGCGACAAATACCAGATGTCGCCATTGCTGCTTTCATACAGAACCCGATCGCTCATAGCGACGTAATAGCGCCCGCACTATTCGGTTCCAGTTGGACATCGTGCCGACTACGGAATCTTGCGGTGGCCTGCGTCGGCCACTAGAGGGGTCTGCCAAGACCGAACCCCGGCCGAAATGCGCGCTCGATTGGAACCTCTACCGCAATTGGGGTGTTCATCGGCAAAACAACCCGCAGGAGTCGCCTATGAACAGAATGCTTGTGTCGCTCGGGACAGTAGCCTTGATGGCGATCTCAGTTGCGAACGCATCTGCGAAAGATAAGCAAAGCGAGGCGTTCCTTAAGAAGGCAATCGAGGGCAATTTCGCTGAGGTGAGCATGGGAGAGCTGGCGCAGCAGAACGGCCAGAGCGATGCCGTCAAGTCGTTCGGCAGGATGCTCTCCACCGACCATGCTGTCGCCAATCAGAAGGCTTTAACTGCTGCCCAAGCAGCAGGAATGAACCCACCGAGCGGCCCGAGTGCGAAGCAAAAAGCCGACCATGACAAGATGGCAAAAATGTCCGGCGCAGGGTTCGATAAGATGTTCGCTACCCACATGGTCGCAGATCACCAGAAGGACATCGCCGAGTACAAGAAGGCGTCACAAAGCAAGGATGCTGCCGGTGAATATGCTTCTGGCCAGATTGATACGTTGCAAAAACATCTGGACGCCGCAAAATCGTTGAAGGCCGGTAGTTGATCTGACACGGCTTCATGGAGACGCGCCAAGCCTACCTGCTCCGGCTGGCGAGCGTTTTAGACGATGTCGGGGCGGACCAGCAGGTGATAATTCGCGATCGGTACATCGAGTACGCGTTCGGCGGGAATGACGCGCTCGCTTTCTTGCAGAGGCCGAAGTCTTCGCCCGCGCTCATGGCTGCACCTTTCATTACAACCGCATTGAGCAACAGGGCGTGTTCACCAGGTCCTATCCCGCCGGAGGCAGGGCTTAAGCGTTTAGGAACGACCACGCAGTTTGATCTTCTTCTTTAGCTTGGAATAGCGAGCCTCGACCGAGGCCTGACTCTGGCCGAGGTATGCTGCAATGTCGCTGAATGACGCTCCGGTCGCGCGCATCTGAAAAAGTATTTTGTCGTCCTCTGCGGACCAAATCGCCGAACTTTTAGGAGCCCCGGATCGGACCATTTCCACCCTGCTGCCAATTTTTTCGATCAGACAAAAGCAGGACCGCGATCAGGCAAATTATGGCGGCTGGCATCCCAAAAACAACCGCTTACAGGTTGGGCAGTCGTACAGGCGCACGCCGGATCGGCAGTGTTATCACTGTGTCCCAGCAGGATGGCCTCACCGCTAGGAGCGCTCCACGAAAAGGCCGCAGCGGCAAACCACTGCGGCCAGCCGGGTTAAAATGAAGACGTGAAATATTGATTCCAGCCCCGGCAAGACAAGCCTACAGCGACGGCTCAAGTTCGCAATGTCGTCGATGTCACACTTATGGAAAACTTAAACGTCAGTCTTGCTGACTGAGGGAGGGCTCGCCGGGGCTGGCTAAAGCGAGCCCTCAACCTCGTGTGCGAGGCCGCCCCCCGGCTGCCTCATCGCAAGACCGATAGTCTGCGCTAGAACGCGTCAGATTAATGTCCAAACTAATATGGAAGTTTGGCGATCCGGTTGTCCCTATTTCCCGACAACTGTCTTCATCAGGGCTGAAGGCCTAAGCCAAACCTCAAAACGAGAGCCTTGTGACGGAGCGCGCCAGCGGTGCGCTTGGTCGCCTTGGATATTTTGATGACAGGCGTACGCGCCTTTGAGTGCGCTTTAAGTTCCTTGATGTCGGCCTTAGTCCACTCGCGGCGAATAGTTTTCTTTGCTTTGTTGGCCAACGTGGCGCTCCTTCGATGTTGAGGGCGCGGTCTAACAACGTAGCGCGCAGTTCGCAAGCCGCGCACTTATCCTATGACCGCGCTACGTTAGATTGCCGCAATCTTCATATAGATGATAATGAAAATCGGCAGCGTTCCAAAGAGCCATATAGCGGACCGGCTATGATCAAGCCGAGCGAACTCGCGGTTCGGGATCCGTCTCTCGCGCGAACGGCGTAGAGTCTTTGCCATGGTGTTGCACAGTCAGTCGCCGTCTTTATGAGGCGAAAAATCGAGCTGGCTCGGCGGGGGGCGTCTGGGCTGTGGTGCGAGGGGCTCTGTGTCAGGATCAACTGCGGTGTGCTTGTTCCGAGTAATCACAAGACCAAAGACGCCCAGTATGGCCAGAATAGTCCCCGCGATCATGAGCCAATGCGGCAATTCGATCGAGGAGAGTAGGCGCATCTATTTCCCCTTTGGCGTTCAGCCCGCCGATACGATTACGGTTTCGTATCCTTCGGACGCTCGTCGCCTGGCTCAGCAGGCGGAGATGCTGGCGCGGGAATTTCCGCCGCGGGCGACGGAGCGATGCAATCACCCGCCCAAATCTTGGTTCCTTTGACGGCGCCGATCAGTTTGCAGCCCATTGGCGGCTGCGGCTTGACGTTAACCGAAGGCTTTTTGGCTGCTTTCGGTGGAGCGGTTTGAGCAAAGGCGCCAGTCGTAATCAGCAGCGCGACGACTCCGACTAGTCGGTTCATGGTCCATCCCCTCGACCGTTGAACGCGTGTAATTTCCCTTCGCCTGCGTGATGCCACGATCCGGCCTAGGACCCAGACCGTTTCAGTGCAGCCTGCACCGAAAGCTTCTGGTCACCGCAGAACTCGCCTCACGTTTCTCAGCCCAACCGAACCAGACCCGTTTGCGTCAAGATGATGATCGTTACAGCCGCGTAGCTAAGGGCGCTCAAATACAACATCGCGATACGCTCTACTCAACTTTAACCCACCGGAAAGCATGATAGGCCGACCATGGTTAATGAACCGTTCGGGGGCAGTCGCGAGTTGGATTTTCGCTCGGCCCAGGTCGATAGTGTTACCGCCGCGATATAGCGGGAGGCGTCGAACGTTGTGGCTGCGGTCAGTCACGCTAGGTGACGGGGGGAGGACCCCCGGCTATCCAATCCCTTGCGCGAAGGCGTGTCCGCTCCTTCTTGTTCGGCCTCGCTGCTTGGTTGTAACCGGCCGTACACGGCCTGACCACTGCGACCCAAACGCTCGCCCAGCTCGGTCGCAGTCATACCCTGGTCGCGTAGCGCAAGCAGTTGCGCCTCTTCTTCAGGCGACCACGGGCGAACCTCTTGTCGATTGTTGGACACCGATTTCATGCCAGCAGAAGCGCTGCGGACCATCATCGTATAGCAAGCTGGTAAGTGATGAGTTCCAGGCTTGGAGCGTGAACGTCGCGAGGCAGCGCTTGCACCCAGCTTGCTCGACCAGGGCCGAACTGGCCACGCGCCTATAGAGCGGTCCAAGGTGCCCGCGTAACGATCTGTAAGTATTGGGCATGCAAAATAGCGCCTTTCTGCGCGTGATCGGTCCGACCAAGGAGATCGCCGTGACATCAGATAATGATGACGAGCTGGCTGCTTTGACGCGAGAGATCGCTGACAAGGTGACCTATGTTCATAGCCAAACGATCCTGATCGAGGTCCTTGGGCGAGACGGACACGACGTATCCGACTATGAGAGAGCGCGAGCCAAAGAGCGGTCGGGCTTGGCAACACGGATCGCGAGGCAGTTTAGACTGCTTGAAATAGCTTCGGCCCATGAAGGACCAGAGACAGCCGCGTCAACTCAAGGATAATCATGTCGGATCGCCGGAAGATCGATCGTTCGGAGGTCGACTTAGCCGCCTACATTTTTGGAGATGGCGGCAGCCGACGTTGCCGCGTGTTCAATATCTCGCAGGACGGTGCTGGGATCGAGTTATCGACGAAGCTGCACATGCCTGCCACATTCAAGATGATGTTGGAAAGAGACCGTATCATCAGAGATTGTCGTCTCGTTTGGTCCAGTGATACTCGCATCGGCGTCGTGTTCAAAGCCGATTGAGTCGGCTCCGGTAGGTTGTCGGTGCCAGCCAAGTGCCCCAGGGGGACGAAGTCGGGTAGTGCTACCACGCTGTCTAGCGGCAGGCGTCGAGCGTTGTTGCTGCGGGTCAACGACGACACACGCCCAGGGCTGTGAGGAGGGCGCCCGGTGATCCGCTTCGCAAGACCCTGTCGTTTTTGACAGGTGCGGGCCGTCCCGACATGTGGGCATGATCGCGACTAAAGGACGAGAGCCGCGGCTATGCGTTACTACTTCCCGATTTTACACAATGGCGAGACACAGGCGGACGATGTGGGAGAGCTATTCGGCTCTGCTGAGCTAGCCGTCCAGTACGGCGCCCGTGTCGCTCGGGACATCGCCAGCGATCCCGATTGCGACCGTGATGCGGGCACGGTTGTAATCGTGGTTGACGCCTCCGGTGCTGAGATCGCGCGGCATAGGGTCTAGGGCAGGCGGAAGCGGTGGAGGTGAGGGGGCTACTGAAAGCAGTTTCGGACGAAGTTCGTCCGAAACTAGGCTGATTCAACGCTCGGGTAGAGCAGTAACAGCAGAACCGTGATTGCACCGAACTTGGTCTTCGTCATTATCTCACGTTCCTGATCTGCTAAGGCCAGCCAAAATCGCAGGGTGCTGAACGATGCGTCACGTTCGCTGGAAGACGGCAGCCGGGAAGCAAAGCGGATTGTTCTCTGTACGGCCATCTTGAAGGACCGCCTCGTCATGACGATGTTTCTCAACTGCTCGGAGCAACCTGCGCTTCTGTTCTGTCCGCGTTTGCGACATCATGTCAGGAAACAGCTTGCGGATGGTATCCAGATCAGCACCAGCCGCTAGCTTCTCCTCATTGAGCGAGAACCACCAAAGTTGAAATACCTGCACAGGGAGCGGCAAGCGACCCGTAACAGAAAAATAGTCCCACCACCCGATGAATAGCGCTGCGTCGTTTACGGTATCGTTGAATGCTGCCAACAGGTCGTCATCCTCTCTGCGCAGGCCCTCCTTCGTGCTCATATGTTTGAAGGCGTTCCAATATTGTCGTTGAAGACGGCGATTTTTCCCATGTCTAGCTGCGGGTAGGTCTCCAGTATGTGAGTGGAGAAGGTGCGAACGTTCTCCGAAGCTGCTATCGCCTCAATCAATTCGCTGCCGCCACAAGCCAGACATTGCACGGCCACGGGATCGCGAACCTTGATGAAGAGATCAAGTGCGGTGCCAAGCTGATGGCGCGCAGCATTGAGCTTGTTCAGCGTATTGGTTATCGGGGATCCTCCACAACAGGTGAGGGATGTGCCCCGTGATGCGCATCGGCGAAGTGAGGTAGGATTGCTTCCGCAGCATTGAGGGACACCGCCAGGATGGCTGCCGTTCCTAACGCGCACTTGATTGGGATGACAAAGCGGTCGCTGCCCCTTGCTTCGAAGGTGGCAATGCCGGTGTCGTGGTCGATCTTAGAAAAGAGCCCGCGGTGCCCATACGAGTTTGGATGGCAGAATTCCGAGAGACCATCATAGTGACTGCGGAAATTTGGGATGACGGTTCGGTCGATTAAATCGATAGATTTAAGTATCTGCCGGGCCTCATGTTCGGGGTGATCGCGAAGGAGCTCTTTATCTTTGGTCCCGAAAAGAGAATTCATCGCCAGCGCGTCGACTGCTCGAAAATCTGGGATGGATGCCAATTCCCGAAATCTTTTTGAGAAATCCCAATAAAAGGCCGCGGTCTCGACCATGGCTCTTCCATTTAGGATCGCGCTCAAATAGTTTGCATTATTCCAAGATGATGCGACTCCTTCTGCCAAGGCTATCTGTCGATACACAACCGCGTTTGCTAGCACCGCGACTTTCCAAGCGATCTTCGATCGTCGATATGGCTCAACGAGAAGGTCGATTTGCTCACGTCGCCGCGCCGCGAGCGAACTCAGTTCTGCATTTAGTAACTCGAATTCGTCTCGTTCATCGAACGAAACGCTCGCTGTGTCGATTAATATCATGCTCTCTGATCGCATTGAGGGTGGCCCAGGCTGCCGGGTTCACAGTTCTTGACGCTATCCCTCCCCGATCAGGAAGCTGACAAAAGCCTCGGTGAATTTGTAGCGAGGTACCCTGTTGTACCGAGCATCATATATTGCGCCTACATGAATCATGATCGTCATGATCGATGAAATGTAAGGAATTGAATCTTCAAAATAGATAAACTGCGGATAGCTTGCGCCGTAAGAAACCCTGTTGTTCGGAAGAAGCACGAACTCGCGAACTAACGGCTCCTTCTGAAGGTTCTCTCGCATCTTTGCGATTAGCTCTGGAGCCTTCCTTTTCCAAGTCCTTGAACGGGTGAGCCCTATTGACCGCAAAGCCCCGGGCTTCAAGATAAGCCATCCGCTCTGCGGTATCCTTCCACTCTCGAAGGAGGCTGGTGGGAAACGCAATTTCATCATCGTCTATTAGCTTCGCGTGGTTTTGACAAAGCCATATGCCGTTCGCGATGTCCGCTCGTTGTTCTGACGTCATGGCATCGTAGAACCGTGCCCCTCCAGGAGATGCTGCGCAAATATGAGCGGCGACCCCCGTGTTTGTTACGCCGGACGCGTCAGAGCCCGGCCCAGAGGTCGGAGCACGACAATCAGGATTTGAACAGCGCATTCCGACGCGCTTTGCCAGTCTTTCGATAGTGGGCCGAAGAAAATCGTCTCGTGACATTTGGCTGCTCGACTGTTCGGACGACCGTATGGGTTATTGGCCGATCACACTACCTCAGAGACCTTGTAGTCGGTAAGCACGTCACGATAGGGGGATAATCTGATTCCCACCGTCTATTCCGTAGGAGTACTTTACAAGCTTGTTGCTGCGTTGGTTTTCCGGCAGCTCCACCACTTGTACAGGAATCGCCGCTGACGCATCGATATTTCTCGAACACATGAATGCAATCAGAGTCTCGAACGTATCGGCAATATGCTCGGTGACCTGAGACGTGTATGCGGAAATCGCTATTCGCGGTTGAGTAAACTTGGGATGGTACACGGCGATCGTGGGAGGAACGATCTCGTTGTTCGGCGTTAGGGCAAAATCAGAGACCTCCACCCGCTCATTGGGCTTCCTGTGCTCGACGCAGTTGCGAGTGTTCCTAATTGATTTGCAGAAATTTGCCACGTCTGCGGTCAGCCCAATGTATTGGCTGTCGCCTTTGTGTTTTCGCGATACTTCTTCCGCAAGGCCTTCAAACCATCCCTTAAACTTGCTTCCGTAGAACATCGAAGTAATTGCGAAGAGTGGTTTGAGCGCGTGATCGGCGCGTTGGATGAACTCTTTGCAGCGCGGCTCTAGGTTGGGCGCTGATGGAAGCGCTAGAGAGCGGCCCTTGATCTGCAACTCTGCAAGTCGACTCTCTTCGTCATCGTCGTGCCTGCTAAACTCCGCTGCAAGGTCGGACATCGCAGCCAAATTCTTCATGCATTCGAAGCTTAGCTCGACTGCCTTAGCAGACTCGAAGTCGGGACCTAGGAAGCCCTTCTCAAAAAGCTGCTTGGCGGTCAGCAGTGTTTTGGCTACCAGCGGCGAGTCTGAACCGTAGTCTAGAACCTTCTGTTGCGAGTTTGGCACATTGATGTTGGTGCGACCGGGATCAATTTCGTCAGCCAGCATGATCCGGTAAATCGAGTTGGTTGTCACAGTGTGAAGACGCTCGCCAATCTTAACCATTTCAGTAATGCGCCCTCCGGACGGTCCTACCTCCATGGACATCGCGGAGTCGCGAAGATGATCAATCGGGCGCTTCATGGCCGCAACTTCAGTAACTGCACCACCATTAGCGCGGGATTTCCGTCATGTTGCGCCATATAGGGCGGCCTGTCGCCCTAGTGAAGCGCGCAGCAATCTCCTCCAGGTTATCACCGTCTTCAGCCAACATGAGAACGCCATCAATCCCATCCTCAATCATGCCGGTCACCGCCGAGGGCGCGTGGCCGAAGGGGCCAATTGTGACCTCGTGCCCGCGCTCCATTAGCGTTGCGGTATACCAACCAGCAACGTCGGCGGCAGATAAGATCGCGATCTTCATTTTCGGGTACCTTGGCTGATGGACCTGCGTTGATCGGCGACCGGACGCGGTGGAAGTGAGGGGGCAGGCAAGCGTCACCTGAAAGATGCAACGTTCTTCATCTTCTCGTAGCGCGCCGATAGTTCATTGAAGATAGCTTGGAACCGCTTTGTGCTATCTGCAGTCAGCACTTTTGCCGGGTCAGCCCCAATGAGCGACATGAATTCGCGGGCTGGTCGCGTCTTATAGAATTCAAGACCTAGCGCTTTGAAAGCTTCTTCATACCGTTTGACGATGCGCGGTATTTTGGCGTTGAGCACGAGCTTTTTACCCTTCAGCTCAACTTTGTAAGTGTCGGCCACCAGCTTGTCGTAAGTCACGGGGTCTATGAGGTCCTCAATATCAGCCTCGGAGGGTTTTGGATCGAAGCCCTCCGAAACAAAAAGAATTGCAGTCTCCCGCAAAAGTTTGTTGGTGACGATATCCTTCTGTGTTTCCCGGCCCGCTCGGTCATCGTCTAATAGAACGAGAACTTTCAAATCTTCGGACGCCAACAGCGCGGCCATATAAGACACCTTCCCAGCCCCGCCAGCGGGGGTGATGGTCAACTCTTCTGGAAGGGCCGCAGCACCAGTCGCGGCAAAGTGCGCATTTACCGCAGAGAGGATCCAGAAATCAGTCACGCCCTCGACAATAAGATTCGAGTGGCCGACGAAAAGTGTCTGAGACAGCTGATATCCGAGCGCCGCTTGAAGCGGGAAAAGC
The DNA here is from genome assembly GCF_040547695.1 of Bradyrhizobium sp. JR4.3. Taxonomy (NCBI): domain Bacteria; kingdom Pseudomonadati; phylum Pseudomonadota; class Alphaproteobacteria; order Hyphomicrobiales; family Nitrobacteraceae; genus Bradyrhizobium; species Bradyrhizobium sp. JR4.3. The sequence continues at coordinate 69,237 of NZ_JBEPQF010000031.1, read as the reverse complement.
GTCCTTGAATCTCCTGTAGGCACGTTTGAGACCGTAGTACCGGTCTTCTCATCAATATTGACCGTTCTAACGATCTCTAGCGCGTCGGGCGGTACCATGAACGGGGAATGCGTGGTGTAGATGATTTGGTTGAGTCCTCGCGGAAGTGTTTGAGCAAATGTTCTTGTGATTTGGCGTGTAGATAAAGCCCAGGCTCATCCAGGAGAAGAATGGCACCGTCTGCATTCCCACCTTGGGTATCTGCTGAGAACGTAATGTAAAAGGCAAAGAACCACCTAAATCCTCGGCTGCGTTCGTCTAGGTTGACCTCGACGGGATACTGAGCGTTCGGGTCGGAAACCAGAACGGTGACGTTGGGGCCGTCGACGTCAACCCGAACCATCAACTGACGATCTTTCCAGAGACGACGAATTTCGCCGGTCACAAGAGAGCTGGCGCGATTGAGAATTTGTCCCCTTAATTCATGGTCGTTGCGTTTTTCGTACAATTCTTGAGGCTTAAACCCAGCAACCCTAGCCAGCTTTTCGAAATTGTCCTCACGTTCCTTAGTCGCGGGGTTTTGTCCGCGGCGCTCAACGAAAGATGAAAGTTCTTGATGCCCGTACAGTTCAGGGAAGTCCGCTATGTAAACAAATTCCGGAAGCCATTCGAGGACTCGCTTATGCGCCTCTAACTTATTGGCATCGTAGCTAGCTATCTTGATCGCATGATCTTCAAGTTCGGTGAGGAGTTCGTCCTGTTTGTCGTCGAGCATGATGCCCGCGGCGCCCAGGTGTTGTCTCACAGCAGCGGCAGCGGGCGTCACCGCTGCGGCCCAGGCTTTTGAGTCCGTATTTGCGTTAGCTTTTTCAAGGGCGGCCCAGGCACTATCGACCTGGCCCTTCTTCTCACCCTCCAACGCAGTCCACCGCGGCTCAAGGACTGGCTTTAGCCGCTTAAGCACGTTTGTCGTTTTTTTTGCATCCAGTTCAGGCGGTTTTGTTTGGAACTCGGTCCAGACACTTTCAGCGGCGTACCCGCGGCCGATCGCCACCTTCTTGATGGCACCTACCAGCGGTGCAAGTTCTTCCGCTTCTTCGGGCGTCAAAACCCACCAGGTCCAAACAACAACGGTGTTGCCTTTGCATTCCTCCAGTCTGCGGCTGCGGGGGAAGTCTTTGACAGGGTTTAGGGGCTGCCTTTTCCCGGGCGGGTTTAAGGAGGCCAGTGCTAAGAGCAAGTTTGACTTCCCGCTTTCGTTGCGCCCGACCAGCGAGGTAAGGTCATTGACGTTGATCCAGCCGCTATCCTCAACGGAGCGGAAGTTTTTGATCTGAAAGCTCGTTAGTTTCATAGCATCGTCTTCTTTTTTTGCTCAAAACATTGTTTGAGAAATTGGTGCGTACCGCCGGTAAGGCTGCATCTATCCCGCAACCCGAACGTCTCCGTACTCTTCTTTGTTCGGCCGCTCGCCGTCAAAGTCTGTGTGAGCGAGTAGGGCTCCGATCCCGAAAAGCACCATCCCGCCAATCCAGATCAGGCTAGAGGCCGCCAACAAAGCAGACGTTCCCACGCCGATTGATCCAGTTAGGCCCAAGAGCGTCCCAGTGTTGAACAACAACCCGACAATGCCCCACAGCCAGAAGAGCAGTGTCAGAAGCCCGCGGCCGATGCGCTGATGACTTCTCAGCCGAAACGTTCGCTCCCATTGCTCCTTGCGCAAAAATAGTCCCATAGCGCTTAGATACTACTTCTTTGTGCCGTAGGGACTCTGGTTGGTTGGCGCTAACGAAATCTCTTCTTCGGAAGCTTTGTTGTAGATCGCGTTTTCGGTCCGCCCTAACTTCAGGCCGATCACTCGCGTCGGCGTGTTGCCTTTCACGAGCTGTCTGAGTTGGCTCACTTCGCCTGGGGTCCATGGTTTGCCGCTGTTACGGGTCGACTTCGCCATATTGCATTGCTCCTATTGATGGGTGCCGTAGCGATTGCCGGTTTTGGAGTTCACGTACGTGCCGCCACGATGAGATGAGCCGGAGATGCTCCCAACGAAGCTCCCCCCGTGGCTAGAAGTGTGATGTCCGCCGCCGTAACTGACGCGGCCTCCGTGTGATCCGCCGCGTGCACTCGCATCCTGGGTCAGAGCTAGAACCACCAGCAATCCCACGGTGGCTTTGATCGTATTCTTCACTGTTGCCCCCGCAAATTTGTGAAATTCTGGTTCCGCAAAAAGTTTGAGTGCGACGGGCACTCGCGGAGCGCCAGCAGGTTATCGTTATAGTAGCCATCGGCATGCGTTCGAACGTATTTGCCATTGGGACCATCGACGACGCCGATGTCAGCCCGCTTGCCATCGACCATCGTGAAAAAGGTGTTTGAGCCCGACTCGATGGATTGAATCACCTGCAATCTAGGCCATTTCCAGTTAGACCCGCCAAGGTGAGTGATGCCCTCATGGGGATTATCTCTAGGCTGCTTGTTGATACACGTGACCTGAGCATCGGCCATGTCAGTTGATCCTCCATTCTAGGAAAGGATGTTTCCAGCGATGCGGTCAAACCCCTGGCGGCCCTTGCGCCACGTCGACGACATGTCGTTCCGTACCTACTGTGATGACTATGGTGTAGCTCTTCTGTGCGCCGGCCTGATCGGTTGGCGGCGCCACATGAAGTTGACCTCCGTACCATTCACCTGGCATTAGCGTGTTGTCTTTGATGACCGACTGCTCGAGTACGGCCATGTTGCGCTGCCCAGTTTCCACCGTTGCAGCAATCATGGTCTCGTTCTGCACTGCTGCGTTGTTTTGCGCGATTACTGCAGCGGTCGGGCTGTAGAAGGTGCCAGTGCGCCCGCTCGGAGTGGTGTAGCTCCCATGTCCCGCGTGCGATGCGCTGTAGGCATTGGCGCCTGCTGCCAAGCCTGTGAGGAGGGCGGCTGCGACCTGCCGATTTCGCTCCTCTTGGACCAACATCTCGTAGGTCACGACTTTCATTTCGAAGTCAGAGCCAGCGGCGTGCTGGACAGCCTCGACTTGCGCAACGCGGAAGTCGACCGGCTGCTTGCTTAGATTGTTGATGCCGACGATGAACACGGGTCTCCCATTCGCCTGGAGCTGGCGCGAAGCCGGTCTCACGAGAACGAGTGAGTTCTTTTGTCGAGACACCAGGGCAGGCTGCCCATCTCGCATAAGCGCCTGCTGCTGCGGATTTGACGCTCGAAAAGAAACGGTCTCGCCAGTAGATACGCAGCCGCCCAGCATGACGCAAAGCGCCACGACGCCAAATCTACGCATTTGAAAAGCCCCCCGGCCCAAAAACAACAGGGCGCACTGAACCTCAACCAGTGCGCGAGATCAATAGGTTGCGCGCGTAAAATGCGGCAACTAGGGAAAAATATGCAGGGCTTGTGGACGAACGCGCCGAAGCGCCGCTAATGGAGGACCGGCGCCGAGGGTGGTCAACGCTTCGCCAGCCTCACGCCCGGCCCGCCGTCAATCGCTTGGCCGTCGTTGAGGAAGATAACTCCCGCCGCCTCGAAGGCGGCGCGGATATCGGCAACCGTCCTGGGCAACAACTCCTCACCGCGCTCCAGTCTGGTGATCGTGTTGGTGGACACTCCAGCGGCCTCAGCGATCTCGCGAACTCCCAGATTAAGAGCGGGTTGCAATTCAGGGGCCCGCCAGTTCACGCTGCCAAGCCAGCGTGCTAAAGCAGCTCGCAAGGGACCGGTGCCCGCCGGTCTAATGTTCTTTTCAACTCCCGTCGGCTCGCAAGGTCGGCGGGTTTCTTTTCCGCGGTCGCCGCCAGCAGGCTGAATCTTCGAGGACTAGCCGAGCCGCTGGAAGTAAGGCAGCAACTTCTCAAAAATCTCTGCTCGGTGCCGGTCGATTTCCCTGGTTAGCGCATCACTGAAGCCGGGCGCTTGAGCGTGGATTGTTTCACGATCTGCAGAGACTTTCTTTGGCGTTCCATTGATGACCACCCATCCAATCAAGGCCTTCCCATCCCATTCGACTGTCTGTGTGGTGCGATCGATAGACATGCTCACCTCCACGAGTTGCTAGCGTGCATTAGCACCACGGCGCGCCAGGCGCTGTTGCGAAAGCTAGCCGTCTTCGCAGGGAATACCGAAGTTGTCACAAGCGACAGCGAATGAATCTTTTGCTTTCGGATCCTCGAAGCAGAAGCGAGTGCCGATTTCCGCGCGATCGATCCACCAATCGACGTTACTGCTTTTAGCAATGCGGGAGGCTTCGCCTCGTAAAAGATCCAGTTGTCTCCCGGCAGCACGAACGATCAGGCAATTTTTCTCTTTGGACATATTACCTTCTCCAATGGCACAGGACGCCGAAGTCATTGGTACTAAGAGCCGTGAACACGAAGGCCGCAGCAGGGGACTGCTGCTGCGGCCCGCGCGCTCAAACGCCGGGTGAAAAACGACTAGGTGAAATATTTAGCCAGCCCCGGTGCGTTGATCGTAACGCAGCATCCCCGGCTCGCAATGTGATCTATTTCACAATCGGCAGAAGGCCTAACCTGCATCAGGGCGCCGGCTCTGCTATCCCATGAGGGTCGGGAACATTCGGCAATCTGGGCGCATTCGTCTCCAGCTCCGGGCGATATCTCGGAGCGACGCGTAGAACTTCCGGCCTCAGGAAACATCCTCTGGGGCCGGCTTTTTGTGGGATGCTGTGGCGAGAGCTTGATTTAGCCGTCGCCTATCCCATTTGGCATATGAAAGGTGGCAGTCCGAAGGCGGTTTTACCTCATGGAAAGCGACCGGGATATTTTGGCAATTCAGCGGAAGCTGGCACACTGTCGCCAGCTCGCGAAAGACTTTCCTGACGGACCAACGGCGAAGCATATCCGCGAGTTGGAGGACGACCTGAGGGCCGAGCTAGTGGCCGAGTTGCGCACCACAACACCGCCACCGGTTGACCAACCGCCGGTAGGAACTCGACCAGCGCTCCAATGTTGGCGCCTCATGCCCAAAGAGATCGCGATAGCGCTCTGGTCACTGGCTGCCGCCTGCGTAGTCGCGTTTAGCGTGGCGGCTCTCGTTTCTCCTCACTAACTGCCCAAAAGAGACGACCCCGGCTGGATTGCCTGGGGGGTCAAGGCCGGGGCCGCTCCGCCAGCTCGAAGAAGAGAGCTAGCGAGACAGCAAGCCGGGCAGTGATGCTAGGTTCCTACGGCTGTCAGCAGATCCCGCCCGAGTGTTAGCAGCCGCACGTAGGTACCGCTCTCGTGCAGATCGAGCCAGCCGCGCTCGACCGCATACCAAATCAGGCGGCGGACTGAACAGGAGTCTTCTTTTCATTCATTCTAGCAGCGCGTAAAAGAGTCCGCCGACTGAGACGGCATTTTTGGCTACATTTCGTCATTGAGCTACTTAACTTTCTAATCGACTAACACTTACTTATTTCCAAAATCATAGGAGCGCGAATGTCCTCTCAAGAAGAAGACGATCGACGCAAATTTTTAGAATCCTGCGGCAGGTTCGCCGCCGTAACACCTCCGACCATTACAGCGTTGCTTTCGACCTCACTGTGCAGCAACGCCATTGCCTGCTCCGACGGCCGGGGTCGTGTATGCCTAATAAGTATCGCTGAGCGTGGAAGGTCGTAACGACGGGCGGCCTTAGACTGTCGCGCATGCTTGGCCTGAGTTGCCCGCGACTGTCATGCCAGTTCGGGACGATATGCACAGATCCTGCGGCGCCGCATGCCGAGCAGACCATGCGCAAGCCGACGCTCGACCACGGTTGATCCTGCGGGAGTGTCTCGAGCCGCACGTCAACTCTGCGATCGCAACGGCCGTTCAGGCACTGGATGCTGCAGGTCACATGCCCGTCAGCCACCCATTCCGCAGGGCTGCGGGGCGGATAGTGGCCGGCCCATTTCGTGTATCGGCGAGTGCGCATGCCGCCATCAAAGCGGCATCGTAAGCAGCGCGCAAAATATCGATTCCTAGTAGGTCCGGGCGGGCGCGAACTACCGCTTGTCGTAGGTGGGGAAAAGTCGCTCGAAACGTCCGCCGGTCAGGGCGGCAGGTGCTCGCCTGAGCGACAAGCCAAAATGACGCCGCCGGGCAAACAATACCTTGTCCCGGCGGCGATCGGTTTAGTCCAGCCCCGAGAGGGATCAACAAAATCCCGGATACTGATACTACGGACAGAAGCGCGCGAAGTTTCAGTGCACCTCTCCGTGCATTGGATTCGAGGGCCTGCCGGTTCACGCTGGCCGGCCTGCCATTGTGCAGCAGAATGCCAAGCCCGAAGGCCCTAGCGGAATTCAGTATCTATTCTCGTGGAACACGCGCCTAGTGGATCCATCACCGGCCCATCACGGCCTCTATCGGTGACTGAGAGCCCCGTGCTCCCGCCAAGATATGCGGAGCCATTTATGCCCATGCTCACCACATCCCTGACAGAACGCCTCACCCAAATGGCGAGCGCCGCTCGCAGCCGGGCAGAGGCAACACCTCCGGGGCCCAAGCGGGAAGCTTTGCTAAAAGCCGCGCGCATGAGTGAGAACGCCTTGCACATTCAGCAATGGCTAAGCTCCCCCGGCCTCCGCCCCCCAACGTAAGGCCCCACTCGATGAGCATGCCGTCTCATGTGGCGGCCTCATCGTAAGCGATGGTTCGGGCTGACGGACCTCTGTGCTAGCACCACCGGTGCCGATCGTGCGGAACGGTAGCGGCGTCGGTCGCAGGAGCAGCCCTTGGCCGTTCCTGCGACCTTCACTTTCGCGGCTCCGGCGCTCTAATCCGCAATTGAATCGGCGGCCGGGAGCATTGGGGGCTGGAGGGCGAGCCATGCCATGTTCGCTCCAAACTGACAAGGCGCCACCGGTAGTTGTACGGAGTCCATTTTCGGAACGGGGTGTTCTACTGTGAGAACACCGGCGCGATTTAAGTACCAAGCAATTTCATTTATCCGGGATGGCCGCAGTGGGGGCTGGAACCACGCTGCGGCCTTTCCCTGTTTGCGGCGGTCTCACAGAGCTGATTGTTTTCACGTGCATTGGGCAAGCGGCCGACTTAACCTGCGTTAAGGAGATCAGGCCCGCTCTCGCCGGGATTGTAGCCCTACCGATCTCCGGCTGGCCGTCATGTTCGACGATGCTGCTAAGTTCCGGCTAGAGTCTGAGGAATGCCGCAAGCAAGCGGGCATAACGCAAAACCCGTGCTCCAAGGCGCAGTGGCTTCTTTTCGCTGACGAGTGGCTAAAGCAGGCTGTTGCCGCTGAGGCTCTGGCGAAGCGCGAGGCGGCTGAACCTGTGGCCGCAAAGTAAGTCCGCCTCAGTGGTCGGCTTAGAGACGACCCCGGCTTCAGGGGGGCTTATGAGGGTGGCCGGGGCCGCTCCGCCAGCTCAGGAGAGGAGCTAGCAAAAGCTGCAAGCCGGTCAACGATGATAGGTTCCTCCCGGAGCGCCAGCCGGGGCCGGTAACGAACTGTTACAATCCGACTGGAATGTCGGGCTTGTGCCGCATTTGGTCCGGAGCGACCGTGTATAGTTCAATGAGTGCGTCGGATTCGGCCGGCGAAGTAAGCAGAGCAATATTTCTCAGGGGCACGCTCTTGCCCATTCCCGCCAATGACAACCACCTCTTGCTCACACCCGAGCAGGCGGCCTCTCGGCTTAACATCACCGAAGATCATCTCCGCGACCTCGTTAGCGAAGGCGCCATCGGATACATCAACGTCGGTCTCGGCAAAAAGCGGCCACGCCGCCGATTCACCGAGACGGATCTGAACGAGTTCATTGAGCGGCGGCGCGAGAGGGAAACGCCATGTCAGTCTACAAAGACCCACGGTCGCCTTACTACTCGTATGACTTCTGGCATGCCGGCAATAGGTTTCACGGCTCGACGAAATGCACGACTAAACCGGACGCGAGAAAATTCGAAGCTGCAGAGCTAGAGAAAGCCAAGGCGCTGGTGAAAGCGACGCGGCGCGCCAAGGCGTCGCTCGCAATCGATGATGTTGTTGACCGTCTCTGGATCGACAGCGCTCAATACGATGCGGAACCGAATGCCACCGAAACCAACCTTGCACGGCTGGTCGAGTACTTTGGCAAGGAGAAGCCGCTAACAGAGATCGACCACAAGGCAGCCAAGGAACTGGTGGCGTGGCGGCGAGGGCATCGGGTCTCGCGCCGCGGCAAGCGTACTAAGGAAGCGGAGCGCGCCCTGCCGCTGGTCTCAAACGCTACGGTCAACCGATCGGCGACCAAGGTGCTGCAGCGGCTGTTCACCTTCGCCAAGGCCGAGAAGGTGGTATTCGAGAATGAGCCCGAGTGGGACAAGCTTTTGCTGGCAGAGCCGGTGGAGCGTGTCCGCGAACTGAAGATCGAGGAAGCCGACGCCCTGGATGACGCGATGCGCGCCGACTATGGCCCGTTCTTTGATTTCGTTCGCGCTAGCGGCATGCGGCTGAGGGAATGCGTGACACTACGCTGGTCCGAGGTGGATTTCGGCACCAAGCAGATTGTTCGGCTCGGCAAGGGCGGGCGCCGCGTGGTGTTTCCGATCACGGCAGCGGTTCGCGAGATTCTGTTTCCGCTGCGGGGGCAGCACCCGGAGTTTTGCTTCACCTACGTGGCGGTCTACGGCAACAAGCGACTTGGCCGGGTGAGGGGTCAGCGCTACCCGCTAACCTACACTGGCGCTAAAACGGCCTGGCAGCGGCTGCGGGCCGGCTCTGGCCTGAAGGACTTTCGTTTCCACGACTTCAGGCACGACTTCGGAACCAAGCTTCTTCGCGACAGCGGTAACCTCAAGCTGGTGCAAAAGGCGCTCAATCACCGGGACATTAAGAGCACCCTGAGATACGCGCATGTGCTGGATGAGGACGTTGCCCTAGCGGTCGAGCGGCTCGCAGAGTCCCGGAAAAAGTCCCGGAGTAAGCTCCGGGAGGTGGGTTAAGCGCCTGATTTAACAAGGGAATGGAGAATCCGCATTCCACATTCCAGATGTCGTTTGCAGCAACGCTCGGGCTGGTGGCGCTGGTGCAGATCGGCATGCCGAATTTGTTTGCCTCGCCGGACCATTCGGCGACTGCACGCATTGCGATGTGGGGCGGCCGCGAGATCGCGATGCTGTTCATGGCTTCGCTGATTGCGGGACTTGCGACCACACCCTACGCCGCTTTCCACTTCCACCGTGTCACGCCGTTCGGCGTGCTCGCCAATCTCGGCGCGATGCCGGTGGTCTCGGCGCTGGTGATGCCGGCGGGGCTGTTGGGGCTGCTTGCTGCACCGTTCGGGCTGGACAGCGTGTTCTGGTGGCTGATGGGGATCGGCATCGACTGGATGGTCGCGGTCTCGCGCTGGGTCGCAGCATTGCCGGGTGCCGTCGGCCGCATCGCGGCGTTCGGGATCGGGCCGCTGATCGCGGCGAGCCTGGGAATCATCGTGCTGGGCTTGTTGCGGACGCCGCTGCGCTGGTCCGGCGCCCTGGTGCTGCTGGCAGCGATCCTCTGGGGACTGTCGGCGCGGCAGCCCGACATCCTGATCGCCGGGGATGGCGCGAGCGTCGCGGTGCGGGGCAAGGACGGATATCTGCACCTGATCAGGACCAGCAAGGACAGCTTTCTGCTCAAGGAATGGCTCGCTGCCGACGCCGATCCGCGCGATGCCGGCAGAGCCTCGCTGGCTGATGGCGTGTCCTGTGACGAATCCGGCTGCGTGACGCCACTGATCGACGGGAGGCTGGTCGCGCTGGCACTGCGGGTCGACGCTCTCGCCGACGATTGCAGTCGGGCCGCGCTGGTGGTGACGACGCGTCCCGCGCCGCCCGATTGCGCGGCGATGGTGGTCGATCGGCAGCGGCTCGCCAGCCAGAGCGCACTGGCGCTGACGCAGCGTGGTGACGGATTTGTGGTTCAGGCGGTGAGGGCGAGAGGCACGAGCCGCCCCTGGTTGCCGGCCGGCGCCGGCGAGGGTGATTTCGACGGCAGCCTTGCGCCGAAGGCGACCGCGCCCCGCATCAAGGACGCAACGCCGGCGGAGACCGACTTGCAGGCCGACGATTGATCTGATGGTGCGGAGCAACGCAGCGGGTCGGTGCGTCCGCTCGGATTCGCTGGCGCAAACCACACCATCTCGCCGGCCACGGCGCCGGCGATGGCAATTCAATCCTGACCTCCGACCTCGTAGCCGGAGGGCGGCTGTTTCAGCCGATCGGCAGGTGCGTGACGGTCGGCTGCCTGTCGGCGATGATCTGCGCCTTGTGCTCGCGCTCGATGACCGACTGGGTCACAGGCAGTTGCAGCACGGTCGCGCGCTGGCCTTCGACGAGCTGCGTCACCAGCACAAATTTGCCGTCGGGGAATTCGATCGCGTCATGATGGCGGTCGGGAACGTGCGGATCGATCTTGCCGAACTTGCCCACGCGGGAATTGATGGTCCGCGTCCAGATCCAGCGATTGTCGTAGCGGACGTCGTCTGCGAAGGCGAGCTCCGTTCCCGGCAGCAGGCAGACGGCAACAGACGGATCGGCTGCGGAGGCGAAGCCGCGCGTCGAGGTGCCGCGGAAATTTGTCGAGACGATCGTCTCGCCGACTTCGGCGGGGCGCGACGCGACGGCATGCAGGCTGTAGTCACACATCGGGTGCTCCTCATGCTGGGATAGCAACCCGCGTCTCTTATCGAGGCGCAGGCCTCTATCAGAGTTGAAGCACGAAAGCTCTGCTCGGTTGTGGGCAAATCTGCGGCTGGTTTCCGCAAGCCGCGATCACATTATCTTTCCCGAATTCAATAGGAACAAAGCGAGTTGCGATGCATTCGGGAGGCGCATGCGCGAATCTTGCCGGCTGGTGCAACGACCTCGATCGCTGGTCGCTGTTTCCTCGCACACCCGAGCCGCGAAGCGGTGCTGTTTCGGTGCTGCTTCGTGGGCGTCGCGAGGAGCCAGCGCCGGAGGAGGGGCCGGATAGTCTGTGCAGAACCAGAAAGACTATCCAGCCGGAGCGGACGATGATCCGCTCCAATCTCTGACCGGCGATGCCGATCGGAAGCGCGCGAGGCGCCAACTTCTCCAGGTATCAAGTACGTCCGGTATCAGTACTTCCGGTAAAGCCCGATCAGCTTGCCCTGAATCTTCACCCGATTGGGCGGCAGGATGCGGACCTCATATGCAGCGTTGGCGGGCTCGAGCGCGATCGAGGCGCCGCGACGGCGGAAGCGCTTCAGCGTCGCTTCCTCGTCGTCGATCAGCGCCACCACGATGTCGCCGGTATCGGCGCTCTCGTTGCGCTGAATCAGCGCCATGTCGCCGTCAAGGATGCCGGCATCAACCATGGAATCACCGCGCACTTCCAGCGCGTAATGTTCGCCCGAGCCGAGCATGTCGGGCGGTACGCTGATGGTGTGGCTGCGTGTCTGCAACGCCTCGATCGGCGTGCCGGCCGCGATGCGGCCCATCACCGGTACCGCCACGGGGCGTTCGCCCTCGTCCGCGGGCAGGCTGGAGCCCGCACGCACCTTGCCGAGATTGCCCTCGATGACGCTCGGGGTGAAGCCGCGGCGGCTGCCGGCGGCTGCCTGGAGCTCCGGCAGCTTGATGACTTCAATCGCACGGGCGCGGTTGGGCAGGCGTCGGATGAAGCCACGCTCCTCGAGCGCCGTGATCAGGCGATGGATGCCCGACTTCGAGCGCAGATCGAGCGCATCCTTCATCTCGTCGAAGGAGGGCGGCACGCCGCTTTCCTTCAGACGTTCACTGATGAACCGCAGAAGCTCGTATTGTTTGCGCGTTAACATCTCGACCAAAGTCCCCCGGTTGATGTCGTCCGATTCCGAGACGCAGAATTCGGCAATAAGCCGCTACATGCTCGAAACAAATCATGAACGGACACTATATGTTCGATACATGTTCCGCAACTGCTTAATTTACCGTGAACAGAGCAAACTCCGCGGAACGCGCGTTGCGGGGGTGCTCAGACGGGGAGCCGCAACACTTCGCAAGCTGTGCCGGCTTCGGCCTTCGGCGCGAATGGTGCGCGCACGAGAAGTACCTGTGCTGCAGCGAGATTCGCAAGCAGCGAAGAGTCCTGATGGTTGACGGGAAGAACGACGCGTGTGCCATCGTCACGCTCCTCCAGATGCGCGCGCAGATAGTCCTCGCGCTGGTCGTTGGCGCCGACGCCGCGGCCGAGCACGGCGCGTTCGCGGCGATGGTGAATCACTGAACGGCCCGACAGGGCGCGAATCAGCGGCACCATGAACAGGAAAGCGCACACGTAGGACGATACGGGATTGCCCGGCAGGCCGATCACACCCATTGCGCCGAGGCGCCCATGCATCATCGGCTTGCCTGGCCGCATCGCGATCTTCCAGAACGCCATCGCGATGCCTTCGTCCCTCAGTGCCTGCTGGACCAGATCGTGGTCGCCGACTGATGCGCCGCCGGTCGTGATCAGGATGTCGGCGCCGCTCTCACGGGCGCGGCGGATGCCCGCGGTGGTCGCCTCCAGCGTGTCGGCGGCAATACCGAGGTCGATGGTCTCGGCGCCCTCGCTGCGGGCGAGCGCGTGCAGGGCGTAACCGTTGGAATAGACGATCTGGCCGTGGCCGGGCGTGGTGCCCGGCATCACCAGCTCGTCGCCGGTGGCGAGAATCGCGACCTTCGGACGCCTGAAAACGGCAAGGTGCGGATAATTCATTCCGGCGGCGAGCGCGAGGTCGCGCTCGGTGAGACGACTTCCCTTGCGCAGGAGCACGTCGCCCTCGCGGAAATCGACGCCGGCGGGGCGGATGTGCCGTCCGGCGATCGCGGCTTCCTTGATCGTGATCCGCTGGCCGGCGGCGACCGTGTCCTCCTGGATCACGACGGCGTCCGCGCCACCGGGAACGACCGCGCCGGTGAAGATCCGTACGGCCTCGCCGGCGCCGATCGTCCCGGCGAACGGTCGGCCCGCCGCGACTTCGCCGATGACGGTCAGCTCCGAATCGATCGTCGCGGCATCGGCCGCGCGCACCGCGTAGCCGTCCATCGCCGACATCGCCTGCGGCGGCTGCGTGCGCCGCGCCGCGACGTCACGCGCGAGCACGCGATGGTAGGCCTCGTCGAGGGAGATCATTTCTTCCGGCAGCGGCTCTGCACCCGCCAGCACCGCGGCAAGCGCGTCGGAAACCGGCATCAAGGCCACGGCGAAAACTCCTGCTCGGCACGTTCGGGCGAATGTTCCGCACGTCTTCTAGCCGAGCGCGGGCGCAGAGGCAAAAACGGCTGAGCGGGCACAGTCATCCCGCCGCTTCACATTGTTCCGGAAGGCAGGATCAAGCGCGTCGCGGCATGATCCGAAGAACCTGACAAATCGGCAGGAGAGTGGTCATGGAAGCGACGAAAATCACGGCAAGGAAAATCACGGCAAGGCGAGAACGACGAGCGCCCTGGCCTGCATCGATCAGCTCCCTGCCTGCCCGGGAGTTACGTCGGGCGCCTTGGCTCCCTGGTCTTTGTCGGGCAGCGGATCGGCCTGGGATTTCAGGTCGGCGGCCTTGCTCACAAGCTTGGCGGAAAGGTCCGAATCTGAAGTTGTCCTGGCGAATTCAAGAAGAAGAGAGGCCTGCTTGGTGAGGTAGGTTTTGCCCAGCACGATGATGCATCCGTCCGTAGAAGTCCCAACGGACTCTAAGAGTCCGGAAGGCGGTATTCCGTTCCCGGAACTCTGTACAAAAATGCACAAAGTGATCGGGTTCCTCAATTTCTCAAAATTGGTCCCGTGGGGCGGTGCCGCCGTGGGTTTCGCGACACCGACTCCTCGTCAAATGCCCAATGCCTTCAATGCGTTCCCGACGTCACGCGGCGAGGTCACATGCACCGCCGTCAAGCCGCGCGCCCGCGCTCCCTCGATGTTTTCAGCAAGATCATCGAAGAACACGATGCGCCCGGCGGGCACGCCGATCGCCGCAACGACGTGGTCGAAGGCCTCCGCATCCGGTTTGCGCAAGCCGATGCTGGACGACAAATACAGCTCGCGGAAATGGCCGAGGAGGTCGGCATATTCCCTCGAGAAATGGTCCACGTGCGGCCGGTTGGTGTTGGAGAAAGCGTAGAGCGGCATCTGCTTCGCTGCCCGCGGTAGCAGCTCGGCGATGTCAGGCATTTCGCCGGCGAAGATCGCGTTCCAGCCTTCCAGGAACTGCGCGTCCGAAATGCCGATTCCGAGCGAGGCTCGCAATGAGGCGAAATAATCCTCATCGCTGATCTTCCCCATCTCGTGCAACCGATAGGCTTCGCTGTCCCGCACATAGCGCGCGACGATGGCTTCGGGCTTGCAGCCGGCATGTCCCGCCCAGCAGGCGATTGCCTTGGAGAAATCGATATCGAGCACCACGCGGCCGAGATCGAACAGGAGCGCATCCGCGCTGCCGGGAGAGAGCGATGTCACCTGCATCCTTTCACTCAGTATCGATATGGCTCGTGGTCGAACAGCGGAAACGCGCTGAACACACTCGGCGCGTTGGTTGCGGTCGCCTGGTGCAGGCAGGATTTGTCGAGCTCGGCGAACGACGTCGCACCCAAGAGGCCGAGGCAGCGCAGCACTTCGTCCTCGAGCAGCTCCAGCATGCGCGCCACGCCGGATTCGCCGGCCGCCGCCAGCGCCCAGCATTGTAGCCGGCCGATGCCGACGAGGTCGGCACCCGCCGCGATCGCCTTGACGATGTCGGTGCCGCGACAGACGCCGCCATCGACCATGATTTTGGCGCGGCCGTTCACGGCATCGACGATCTCGGGCAGCACATGCATGGCGCCGCGACCGTGATCGAGCTGACGGCCGCCATGGTTGGAGACGTAGATCCATTCGACGCCGTGATCGATCGCGATCAGCGCGTCCTCTGGCGTCGCGATGCCCTTGAGGATCAGCGGGATCTTGAACTTGTCCTTGATCATCTTCACCGTCCGCCACTCCAGACCCTTCTGGTAATCGCCGCCGGTGGCGCGCAGGCGGCTCTCGCGAACGTAGCGCTTGGCGATGTCACGTTCGCGACGGCTGTAGTGAGCGGTGTCGACGGTCAGGCAGAAGGCGGCGTAGGCGTTCTTCTCGGCCCGGCTGACGACGTCGGCAACGAAGGCGTCGTCGCCGCGCACATAGAGCTGGTAGAGGCGCAGCGCGTCGGGCGCAGCTTCGGCGGTCTTCTCGAGGCCGGGCTCGGACACGGAACTGAGCATGTGCGCCGCACCGAAAGTGCCGCAGGCGCGTGCCACGCTCGCCGCACCATCCGGATCGAAGATCTCAAGCGCGCCGACGGGGGCGAGTACCACCGGCAGGCGCATCTTGCGGCCGAACTGCTCGACCGAGCCGGTGACCTTGCGGACATCGCGCAGCACGCGCGGGCGAAAGGCGATCTCGTCCAGTGCCATGCGGTTGCGACGCATCGTGGTCTCGGTCTCGGCCGCGCCGACGATATAATCCCAAGCATTCTGGTTGAGGTTGGCGCGGGCTTTCCGGACGAATTCATGCAGATTCTGGAACGGCTCGGTGCTGGCGCCGAGCTCGACGTTCCTTTCCGGTTGGATGCGGGGTGCTTCGTTCATTGTTATCCTCCCGAGAATTTGAAGCCTTCCGTCATCGCCTAACCCGTCCGGGGCGCCAAAACCATCCTAAAATGGCATGGCAGCGAGGCGTGGGCCGGCCGGCCGACCCCCGCTGCGCACCAACCGGGTCCTGCAACGTTGCCGAAAGTTTAGGTCCGGACGAAGGGATTTTTACGGTGTACCCGCCGGCGTGGCATCCCGGCCTTGAAGAAACCAGAATGGTATTGTGAGAAGCAGGCTGGATCGCCATTTGCATGGCGGCTCCCCAGCCCCACCGAACCGCGAAGCAAAAAGGCCAGCCTATCCATGCGGAAAACCCTGCTGTTTCCACTGGGCGCGCTCACCGGAGCGTGTCTGACCCTTCTGGTAGCCAGTCCGCACGGCGGCGTATGGGCGGCACGGGCGGCAGCGAGCGCGGATGACGCCTATTCCAAGCTCAATTTGTTCGGCGAAGTGTTCGAGCGGGTGAAGGCGAGCTACGTCGAGAAGCCTGACAATGCCAAGCTGATCGAAGGCGCGATCACCGGCATGGTGACCTCGCTCGATCCGCACTCGCGCTACATGAACGACAAGGCCTGGACCGAGATGCAGGAGACCACCTCCGGCGAGTTCGGCGGGCTCGGCATCGAGGTCACGATGGAGGACGGTCTCGTCAAGGTCGTCTCGCCGATCGACGACACGCCGGCCTCCAAGGCCGGCATCATGTCGGGCGACCTCATCAGCAAGATCGACGGTGATGCCGTGCAGGGCATGACGCTCGAGCAGGCCGTCAACAAGATGAAGGGGCCGGTCGAGACCCAGACCAAGCTCACGATCGTGCGCAAGGGCGCCGACGCCCCGCTCGACGTCGCGATCAAGCGCGAGATCATCCATGTGCGCCCGGTGCGCTTCCACGTCGAGAACGGCGACATCGGTTATATCCGCGTCACCTCGTTCAACGAGCAGACCACCGATGGCCTGAAGAAGGCGATCGCATCGATCTCCAAGGACGTTCCGCCGGAGAAGCTGGTGGGTTACGTGATGGACCTGCGCAACAATCCGGGCGGACTGCTCGATCAGGCTGTGTCGGTGTCGAGCGCGTTCCTGCAGCGTGGCGAGGTCGTCTCGACCCGCGGCCGCAATCCGGAAGAGACCCAGCGCTTCACGGCGCATGGAGGCGACCTCACCAAGGGCAAGCCGCTGGTGGTTCTCGTCAATGGCGGCTCGGCCTCGGCCTCGGAGATCGTGGCCGGCGCGCTGCATGACCACAAGCGCGCCACGCTGATCGGCACGCGCTCGTTCGGCAAGGGCTCGGTGCAGACCATCATTCCGCTCGGCACCGGCAACGGCGCGCTGGCGCTGACCACGGCGCGCTACTACACGCCCTCGGGCCGCTCGATCCAGGCCCAGGGCATCGCGCCCGACATCGAGATCCTCCAGGACGTGCCGGCCGAGCTGAAGGGCCGGATGGACACCATGGCGGAGTCCCAGATGCGCGGTCATCTCCAGGCAGCCGACGGCACCGAGCAGACCGGGTCGCAGTCCTATGTCCCGCCGGAAGCGAAAGACGACAAGGCCCTGCATACGGCCTACGACTTCCTGCACGGCCAAACCGCGAATGCGGTGGCCGCCAAGCCGGCGCCGAAGGCTGCGGTGCCGAACTAGGCCCTCGCCAGTTCCAGAGATCGATCGCCCGGGCGTGGTTGACCGCTCCCGGGCGATTTCGTTTTGGACGCCGTCTCAGCTGGGATTCATGGCCGCAAGGGTGGCCTCGTAGCAGCCATCGCGCTCGGCCCAGCGCAGGGCGCGGTCGCGCTCGAGCAGCACTTCGTCGCGGGGATGGACCCGCAGCTCCAGCGGCTGCGTTAACAAGGTCGGCCGCGTGCTGAGAATCTGCCAACGACGCGACTTCCAAGTTCAAATTGGTCGAGCGCTCGGTCTTAGCTGAGTGACAGCGACGCCGGAGATCGCGAGCAGCCCGCCGATCATCAACATTGGGGTCATGCGTTCGCCAAGAAACAACACGCTCGACATCAAGGCGAACACCGGAAGCAGCAAACCGAAGGGCGCGACGCGACCCATGGAGCAACGCCCGATCAGCCAGAACCACAGGCCAAATCCGACAATTCCCCCGATGAAAATCGTATAGGCGAGTGCCAGCCAACCACGTCCATCTGCAGTGACGAGGCTCGCGAGTTGTCCATGTTCAAGGAGCAGCGACATCAACATGACCTGCGGCACCGTGAACAGCGAGGACCATCCCATCAACATCAGGGGATCAAAAGGGCCGTAGCGTTTCGTCAGGACATTGGACACCGCGAATGCGAAGGCTGCCCCGACCACGAGCAGCAGTGGAAGCGCGTTTGCGGACGGGCCGGGCCCCGCTGCCAGCACGACCACGCCGACAAATGCAAGCACCACTCCAGCGGACGTGGTGAGAGACGGCCGCTCCGCGAGCAGCGGCCAGGCCAGCAGGACGGTGAAGGGCGTGGCGAGTTGAATTGCGACGGCCGACATGCTTCCGGAGCCGAGGCCGAGGCCAACATAGAAGAGCCCGAAGTTCAGTCCGCCAAGGAAAAACGAAATCGCTGCGATCGGGCCAAACTGTTGACGTGCGGGCCTTTTGACAAAGGGAACAAGCAGCAGCGCGATGGCCAGGAAGCGCAGCGCGAGGAAGAAGAGGGGTGGAAACTCCATAACGCCCACTTTGATGGCCACGAATTGATAACCCCAGAGCAAGGGGACAACCACCGCGCAGACGATCTGAAAGCCGGACATGGTATCGTTCTTTTCAAGACCGTTCGGTCTAGATATAGGCGTGCGAGCAGCGGAAACGTCCATGGTTGTCTACCTGATGAAGCGGTCGAGAAAAGCGTCAACGGTGGCTTGCGAAATGACCCGTGTCGGTGCCGTTTTACCGACCACCCGCAGGCCCTCGACGAAACAGACGAGAATTCGGGCGGCACTCGAAGGCTCGACACCATCGGCCAACTTGCCCGCTGCCTTCGCACGGGAAAGTGCACCAGCCACCCGAGCCTCCATAGCTTTGAAAAAGCTCCCGATGCGACGATCAATTTCGGCATCACGGCCAGCCAGTTCCATGGCTGTGGCTACCAACAGGCATCCGCGCCGACCATTGGCACCGCTGTTGCGGTCAACATAGCCGGCAAGGTAGGCCCTTAGGCCGTCGATCGGCTCCCTGCGGGGGTCGAGTTCGATATCCATCCGTGTCAAGGCAATGGCAATGTAGCGATCAAGCGCAAGCAGGAACAGCGAGTGCTTGTCGCCGAAAGCGGCGTAGAGGCTGCCCCGCGAGAGCTTCGTCGCACGAAGAAGGTCCGGTAGCGCCGTGGCGTGATAGCCGCGGGACCAGAACACATCCATCGCGCGTTCGACGGCGGATTCCATGTCGAAACTTCGGGGACGGCCACGGGGCAACTGCACAGGGGTTTGGCGGGGCATTGCCGATATATAGACCGAATGGTCTTTAATTTCTAGGGGCGCCACCGCCGTTTGGCCGTCCGCCGATGTTTCTGCTTGGCCTCCCGAGCCGACAATTGCGCGTGTGTGAGTCCAGGCCCTAGCTTGCCTCCCGGCGGCGGCCTTCGTTGCCGCCGCGCTGGGCGAGACGGCTGCGATGAGCTGCGAACAGCTCCAGCACTTTGGCGGCGGGTTTTGCGGGGCTGAACAGATAGCCCTGCATCTCGGAGCAGCCGAGCGCGCGCAGCAACCGCTGCTGCTCCTCGGTCTCGACACCCTCGGCCGTGGTGGTCATGCGGCGGGCAGCCGCGAGATTGACGACCGCCTGCACGATGCTGGCGGAGCCGTCCGGGCCGGCGATGTCGTTGACGAAGCAGCGGTCGATCTTGATCTTGTCGAACGGGAAGCGGTGCAGATAGCTCAGCGAGGAGTAACCGGTGCCGAAATCGTCGAGCGCGATGCGGACGCCGATGGCGCGGAGTTGATGCAGGATCGCAAGCGCGGTGTCGTCGTCGCGGATCAGCACCGCCTCGGTGATCTCAAGCTCGAGCCGGCTTGCCGGCAAATTGGAGGCGGCAAGCGCTGCCATGATCTTCAGCGCCAGCGTGCCGCTCTTGAACTGCACCGGCGAGACGTTGACGGCGAGGCGGACGTCGTCGGGCCAGTTCGCCGCGTCTCGGCAGGCGGTCGCGAGCACCCATTCGCCGATCTCGTTGATCAGGCCGGTGTCCTCGGCGATCGGGATGAACTCGGCCGGCGAGACCATGCCGCGTTCGGGATGGCGCCAGCGCACCAGCGCCTCGCAGCCGGTGATGCGGTCGTCCTTCAGGCTGAGGCAAGGCTGGTAATACACCTCGAGGCCGCCTTCGAGCCCGCCTTGGGCGATGGCGTGGCGCAGGTCGATCTCGAGCTGCCGCCGCTCGTGGATCTTGGCGTCCATCTCAGGCTCGAAAAAGCGATAAGTGCGGCGCCCGGCGGCTTTAGCGGCGTACATCGCCATATCCGCGTTCTTCAGGATCTGGTCCAGCGCCGTTCCATGTTGCGGCGCCAGCGCGATGCCGATGCTGGCGTCGGTGGCAAGATGATGTCCCATGCAGTCGAACGGCGCGCGGATGGCCTCAAACACCCGCGCGACGAACTCGTTGACCTGATCCAGCGATGTCACCGCGCTCTGGATGATGGCAAATTCGTCGCCGCCGAGGCGCGCCACGAAGTCTGTCGGACCCGCACACCGGTGGAGGCTCTGCGCGACTGACTTCAGGAGCTCGTCGCCGATGAGATGCCCGAGCGCGTCGTTGACGCCCTTGAACTCGTCGATATCGATGTAGTGCACCGCGAGTTGTTCGCCCCCGGCGACGAGATCGAGTTCCTGACGTAGATGCTCGTGGAACATGGTGCGGTTGGGCAGGTCGGTCAGCGCGTCGTAGTGAGCGAGATGGGTGATGCGCTCCTCGATACGCCGGCGCTCCGTGATGTCCTCATGCGTCGCGACCCAGCCGCCGTCCGTGAGCGGTTCGTTGACGATCTGGATCGAGCGACCGTCGGAGGTCTCGACTACCATGGAATTGCGCACGTGGACGTCGCGCAGGACCCGTGCGACATACTGGTCCACATCGCCGGTGAACGAGCCGGTGGCTCTGCGGTGCGCAATGATATCGTGGAAGCTGCAGCCGGGTCTCACGATTTCGGACGACAGCCCGTACATCTCGATGTAGCGCTGATTGCAGATCACGAGCTGCTGCGATGCGTCGAACAGCAGCAGGCCCTGGGTCATGTTGTTGACGGCGCGGTCGAGACGCTGCTTTTCCAGCGTCAGCCGTTCCCGCGAAAGACGATGCTGCTCCAGGAGCTTGCGTATGATCGCGATCAGCACGCCCGCGATGGCGAGCGCGGAAGAGGCGGCGACCGAGATCAGGATGCCGATCTGCTCGCGCCAGTCCGTCAGGGCCGTCGCGCGCGTCGTGGTGGCCATCATCAGGATCGGGAAGTGAGGCAGGGCGTGTGAGGAAATCAGCCGGTCCTCGCCGTCGACGGGGCTCATGAAGCGGCCGGCAAAATGGTCGAGCCCGAAAACCCTTTGATGCGCGAACGGACCGTTCTTGAAATTCCGCCCCATCAATTCGCTGGAATGGGGATAACGGGCGAGCATCGTGCCGTCCCGGTGCAGCATCGAGATCGTCGTGCTTTCGCCGAGCACGGCGGACTCGAAGAACTTTTCGAAATTTGCCGGCTCGATGCCGCGTCCGACCGCACCCAAGAATTCGCCGTTCGGTCCGACGACCTTGCGCACGATCAGGATGGTCCAGGCGCCGGAGATGCGACTGTAGAGTGGCTCGATCAGGACGTCGGGAGCATCGGGATCGTACCGGAAGGTGCGAAAATAGGCGCGATCGGCAACGTTCACGTTCGGGGCCGGCCATGCCGTCGACGAATTGATCAAATTGCCTTCGGCATCGATGACATTGAGGCCGCCTATGCGGGGTAGTGCATCGATCTTCGAGCGCAGCATCCGGTGGAGGTCCTGGCCGGCGAGGCGCTTGCGATAGTCCGCCGCACTGGTGATGCCGCTCGCGCGGACGTAGTCGACAAAATCCTTCTGAATGACTGCGAAATCCTGCAATTGCTGGTCGAAATGATGGGCCAGCATCAGCACGGTGTTTTCCAGCTCGCGGCCGGAGCTGCGCAGCGCACGTTCGCGGAAGTTCTGCGCCATCAGGGTCGCGCCGACCGCGATCGCAGCGATCAGCAGCGTGCCGCCCACCACCAGCCAGCGGATCGGTCCGCTGCGCACGAAGGCCTGGTCAAAAAGGCGACTGCCGAATCCCGTCATCATGATCGATCGTTGTCGTGCACACGTCAGGGTCAGTTCTTGGCCCCGGGAACATCCGTCGGTTTACAGGAACGGAGTGGAGGCGAAGTTAGCAAGCTGGGTTAATGCGCCGTGAACGGACGCTCGCAAAAGCAATCAATATGCGGGACGCGAGACGTGCAGCATTGTCGGAAGCTTCCGCGCGGCCGGACAATTTCTGCCGACCATCGCCTGATCGCCGCCGGCATCGCGCTTGCGATCATCGCCGTGGTGAACGGCCTGGGCAGCAAGCTCGATTCAAGATTCGGGGCGATCAGCGCGTCGTTGCGCTGATCGGCCGGGTTTCGCTGCGCGCCAGTATCGCCAACACGATCAGTGCCGCGACGATGTTCGCGGCGGCGCTGATCAGGATCGGCAAAGTATAGCTGTGATTGAGGTCGTAGGCGAAGCCGGCCGCACTCGGACCAACCAATGTCCCGAACGCCACGCTGGTGTAGAGAATGCCGATGATTCCGCTGACGTTGCGTCCGCCAAAATAGTCCATGACCACGGCGGGCAGCACCGCGACCCAGCCGCCGTAGAACACGCCGTAAATGAAGGCAAAGGCGGCGAGGGTCCGGACATCAGCGGCAATGGCCCAGATCGCCATCGCGAACGCCATTCCGATCATGACCATGATCAGAGAGCGATCGCGGCCCATCCGGTCGGCGATCGCGCCGAGAAAGAAGCGACCAGCGGTGCTGCCGGCCCCGATCACGCCCAGCAGCAGCACGGCAGAGGACGCCGCGACACCGTGGTCGCGCGCGTAAGGCACGAGATGAACGAATGGAACGAAGGCGCCGAACGAGCAGACCAGACACGATGCGTAAAGGGCGACGAAACGCGTCGACCGGACGGCCTCGCGCACCGAGGCGCCGCCGGCGTTGGCCGTGTCCGCCGCGTCGCAAGGCGGATCGCCGTCGGGCCGGAGGCCGCGGTCCTTCGGATCGTTCTCGATGAGCATCGACATCCCACCGCCCAGCACCAGCGCAATCGCGCCCAGCACCAGATAGGCGCCGCGCCAGCCCATCGATGCGATCAGCAAGGAGGCGAGCGGCGGCATTGCCAGCGTGCCGAGCCCGATGCCACTCACCGCGAGCCCAGAGGCAAAGCCGCGGCGCTTGACGAACCAGCGTTGCACCGCGCCGATTGCCGGAACATAGGCGCAGCCGACGCCGAGGCCGACACCGAGCCCGTAGGCGAGATAGACCTCCACGAGGGAACGTGCCGCGCTCGCGGCCGCAAGTCCAACCGCCATCAGGACCATACCCGCTACGGCCAGCGGACGCGAACCGAGCCGGTCGGCGAGGGTACCGCTGACGAGTCCGAGAGCGAAGTACAGAAAGCCCGCAATCGAGAACACCAGCGAGATTGAACCACGGGAGGCGCCGAAATCGCGCTGGAGCGGCTCCAGAAATGCGCTGAATGTGTACACAGAACCAAAGCCGACGAACATCACGGCAAATGCCGCCGCGACGATGAACCAGCCGTGGAAAATGCTTCGACCTACGGGATTGAATGGAATGGTCAATGCTGCCTCCGCGAGGTGAGGGAAGGATGGCGACGATGCCAGGACGTGACACGCTGGAACGCAGCGCCGGCGCGAACCAGCGTGGCCTCGTCGAGATGGGCTGCGACAAGCTGGAACGCGATCGGCAGTCCGTCCGCCGATGCACCACCTGGTAGCGTGATCGTGGGATGACCGGTCATGTCGAACGGGCAGGTGTAGCGCTGCAACTTCGCGATCAGATCCGGCTGCTCGCCGAGCGTCTGGATCATGGCCAGCGTCAACGGCGCGAAAGGGTGGACCGGGATCAGCAGCAGGTCGATGGTCTCGAACAGTGCGGTCACCTGGCCGCGCAGTGCCAGCCGCCGCAGCAGGATCTTCTGATAGTCGAGACCGGAGAGCGCGCGACCAGCCTCGAGCAGCGAGCCGAGGATTGGGCCATACTCATTCTTGCGGACAGGATGGGTCGCCTCGTGCGCGACCGCAGCTTCCACCGCACAGTTAGGGGTCCAGTCGGCGATCGCCTGTTCTACGTCGGGAAATCTGACGTTGACGGTGTGGGCGCCAAGCGCACGGAAAGCATCGATGGCATCCGCCAACACGTGCTGTGTCGCAACGTCCACGTCCTCGCCGTTCCAGGCAGCGTCGACACCGATCCGCAGGCCCCGCACGTCCCGTGCGGCCGCGGCAAGATAGTCAGGCACCGGATTGAGCAGCGACGTCGGGTCGTTGGGGTCGTGTCCGGCGATGACCCCAAGCAGTACGCCGGCATCGACCGCGCTGCGGCCGATCGGTCCGATATGGTCGAGCGTCGCGGCCAGCTCGAACGTGCCGTGGCGGCTGACGCGGCCCCAGCTCGGCTTCAGCCCGGTCAGGCCGTTGGCGGCGCAGGGCCAGCGGATCGAGCCACCGGTGTCGGAGCCAAGCGAGCCGAAGCAAAGTCCGGCGGCCGTCGCGACCGCCGAGCCGCTGGACGAGATGCCCGGCCAGTAATCCGGATTCCATGGATTTCTCGGTGGCGTCACCAGCGGGTGGTGATCGGAATAGGCGCCCTCGGTGAGCTGCAACTTGCCGAGCACCACACCGCCTGCATCCCTGACCCTGCGCGTGACGGTCGCATCTTCACCAGGGCGGAAATCGCGATGAAGCGTGGTGCCGGCCGCCGTCGGAATGCCCTTGGTCCAAAACAGATCCTTCAGCGCAATCGGCACGCCATGCAGGGGGCCCCGATACTGGCCATTTGCGATCTCAGCGTCCGCGGCCTTCGCCTCGGCAATAGCCGTTTCCGACATCACGTGAACGTAGCTGCCGAGTTCATGGTCCAGGGCGTCGATACGGTCGAGTTGCGCGCGCGTCACCTCCAACGCGGAGATTTCGCGCGCCTCGAGGCGTGCAGCAAGCTCGATGAGTTCGAGATAGTGCGGGGCTTCGGCCATGGCGTTCTCCATTTTGTCATCGCAACCTCGCTCGATTTCGATGACATGCAGACACCCGTATAATAAATATACTGGTGTCTGTTGCTGTCAACCGGTAAATATGTTTTACTGGTGTTCCAATTCTCCGGGTATTCCGATGTCGAAAGAGTCACGCAAGTTCCAGGTTCCTGACGCGTTGGCGAACATCTACGATTTCGCCAACACGCTCGATGTTCGCCACTTCTCGCATTTCGGGGTGGAGCACCCGCAGAGCGACGAACTTGCCGGGATGAAGCAGCTCGCGGACTGGATGCAGGAGCGCGGCCTCGGCGGCGGGCGCATCACGCCCGCAATGTTCGCGACCGCGCTGCGGCTGCGCGAAGCGCTACGCGCCTATCTGCAATGCGAGCCGGCCGAGCGGCGCCGGAACAAGGAGGTTCTCGGCGCGCTCGGTGACGCGCTCGCGGCGTTTCCGTTGCGGGTGGAGACGCGGGTTGGCTGCGGCGCAGTATTATCGACGATGCGCGACGATGCGCTCGCCGGCCTGTCGGCTATCGCCATCGAGTTGCACAACGCAACGCTTGTGGGAACGTTGGACCGGCTGAAGATGTGCGCCTCTGAGGAATGCCGGCGGGTGTTCTTCGATCGGTCGAAACCATCGACGCGGCGGTGGTGCATGTCGACGCTGTGCGGCAATCGGATGAAGACGCGTGCCTATCGCGAGCGGCAGCGCGAGGCGAAATAGATTAGCAGCAATCAGACGCGGTAATGGCCGGACTTGCCGCCGAGCTTCTCGACCAGATGGATGCCTTCGATGCGCACGCCGCGTTCCACCGCCTTGATCATGTCGTAGATGGTGAGGCAGGCGACCGAGACGGCGGTGAGCGCTTCCATCTCGACGCCGGTCGGTCCCGTGACCTTCACGCTGGCGCGGACGAGGCAGCCCGGCAGCTTTGCGTCGGGCTCGATTTCGACCGTCACCTTCGACAGCGCGAGCGGATGGCAGAGCGGGATCAGCTCCGCGGTGCGCTTGGCGGCCATGATGCCGGCGATGCGGGCGGTGCCGAGCACGTCGCCCTTCTTGGCGTTGCCGGACACGATCAGGTCAAGCGTCGCCCTGGTCATGACGACGCGTCCTTCCGCGACCGCGAGCCGCTCGCTCGCGGGCTTGTCCGACACGTCAACCATCCGCGCCTCGCCGGAAGCGCCGATATGGGTGAGGGCAGGGCCGGTCTTGGTCGGTTTGGCCTTTGCGGGCTGACGCGCCATCAGTTCGTGCCTGTGGCGCGCGCGGTCTCGCGCGCCAGCAGTGTGCGCGTCGCAGCGGTAACGTCGGCTTGCCGCATCAGGCTCTCGCCGACCAGGAAGGTCGACATGCCGACGCGCTCGAGCCGGGCGAGATCGGCGGGCGTGAAGATGCCGCTCTCGCCGACCATCAGCCGATCCCCGGGTATGAGCGGAGCCAATGTTTCGCTGGTCGCAAGCGTGGTTTCGAAGGTGCGCAAATTGCGATTGTTGACGCCGATCATCGGCGAACGCAGCTTCAGCGCGCGGTCAAGCTCGGCGCGGTCGTGGATCTCGATCAGTATGTCCATGCCATAGGCGATGGCGGCGTCCTCGAGCTCTTTGGCCGTGGCATCATCGAGCGCCGCCATGATGATCAGGATGCAGTCGGCGCCGTGCGCGCGGGCCTCCGCCACCTGATAAGTGTCGAACATGAAATCCTTGCGCAGCACCGGCAGTGACGTTGCCGCGCGGGCCGCCACCATGAAGTCGAGATGGCCCTGGAACGAGGGCGTGTCCGTCAGCACCGACAGGCAGGCAGCGCCCCCGGCCTCATAGGCCCTGGCCAGCAGCGGCGGATCGAAATCGGCGCGGATCAGGCCCTTTGAGGGCGAGGCCTTCTTGACCTCCGCGATCAGCGCGTAGTCGCCATCGGCGTGCTTGGCCTTGATCGCGCGCAGGAAGCCGCGCGGTGCTGCTTGCGCCCTGGCCTTCGCCTCCACCGCCGACAGCGGCTGCGCTCGCTTGGCCGCAGCGATTTCCTCGCGCTTGTAGGCTTCGATCTTGATCAAGATGTCCGACATGTCAGGCTCAGCCGTTCGAGACCGCGATCAGATGTTTCAGCCGCGCGCGCGCCGCGCCGCTGTCGAGTGATTTTGCGCCGATCACGACACCTTCCTTGAGATCCCCGGCACGCCCGGCCACGACCAATGCGGCAGCGGCGTTGATCAGCGCGACGTCACGGTAGGGGCTCGGCTTGCCGTCGAGCACGCCCTGCAAGGCGATAGCGTTGGCGTCGGCGTCGCCGCCTTTGAGTGCACCGGCCTCGCAGCGCGGCAGGCCCGCGTCCTCCGGTGTCACCTCGAAATTCCGGATCTCGCCATTGTGGAGCGCGGAGACGAAGGTCGGGCCGGTGAGGGTGATCTCGTCGAGGCCATCGGAACCGTGCACGACCCAGGCGGAATCAGAGCCGAGGTTCTTGAGCACTTGCGCCAGCGGCTGCACCCATTGCCGGGAGAACACGCCGACCATCTGCCGCTTCACGCCGGCCGGATTGGACAACGGGCCGAGCAGATTGAAGATCGTGCGTGTCGCAAGCTCCACCCGGGTCGGGCCGACGTTCTTCATGGCGGGATGATGGGCGGGGGCGAACATGAAGCCGATGCCGCATTCGCGTATGCAGCGGCCGACCTGTTCGGGCCTCAGATCGATCTTCACCCCGAGCGAAGTCAGCACGTCGGCGGCGCCCGAGCGCGACGACAGCGCGCGGTTGCCGTGCTTGGCCACCGGCAGACCGGCGCCCGAAACGATGAAGGAGGCACAGGTCGAGACATTGACCGAGCCTGAGCCGTCGCCGCCGGTGCCGACAATGTCGACGGCGTCCGCGGGCGCATCGACCGTGAGCATCTTGGAGCGCATTGCCGCGACCGCGCCGGTGATCTCGTCCACGGTCTCGCCGCGCACCCGCAGCGCCATCAGCAGGCCGCCCATTTGCGAGGGCGTAGCTTCGCCGGACATCACGGCGTCGAAGGCGGAAGCCGCTTCGTCACGCGACAGGCTGGCGCCGGTCGCCACTTTTCCAATGATCGATTTCAGGTCGTCCATCGCGTGCTTTCAACTCACTGGTTCGCGCCGGTCACCTGCGCGAAGGCGGCCTGATTAATGGTGGTCCCGATGTCGGTTTCAAGCTTGTTGACGTAGGACGCGACCTGCTCCTCGGTCTGCGCGCGGTCGAGAGTGTCCTTCAGCTTCTTGACCGCCTCGGAAGCGGCATCGACCGTGGGATCGACGATCTCGGTGACGCGGAACACGATCACCTCGGTGTCGCCGGTCACTGCCGTCTGCCCGACGCCGTCCTTGCCGACGCGGAAGGCGGCCGACACGACGGTTGCGGGCACGCTGGCGGGCGAGTCGTCGCGCTTGAAGCCGCTGGCGGTCTCGACCTTGGCGCCGATCGCGGCTGCTTCGTCAGCGAGCTTGCCGCCAGATTCAAGCTTCTGCACGATCTCGGTCGCCTTGGCCTTCAGCTTGGTCGCGATCTGGTCCTGGCGCCAGCGCGCCTCGACCTGGTCGCGGACCTCGTCGAGATTGCGGTCGCGCGACGGCGTGATGGCAAGCACGTCGTACCAGACATAGCCGCCCTTGAACGAGATCGAGTCGTTGTCGACGCCGACATCGGTGTTGAAGGCCTGCGACACCACGTCGAGGCCCTGCGGAATGCCGGAGACCGGCTGGCCGCTCGGGGCGCGGCCGGAACGGTCGACGGCGTCGATGGTCACGGCGGTGAGGCCTAGCTTCTGCGCCGCGTCGATCACGCTGGCACCGCCGCCGCGCTCGTCTTCCATCTTGTCGCGGAGATCGGCGACCTTGACGCGCGCGCGCTCGGTGGCGATCTCGCGCTTGATGTCGGCGGCAACGCTCGCGTAGTTCGCCTCCACGCCCGGCTCGATCTTTTCGACCTTGACGATCGACGTGCCGAGACGGCCCTGGATGGGCTGGCTGATTTCACCGGCGGGAAGCGCGAAGACAGCGTCTCCAACTGCGGGATCGAGCGAGGATTTGGTCACGAGCCCGAGATCGACGTCGGACGCGCTCAGTCCGCGCTCCTTGCCGAGGTCCTCGAACGACGTCCCGCTGGTGAGCCGCTCGCGTGCGGCCTGCGCCTCGGCGGCGTTGGGAAATACGATCTGCTGGATCTGGCGTTTCTCCGGCGTGCCGAGCCGATCCTTGCGCTGCTCGAACGCTTTCTTGGCGTCCTCGTCCGACACCTCGCTCCACTTGCCGATCTCCTCCGGCGAGACCACGACGAACGCGATCTTGCGATATTCGGGCGCGCGGAACTGGACCTTGTGATCCTCGAAATAGGCGGCGAGCGCCTCGGGCGATGGCGCGTCGATGGTGCCTGCCTGGGCTGCGTCGAGCCTGACGAATTCAATGGCGCGCTGCTCGTTCTGGAAGCGCGTCAGCACGTCGAGCATCGCCTTCGGCGGCTCGATACCGGCACCGATTGTGCCGGTGATCTGCCGACGCAGCGAGACCTTGCGCTGCTCGGAGACGTAGCGCTGCTCGGTGTAGCCGAAATTGCGGATCACGGACTGGAAGCGGTTCGGATCGAAGTTGCCGCCGACGCCCTTGAAGTTCGGGTCGTTCATGATGAGCTGGCGGATCTGGTCGTCCGACTGGCCGAGCCCGAGCCGGCGCGCCTCTTCGTCGAGGGCGGCTTCCGCGATCGTCTGCTGGAGCACCTGACGGTCGAGGCCGAAGGCGCGCGCCTGTTCAGGCGACAGCGGCCGGCCGAATTGACGGCTGATCTGCTGGAGGCGATCGGTGTAAATCTGGCGGAACTCGTTCAACGAAATTTCGGTGCCGCCGACCTTGGCCACGGTGGATTGCCCAAAGCCCTTGAAGATGTCGGCAATGCCCCAAACGCCGAAACTGATGATCAGCACGCCCATCACAACGGCCATAATGGTCTTGCCGAGCCAGTTTGATGAGGCCTTGCGCATTCCTCGAAGCATTTGGTCCAACTTGTTTGGCAGGAGGGGAACGGGAGCGCGTCTTAATGCAGATTCCGCAAAAGCGCGTCACCAAATTGATCAATCATCATAAAGTGGTGGCTTTCCCCCCGCAACCTCGGGTCTAGCAGGCTTTCGATCCCTGCGGTTAAAAGCCCCTGGACTCTGGAACTGCCACGGGACCTCTGCTAGCGCATGAACAAACCGAATTTTGCTGGAATTTGACATGACCGATGCCATCCGCCCCCTGATCGCCGGCAACTGGAAAATGAACGGCCTGAAGGCCTCGACTGCCGAATTCGACGCCATGCTCAATGGTGCGGCAGAGGTAGCCGGCAAAGCCGATCTGCTGGTTTGCCCGCCGGCGACCCTGATCGCTGCCTTTGCCGAGAAGGCGCGCGGCAAGAAGGTCGCGGTGGGGGCCCAGGATTGCCACCCCAAGGCCTCCGGCGCCCATACCGGCGATATCGCCGCCGAAATGCTGGCGGATTCGGGTGCGACCGCGATCATCGTCGGCCATTCCGAGCGCCGCGCCGACCACGGCGAGGGCGATGCCTTGATCCGGCAGAAGGCTGAGGCCGCTTGGCGCGCCGGGGCGACGGCTATCGTCTGCATCGGCGAGACGCAGGGCCAGCGCGATGCGGGCCAGACCCTCGATATCCTGCGCGGCCAGCTCAACGGCTCGCTGCCCGATGGCTCAACCGCCGCCAATCTGGTCGTGGCCTATGAGCCGGTCTGGGCAATCGGCACCGGCCTGACCCCGACGTCCCGGGATGTCGAGCAGATTCATGGGTTTATCCGAGAATTCCTGACCTCCCGGTTCAAGGCCGACGGCGCCGGGATGCGCATCCTCTATGGCGGCTCGGTCAAGCCGTCGAATGCGGCGGAGCTGATGGCCGTGAAGAACGTCAATGGCGCGCTGGTCGGCGGAGCCAGCCTGAAGGCGGCCGATTTCCTTGCGATCGCTCAGGGCTGTCCCTAGCTAACTCCAAACCTTAGGACCCGGCGGATCGGGGGTGGCAATGCCCCCTCCGATCGTGTAACACCGCGCAACTTCAGGAAAACCCCGCGAAGCACGATTGGCCGCCGTCTCGGCGCTGTCGGCTTGTGAAGGACACTATGCAGACTGTTGTCATCGTCATTCACCTCATGATCGTCACCGTCATGATCGGCGCCGTCCTGCTCCAGAAGTCGGAAGGCGGCGGCCTCGGCATGGGAGGTGGCGCAGGCTTCATGTCGAGCCGCGGCACCGCGAACCTTCTGACGCGGACCACCGCGATCCTGGCGGTCGGCTTCTTCCTCACCAGCCTGTTCCTGTCCTGGTATGCCGGCTACGACCGCAAGCCGTCGTCGATCATCGGCACCCCGGCGTCGCAGACCCAGCCAGCCGGTGGCGGACCGATCGCGCCGCCGACCTCGGGCGGCATCCTGGATTCGCTGAAGAAGGCCGACGAGCAGCAGCAGGCTCCGGCCCCGAGCGGCCCGCAGGTACCGCGTTCGCAATAAAGCAGGGGGCCATGCAGGGCGGCTTCTACCGTCCTGCATCAACAATCCCCATCAAGGCTCTGTCACCACTCTTAGTTCTGGCTCACCCACAGCCCCGCAAAATGTTTGGGGCGGAATACGAATCGCTTTGGCGAATCGAATTCGAGGGATTAGAGGTTAAGCCCCATGGCGCGGTACATATTCATCACCGGCGGCGTGGTTTCTTCGCTCGGCAAGGGTCTGGCTTCAGCGGCACTCGGTGCCCTGTTGCAAGCCCGGGGCTACAAGGTCCGCCTCCGCAAACTCGATCCCTATCTCAACCTCGATCCCGGAACGATGTCGCCGTATCAGCACGGCGAAGTGTTCGTGACGGATGACGGCGCGGAGACCGACCTCGATCTCGGCCACTACGAGCGCTTCACCGGACGGCCTGCGACCAAGGCCGACAACATCACGACCGGGCGCATCTACCAGGACATCATCTCCAAGGAGCGGCGCGGCGATTATCTCGGCGCGACCATCCAGGTGGTTCCGCATGTCACCAACGCCATCAAGGATTTCGTCCTCGACGGCAACGACGATTACGACTTCGTGCTGGTCGAGATCGGTGGCACCGTCGGCGACATCGAGGGCCTGCCGTTCTTCGAGGCGATCCGCCAGCTCAAGAACGAGCTGCCGCGCGATCACGCCATCTACATTCATCTGACGCTGCTGCCTTACATCCCGAGCGCCGGTGAGCTGAAGACAAAGCCGACGCAGCACTCCGTCAAGGAGCTGCGCTCGATCGGCATCCAGCCGGACATCCTGCTCTGCCGTACCGATCGCGAGATCCCGAAGGAGGAACGGCGCAAGCTCGGGCTGTTCTGTAACGTGCGCGAGAGCGCCGTCATCGAGGCGCGCGACGCCGACAGCATCTACGCTGTCCCTCAGGCTTACCATGCGGCAGGCCTCGACGACGAAGTGCTTGCCGCCTTCGGCATCGGTTCGCGGATTCCGCCGGAGCTGCGGAGCTGGCAGCAGATCAACGAGCGCATCCGCAACCCCGAGGGCAACGTCACCATCGCCATCGTCGGTAAGTATACCGGCATGAAGGATGCGTATAAGTCGCTGATCGAGGCGCTCTCGCATGGCGGCATCGCCAACAAGGTGAAGGTGAATCTCGACTGGATCGAAAGCGAGATCTTCGAGAAGGAAGATCCCGCGCCGTTCCTCGAGCACGTCAACGGCATTCTGGTGCCCGGCGGCTTCGGCCAGCGCGGCGCCGAGGGCAAGATCCGTGCGGCGCAGTTCGCGCGCGAGCGCGACGTGCCGTATTTCGGCATCTGCTTCGGCATGCAGATGGCGGTGATCGAGGCCGCTCGGAATCTCGTCGGGATCGAGGAGGCCAACTCCACCGAGTTCGGCCCGACCAAGGAGCCCCTGGTCGGCCTGATGACGGAATGGCTGCGCGGCAACGAGCTCGAGAAGCGCACCAACGCCGGCGATCTCGGCGGCACGATGCGCTTGGGCGCCTATCCCGCAGCGCTCAATCGCGGCAGCCGCGTCTCGGAGGTCTATGGCGGCGCGACCGAGATTTCCGAGCGCCACCGCCATCGCTACGAGGTCAACACCGCCTACAAGGATCGCCTCGAGCAGCACGGGCTGAAATTCTCGGGCCTGTCGCCCGACGGCGTGCTGCCGGAGATCGTCGAGTACGAGGATCACCCCTGGTTCATCGGCGTCCAGTTCCATCCCGAACTGAAGTCGCGCCCCTTCGAGCCGCATCCGCTGTTCGCGTCGTTCATTCGGGCGGCGATGGTGCAGAGCCGCCTGGTGTAATCGACTCAGCGCGCGGTAGTGTAGTCGCGCGCAAGAAGCATCGGCTCCGGCGCAGCCGGCATTGACGTATCAGGCGCAAGCGATCCCGTGACGAGCTTCATCTGCGGCCGGCGCGTCAGCTTGTAGACGGCGGCCGGCGGCACGTTCAGCAGGGCACGATCCACCAGCTTTGCGCGCAAGCCCAGCCGATCGAGCACGGGCCGCGGGATCGGGCAACTCATGCCGTAGGTGAACTGGTAGAACGCGCCGCCGGGGCGGACGTGACTGAACGCGCCACCGACGATCGAGACGACCTTGCGCGTCGACATGTTGAGCAGCGGCAGGCCGCTCACGACCGCGCCGACGGGTGCGCCGTCATAGAGGCGTTCCGCTGCCAGCCGCCCCGCATCCATCCACAAGACGCGCGCGTTGGGGAAACGCATCTGGAGCAGCTTCATGAAGTCGGAGCCGTATTCGACCAGCGTGAGGTCCTGCTGACGCACGCCGCGTTTGAGCAGCTTGTAGGTGAACGCGCCGGTGCCGGGGCCGAGCTCGAGAACAGGGCCGGTCGATGCGGTGATCTCGCGGGTGATGAGATCGGCCAGCGCCGCGCCTGACGGCGCGATCGCGCCGACGCGACGCGGGGCTGACATCCATGACAGGAAGAACGAGAGGAAATCGTTGGGCATGCGCACTCCGGCATCTTGGTTGCGCCTCGCAGGTCAGAGGTGAGGCGGCCGAACAATCGCTTGCGTGCATTGCGACAGCATTGCGTGCCGCCTGCCGATTGCGTCAATTCTCCCGGACTGGCGGCAGTGACATCCTGAAGCACGCGCCGCCGATCGCTCCGTCCGCGACCGAGATGTGGCCGCCATGCAGGAGCACGATCTCGCGCACCATGTTGAGGCCGAGGCCGGCACCGCGATCGAGCGGTGTCAGCCGATAGAATGGCTCGAATATCT
Source organism: Bradyrhizobium sp. JR4.3 (assembly GCF_040547695.1). Taxonomy (NCBI): domain Bacteria; kingdom Pseudomonadati; phylum Pseudomonadota; class Alphaproteobacteria; order Hyphomicrobiales; family Nitrobacteraceae; genus Bradyrhizobium; species Bradyrhizobium sp. JR4.3. Next base: position 35,222 of record NZ_JBEPQF010000031.1, on the reverse strand, counting down.
GTTCGCGCTGATCGGCCGGAATGCCGGCGCCTTCGTCCGTGACCTCGATGCTCGCGGGCCTCGTGACACGAATGCCGATGGTGCCGCTGCGAGGGCCGTGCTGGATCGCATTCTGCACGAGGTTGGTCAGCGCGCGCTCCAGCGCCGCCGCATCGCCGATCGTTTCGACCGGCGTGGAGGGGGCATCGAGCGCCAACTCGTAGCCGGCGGCAATGGCCAGCGGCGCGAGATCTGCGGCCGCACTTTGCGCGATTGCGACCAGGTCGACGCGCGTGAAGGGATGACCGCAGCGGTCGAGGCGCTGAATGTCGAGCAGTTGCTCGGCAAGCGTAGCCAGCCGCGCGGCATCCTCCAGCAGCCGGGTCTTGTCCGGCCCCGCCGGAAGCGACTCCAACCGCGTGTTCAGGATTGCGATTGGCGTGCGCAACTCGTGTGCGGCATCGGCGACGAAACGCTTGTGGCGGGCATAGCCCTGGTCTAGCCGCGCCAGCGCGTCGTTGACCGCGGTCACAAGCGGCACGACCTCCAGCGGAATCCGGTCCAGCGACAGCCGCGCGCCGCGTTGATGGATGTCGATGCGCCGCGCCTGGTCCGCCGTCGCATCGATCCCCCTAAAGGCGCGCCGCACGATCATCGGTGTGGCAATGAAGGTCGCCGTACCCATGAGGAGCAGGCCGGGCAGGGCGACGCCGAGCAATGCAAGCGACGTCATGAACAACGCCTTGGCGCCGGTGAGCCTGCCTTGCGTCGCCGTGATGATTTGCACATTGCCGGCGTCGGTGTCGACGCGCTTCAGCCGCGCCGGGGGCTTGCGCGGATCGTCCTCGAACAGCTGCCAGCCGAGCCGTGCCTGGCTGATCTGGTCGAGGCTGCTGCCTATGGCGGCGAATTCGGCCGGCACGGCGCCTTCGCTGAGCGAATGTCCCTGCCTGTCGCGGATCAGGAACCAGAGATCGGGGGTCTCGCTGCGCAATTGTTTCAGTTCAGTCGTCGATCGCAGGACCAGGTCGCCTTGCGCGTCGCGTCCGAGCGCGCGCTGGACGATTTCGATCACGTGATCTTCGTCGCGCCCGGCGATCGCGAACCCCGACACGCTCAACGCCCCGACGATGACGGCAACGAGCGCCGTGAGCAGCACCGCCTGGAGCGACAGCAGGCGCCAGCTCAGCCGCGAGCGCAGGCAATAGGGATCGTGGTGCCTGCTCATGGCAGCTTCTTCAGCAGATAGCCGACGCCGCGGATGCCGTGGATCTCCACGCGCGCATCGGCTTCCGAGAGTTTGCGGCGCAGGCGCGACACTTGCGTATCGAGCGCGTTCGACTGGATCTCGTCGTCGAAACTGTAGACGGCTTCTTCCAGCGCGGAGCGCAGCACGGTTCGGCCCATGCGGCGGACCAGGGCTTCCAGCACGAGGAGCTCGCGCCGTGGCAGCTCGAGCGGAGCTCCGTCGATGCTTGCCTCGCGATGGCCGAAATCGAAAGCGAGGCGGCCGGCGTGCATGATGTCGGGCTGCATCCCGGCGGGCCGGCGCAGCACGGCGCGCAGCCGCGCCAGTAATTCCTCCACCGCGAACGGCTTTGACAGATAATCATCCGCCCCGCAGTCCAGTCCGGCGACCCGATCGGCGAGTTCGCCGCGCGCCGTCAACACGATGATCGGCACGCCGTCGGCGCGCGCCCGCAGTTTCGGGATCAGGGTGAGACCGTCGCCATCGGGAAGCTGGCGATCGAGCAGGACGGCGGCGTGGACGTCGGCAGAAATGGCCTCTTCCGCCTCCGCGAGCGTGGGGGCGTGGTCCACCACCATGTCGTAGCGCTTCAGCGCCGACGCCAGCGCGTCCGCCATTTCGGCCTCGTCCTCGACGAGCAAAATCCGCATGATCCGCACCTCAACCTCAATCGCGCCAATCTAGCGGCCGTATCATTGCGGCAGCATTGCGGGAACCGGCTGCGGGATGGGGACTTTGAGCGGACCCTAGCCATGCGCGGAACGCCACCGGGGGCGGCCGAGCGGGCCTCAAGACACCGTCAGGGCCAACCGTTATAACCGCCGGACCTGATCAGGGAGGAACAAGAATGATCTACGAAATGCGCATCTATCGCTGCGTGCCCGGCCGCCTGCCGGCACTTCTCAAGCGGTTCGAGACCGTCACGCTGAAGGTGTGGGAAAAGCACGGCATCAGGCAGGCCGGGTTTTTCACGACGCTGATCGGTGAATCCAACCAGGAGCTGACCTATTTCCTGGCCTGGGAGTCGCTCGCCGAGCGCGAGAAGAAGTGGGCCGCCTTCATGACCGATCCGGACTGGATGAAAGGGCGCGCCGAGAGCGAGGCGGACGGCCAGATTGTCGGCAACATCGTCAGCCAGATCCTGGCGCCGACCGCCTTCTCGGCGGTGAAGTAGAGGCCGCCGGCGCGAGGCCATAGCTGAGGGCCTGGGTGCAACCCTGATATTCTGGGAGGCGAGGCCGAATGGGGTTGATCCGCCCTTCATCGCGGCTATGGTCGCGCCGAAACGAGGGATTTGCCTTGAGCTCTTCGACGTCAGCGGCGCCGGTCGTTACCATTGGCAAGGTCAAATTCGGCAATGATCTGCCGATCTCGATCATTGCGGGGCCGTGTCAGCTCGAAAGCCGCCAGCATGCGCTGGAAGTGGCCTCCGCGCTGAAGGAGATCGCCGCGCGGCTGCAGATCGGCCTCGTCTACAAGACCTCGTTCGACAAGGCCAATCGCACCAGCGCGTCGGCTGCGCGTGGTCTCGGGCTTGCGCAGTCGCTGCCGATTTTCGCCGAGATCCGATCGTCGCTCGGCCTGCCGGTCCTGACCGATGTTCATGACGCCGCGCAGTGCGCCGAGGTGGCGCAGGCGGTGGACATCCTGCAGATCCCCGCCTTCCTGTGTCGCCAGACCGATCTGCTGCTGGCGGCCGCCGCAACCGGCAAGGTCGTCAACGTCAAGAAGGGTCAGTTTCTTGCGCCCTGGGACATGGCCAATGTCGTGTCCAAGATCACGAGCGCGAACAATCCCAACGTGCTCGTCACCGAACGCGGCGCGTCCTTCGGCTACAACACGCTGGTCTCGGACATGCGCGCGTTGCCGATCCTGGCGCGTACCACCGGCGCACCCGTGATCTTCGACGCCACCCATTCGGTGCAACAGCCGGGCGGGAAGGGGACGTCTTCCGGAGGCGAGCGCGAATTCGTGCCGGTGCTCGCACGCGCAGCCGTCGCTGTCGGTGTTGCCGGTGTCTTCATCGAGACCCATCCCGACCCTGACAGCGCGCCGTCGGACGGACCCAACATGGTGCCGCTGCGCGAGTTCGAGGCGCTGATTCGAAGGCTGCTGGCGTTCGACGCGCTCGCCAAAGATTTTACCAAAGCCGACCCGCGCTGATGCAGCAAGGCGAGGCGCGGGCGCACGATCACGGCCTGCCGGCCGCGCTCTACGTCATCTCCGGTGCAAGCTTCGCCGCGGCGCTCTCCGCGCGCGCGCTCGATCCGGTGCTGCCGCACGTCGCCGAGGATTTTGGCGTCAGCATCGCGACCGCTGCCGGCTTTGCCGCGGTGTTCGCCTTCACCTTCTCGATCATCCAGCCGATCGTCGGCGCGGCCGCCGATCTGTTCGGCAAGACGCGGCTGATGATCGGCTGCCTCGCGCTGCTCGGCCTTGCCAACATCCTGGGCTCGCTCTCGACCTCGTTCTCGGTTCTGTTCGCGACCCGTATCCTCGCCGGCATCGGCTCCGGCGGCGTGTTTCCGGTGGCGCTCAGCCTGACCAGCGATCTCGTCGGTCCGGAGAAACGCCAGGTCGCGATCAGCCGCACGCTCGCCGGCGCGATGACGGGCAATCTGCTCGGCGCCTCCGCTTCCGGCTTGATCGGCGATTTCCTCGGCTGGCGCGGCGTGCTGGCGGTGCTCGGGGTGCTCGTGATTGTTGCGTCGGTCGCGGTCGCCGCCGGTTTTCGTGGCGCCAAGGTCAAGCATCCGCCGAAGACGAGCCTGTCGGCGCTGAAGGCGGGCTATCGCACCATCTTCACCAACCCGAACGCCTATGTCTGTTATTCGGCGGTGTTCATCGAAGGCTGCTGCGTGCTCGGCCTGTTTCCCTACATCGCCTCGTTCCTGTTCGAGCTCGGTCAGACCTCGCTCTCGATCGCGGGCATCGTCATCGCGGGATTTGCGGTCGGCGGCTTGTTCTACACACTGACTGTGTCGCGCCTGCTGCCATGGCTGGGCATGAAGGGCATGATGATCGCGGGCATGACGCTGGTCGCTTCGCAGCTCGTTGTCGTCGCCTTCGGCCCGCGCTGGGAAGTGCAGGCGCTCAATCTTGTCGTGATGGGCTGGGGCTTCTACATCGCCCATGGTTGCCTTCAGATGTTTGCCAGCGAGCTCTCGGTCGAAGCACGCGCCACCGCGCTGTCGCTGCATTCGTTCTTCTTCTTCATGGGGCAGACGGTCGGGCCGCTCGCCTATGGCCTTGGCCTGCAGCATGGCGGCAAGATGCCGACCCTGTTCGCGAGCGCCGCGATCATGGTGGTGTTGGGCCTTGTCTGCGCGCGCCTGTTGAAGCAGCGCGCGCCATCCGACGCGCGGACCTGACGGAAGTATCAAGCTAACGCTCTTCGAGCTTTAGCAGCATCAATGCCGCCGGCCGGCGTAGGCGCTAGTTCCCGATCGGCTCCATGCCGCTCTCTATGATCGCGTCGCGGGCGGCCGGGGAAGCCAGGAACTTGATCAAGGCCCGGCCAGCCTCGGGCTCTTTGGAAACGCTGGCGATGCCGGCTGAGAAGATCGTGATCTGCTGCAATTCGTTCGGCAGCGGTCCGACGATATCGATCCCCTTCACGGGCTTCAGCTCGCTGATCTGCTGAAAGCCGAGCTCGGCATCGCCGTGGGCGACGATCTCGCCGACCGGCGTGGCCGGAATCTTGCGCGCCTTGTCCTTCATGACATCGGCAATGCCGAGCTTTCCAAACATTTCGGTCGAGACGTAGACGCCGCTGGCGCTGTCGGAATAGGCGATCGTCTTCGCCGCGAGCAACGCGCGCTTGACCGCTTCCACCGAGCTGATGTCCGGCTTCGGCGCGCCCGATTTCACGGCGACGCCGATCGGCGATCTCGTCAGGTCGACCTGGCTGCCGGCGACGACCTTGCCCTTACTGGCGAGATCGGTGAGGGCGTAGCCCACCATGATCAGGACATCGGCCGGCTCGCCGCGCTCCAGCCGGACCGGGATGGCGTTGGTCGTGGTCCCCATCGAGGGCCCATATTCCGTCAGCACCTTGTTGCCGGTAGCCTTCTCGAACTCGGGCACAAGCGCCTTGTAGGCAGCCGTCAATCCGCCCGAGATCATCACGCGGACCTCGGCAGCGTCCGACGCGCCGGTGAACCACAGGACGCCCAGAAGGCCCAACGCAACGTTGCGAAATGTTGCTGATGTCGATGTCATCGTCATGCGTCTCCAACTAGCCCCGGCCGCGATAGGGCGCGACGCCCTGCTCGGGCACCCACAATCCCTTCGGCGCGCGGCCGGTCTGCCAGAACACGTCGATCGGGATGCCGCCGCGCGGATACCAATAGCCGCCGATGCGCAAGAACTTCGGCTTGATCTCGCTTGCGATGCGCTTGCCGATCATCACCGTGCAATCCTCGTGGAAGGCGCCGTGATTGCGGAAGCTCGCGATGTAGAGCTTGAGCGATTTCGACTCCAGCAACCATTGGCCGGGGGCGTAGTCGATCATCAGATGTGCGAAATCCGGCTGTCCGGTGACCGGGCAGAGCGAGGTGAACTCGGGCACGGTGAAACGGACCAGATAATCGGTGCCTCCTTGCGGATTGGGCACGCGGTCGAGTTTTGCCTTCTCGGGCGCATCCGGCCATTCCACGGCGCGGCCAAGCTGCAAAGCAGGGGAGTTGTTCGATTTGCTGGGTTTTTTCGACATCAGGCCGCCTCCGTGGCGCCCTCTTAGCCAATCATCGTGCGGCCGTCACCCGGCCTTTTCCGTTTCGATGCATTGCGGTAGAAGCACCCCAACTGACTGCTTAGTCCCCGAAAAGAGGCCCTCATGACCGCCATCATCGACATCATCGGACGCGAAATCCTGGATAGCCGTGGCAATCCCACCGTCGAGGTCGACGTCGTGCTGGAAGATGGTGCGCTCGGCCGTGCCGCCGTGCCGTCAGGCGCCTCGACCGGTGCCCATGAGGCGGTGGAACTGCGCGACGGCGACAAGGCCCGCTATCTCGGCAAGGGCGTCACCAAGGCGGTCGGCGCCGTCAACGGCGAGATCTTCGAGGCGCTGAGCGGCCTCGATGTCGAGCAGCAGGCCCAGCTCGACCAGATCATGATCGACCTCGACGGCACGCCGAACAAGAGCCGGCTGGGCGCCAACGCCATCCTCGGCGTGTCGCTCGCCTGCGCCAAGGCGGCCGCGAACTCGCTCGACATGCCGCTGTACCGTTACGTCGGCGGCACCTCCGCGCGTCTCTTGCCGGTGCCGATGATGAACATCATCAATGGCGGCATGCACGCCGACAACCCGATCGACTTCCAGGAGTTCATGATCCTCCCCGTGGGCGCGTCCTCCTTCGCCGAGGGCCTGCGCTACGGCGCGGAGGTCTTCCACACTCTGAAGTCCGAATTGAAGAAGGCCGGCCACAACACCAATGTCGGCGACGAGGGCGGCTTCGCCCCGAACCTGCCGTCGGCGGACGCCGCGCTCGAATTCGTCATGAACGCGATCGGCAAGGCCGGTTACAAGGCGGGCTCCGACATCGTCATCGGCCTCGACTGCGCCTCGACCGAGTTCTTCAAGGACGGCAAGTACGTCTACGAAGGCGAGGGCAAGACCCGCTCGATCTCCGAGCAGGCCAAGTACCTTGCCGACCTCGTCTCGCGCTATCCGATCGTGACCATCGAGGACGGCATGTCGGAAGACGACATGGACGGCTGGAAGGAGTTGACCGACCTCGTCGGCAAGAAGTGCCAGCTCGTCGGCGACGATCTCTTCGTCACCAACGTCAAGCGGCTCGCTGAAGGCATCAAGGCCGGACGGGCCAACTCGATCCTGATCAAGGTCAACCAGATCGGCACGCTGACCGAGACTCTCGCCGCCGTCGAGATGGCGCACAAGGCCGGCTACACCTCGGTGATGTCGCACCGCTCCGGCGAGACCGAGGATTCCACCATCGCCGACCTCGCGGTCGCCACCAATTGCGGACAGATCAAGACCGGCTCCCTTGCACGTTCCGATCGCACCGCCAAATACAACCAGCTCCTGCGCATCGAGCAGCAGCTCGGCAAGCAGGCGCTCTACGGCGGCAAGGCGGCACTGAAGGCGATGGCATAAGCCAGCGGTCGGACAAAAACAGGGAGGATCGACATGAGCGACGGGAAGAACGGCCTGCAATTGCGTTCGCTGATCAAGAAGAGCGGCGAGCTCGAGATCTCGCTCCTCGACGTGCCGACTCCCGAGCCCGCCGCGGACGAGGTCGTTGTCCGCGTCGAGGCGGCGCCGATCAACCCGTCCGATCTCGGGCTCCTGATCGGCGCGGCCGACATGAGCACGGCAAAGGCTTCCGGCGACAAGGGCGCTCCCGTCATCACCGCGAAGGTGCCGGAAGGCGCGATGCGAGCGATGGCAGGCCGGCTCGACGAATCCATGCCGGTCGGTAACGAAGGCGCGGGAGTCGTGATCAGGACCGGCTCGTCGGATGCCGCCAAGGCACTGATGGGCAAGACCGTCGCGATGATCGGCGGCGCGATGTATACGCAGTATCGCACGCTGAAAGTGCGCGAGTGCCTGCCGCTGCCGGAAGGCACCACGCCGGCCGAAGGCGCCTCCTGCTTCGTCAATCCGCTGACCGCGCTCGGCATGACCGAGACCATGCGGCGCGAGGGTCACAAGGCGCTGGTACACACTGCGGCCGCATCCAATCTCGGCCAGATGCTGAACAAGATCTGCATCAAGGACGGCATCCCGCTGGTCAACATCGTGCGCAGCAAGGAGCAGGCCGACATCCTGCACAAGATCGGCGCCAAATATGTCGTCGATTCCACCGCGCCGAGCTTCCTCGGCGATCTCACCAACGCGCTGGTCGAGACCGGCGCCACCATCGCCTTCGACGCCATCGGCGGCGGTAAGCTCGCCGGCGATATCCTCAACTGCATGGAAGTCGCGATCAACAAGACCGCGAAGGAATACAGCCGCTACGGCTCCAACGTGCACAAGCAGGTCTACGTCTATGGCGCACTCGATGTCCGCCCGATCGAACTGCCACGCGGCTTCGGCATGGCCTGGGGCGTCGGCGGCTGGCTGCTGTTTCCGTTCCTGATGAAGATCGGGCAGGCGGACGGGGCCAGGCTGCGCCAGCGCGTGGTCGATGAACTGAAGACCACGTTTGCCAGCCACTACACCAAGGTGGTGTCGCTTTCCGAGGCGCTCGATCCGGCCAACATCGCGGTCTACGCCAAACGCGCCACCGGCGAAAAATTCCTCATCAACCCAAATAAATAATCGTGATGTGCGACGGCACGTGACCCAAAGAAGGTCTTGCCTTCTGAGCGAAGCCGGAGATTATTCCGCCGCCATTGAAAGCGGAAAAAACCGCAGGGCGCGCTCAGAAGGGGACTTCTCCATGACCGATCTCAATCGCCGCCATTTGCTCGCAGGCGCCGCCGTCCTCGGTGCGGCGGCCGTGACCAAGCTTGGATCGACCACCGCCAATGCCTCGGTGCCGCAAACCGGCACGCAGGCGCCGGGCTTCTACCGCTACAAGATCGGCAGCTACGAGTGCACCTCGATCAATGACGGTGCGCGTACTTTCCCGATGCCGGACAAGTTCGTCGTCAACGCGCCGAAGGAGGAAGCGCTGGCCGCGGGCGAGGCGGCCTACATGCCGAAGGGCATGGTCACGGTACCGTTCAACCCGCAGCTCATCAACACCGGCTCCAAGCTCGTGCTGATCGATACCGGCAACGGTGTCGCCAATCTCGAGCCCAGCAAGGGCGCGGTCGGCCGCACGCTGCAGAACCTCGAGGCCGCCGGCGTCGACCCCAAGAGCATCGATGTCGTGCTGCTGTCGCATCTGCATCCCGACCACACCAACGGCATTCGCCTCGCCGACGGCGCGCTCGCCTTTCCGAATGCGGAGATCATGGTGCCGGGCAAGGACTGGGAGTTCTGGACCAGCGAGGACAATGCCGCCAAGGCCGAGTCCAACGCGATGATGAAGAACTACTTCGCCAACGTGAAGAAGACCTTTGCCGGCCTCGAATCCAAGGTGACGAAGTACGCGTGGGGCAAGGAGGTCGCGCCGGGCATCACGTCGATCGCGACGCCCGGCCACACGCCGGGCCACACCTCGTTTGCGGTCGCCTCGGGCGATGCCAAGGTGCTGATCCAGTCCGACGTCACCAACATCCCGGAGTTCTTCCTGCGCAATCCGGACTGGCATGTGGTGTTCGATACCGATGCTGCGCTGGCGCAGGAGACGCGTCACAAGTTCTACGACATGGCGGCGGCCGAGAAGGCGACCGTGATCGGCTTCCACTTCACGTTTCCCTCGGTCGGCCATGTCGAGAAGGACGGCGCCAAATATCGCCTGATCCCGTCGGCGTGGAATCCGACGATCTGAACCGATTTGCGGATTGTACCAACGACTCAGGCCGCCACTTGGCGGCCTGATGGTTTGGGCAACCGTTCAGAAACGCAGCGTTTCCAAATCCGATCGGTCCATGCACTTGCATCCATCACTCGGGATCGCTTAAGTGCCGCCCCGGCACTCCCGCTGAAGATTTCAAGGACACTCCATGGCCTACAATATTGTCACGATCGCCGGCAGCCTGCGCAAGGACAGCTTTTCGCTGAAGATCGCCCATGCGCTCGCCAAGCTCGCGCCGGCCTCGCTCAAGCTCGAGGTCATCACGCCGGCCGGCATCTCGTTCTTCAATCAGGACCTCGAGGGCGCGCCGCCGGCCGACTGGCTGTCTTTTCGCGAAAAGATCCAGAAGTCGGACGGCGTCATCTTCGTCACGCCGGAATACAATCGGGCGATCCCGGGCGTGCTGAAGAACGCCATCGACGTCGCCTCGCGGCCCTATGGCAAGAGCTCGTTCAACGGCAAGCCGGTCGGCATCATCGCGAACTCGCCGGGCCCGCTCGGCGGCGTCAGCGCCGCCAAGACGCTGCAGAACATCCTGCCGGGCATTTCCGGCCCGATCATGCAGCAGCCGGAGGCCTATCTGAACGGGGTGGGCGACGCGTTCGACGCTGAGGGCAACCTGACCAAGGAGTCCCTGAAGCCCGTGCTCCAGGCCTATATCGACGCGTTTGCGGTGCACGTCGCGAAGCATCACGGCTGAGGCCAAATCGCCCGCAGCCACAGCATAGGCCCTCATCCTGAGGAGAACGCGAAGCGTTCGTCTCGAAGGATGGCTCCGGGAAACTGCCGTGCCTTCATGGTTCTCGCGGCGATGCGAAGCATCGTCCGCGAGACGGCGCTTTGCGCCTCCTCGCCATGAGGGTCCGCTAGCGTCGCGCGCGGGGCCAGCGGACGGAAATTAGCACGCCCTTAACCAACCTGTCCCATCTTCCCAAGATGGTCTCCCGCGCGCGCCTGAAATCGATCCTGACCGGTCTTGCCCTCTATGCGATGGCGGCCGCCATCGTCGGTTATTTCGGGGTCAACGCCTATACCGGCAAATACGGCCTCAACGCCCGTCAGGAGCTCGACCAGGAGATCGTGGCGCTGACCAGCGAGCTGGCTCAGCTCAAGCGCGAGCGCGCCAGGAGCGAGCAGCGCGTTTCGCTGCTGCGCTCCGCGAAGATCGACCCCGACATGCTGGACGAGCGGGCGCGCTTCCAGCTCGACTACGTCAATCCGCGCGATCTCGTCCGGACGATCCCGGCGAACTAACCACTCTTCCTAAAGTTGAAGGCTTCCAAGTTGAAGCCTGGAACCGGACTGCCGCCTTGACGGCAGCGCCGCAAAGGGCTCATGGCTCCCAGCGCCATGGCCAGGGTTGACGCAGATCAACCGGGCCGTGCCGGCACGCTCTAGATTGCCACTCGGAGGAAACAGTGATGAATGGGCAATCCCCCCGGCATCACGCGGCCCGCGTCGAGGCCGCCATTACGTCAGGCCAGGCGGCACGCTCGTCGCTCGTGGCCTCGTGGCGCCGTTCGTCCAGATTGCATCGTCTCGATCCCGCCGGCCGCAGCTCACCGAACCGGCTGAGTGAAGCCGAGCTGCACCGCGCGCGCGAACGCGTCGCGCCGCTGCTCGCCGCTGCGCGAGGTGCAATGGACCGGCTCTACCAGGCGGTCGGCGCCAGCGGCTGCTGCGTGCTTCTCGCCGACGGCGAGGGCGTGCCGGTCGATCGCCGCGGCACCCCGGCGGACGATGCGACATTTCAGTCCTGGGGCCTCTGGACCGGCGCGCTTTGGAGCGAGGAGCATGAGGGCACCAACGGCATCGGTACCTGCCTCGTCGAGCAACGACCGCTGACGATCGACCGCGACCAGCATTTCTTTACCCGAAACACGCTTCTGAGCTGCACTGCCGTTCCGATCTACGACCATGAGGCTGCGTTCGCGGGCGTGCTCGACGTCTCCTCCTGCCGCGCCGACCGCACTGACGTGTTTTCCAGTCTGATCGCGCTCGCGGCCGGTGAGGCGGCCAAGCGTATCGAGGCCGATTTGTTTCGCAGGGCCTTCGCCCATGCCCGCATCGTACTGACGCAAGCTGCGGACGGCCAGTGCGGCGGCCTCGTTGCGGTCGATGCGGACGATCTCGTGATCGGCGCGACCAGGACTGCCCGGGCAGGACTGGGGCTCGCGCCGTGCCGGGCGTTGCGACCAGTGCCTGCGGCCGATCTCCTCGGCGGCGACACCGCGCGCGACCATCTTGCTGGCGGTCAACGCGCGGTGTTGCAGCGGGCTCTGCTCCGCGCCGGCGGCAATGTCTCGGCGGCCGCCAAGGCCCTCGGCGTCAGCCGCGCCACGCTGCACAGAAAACTCAAGCGGTTCGAGCTGAACGCGCATTGAGCTGCTGGTAGATATTCATGGTGAGGAGACCGCGAAGCGGTCGTCGCGAACCACAAGAGGCCCTGCTGTCACCTCCAGCCATCCTTCGAGACGCGCGCACGAGCGCGCTCCTCAGGATGAGGTCAGCATGTGCAGCGGCATGACGTGCAGCCTCGTCACCTGTCGCAGAACTGCGACAGGTCGGCTCCTCCATCGCTCCTATCAGGGCTGACAGAAGACGCCTCCCGCGACATCGTCGGTGCAAGTCGCGACCACGCGACGAATTGCGCAAACAGCAAACATCGGGAGTGATCAATGAACAAGGTAGAATTCCTCAGCGTCACCAAAATTCCCTTCGCCGAACGCTACGACAATTTCATCGGCGGCAAATTCGTCGCGCCGATCTCCGGCAAGTATTTCGACAACGCCTCGCCGGTGACGGGCCAGATCGTCTGCAAGATCGCGCGCTCCGACGCGCAGGACGTCGAAGCAGCCCTCGACGCTGCGCATGCCGCGAAGGCCGCCTGGGGCCGCACCAGCGTCGCCGAGCGCGCCGCGATGCTGAACCGGATTGCCGACCGCATGGAAGACAATCTCGAGCGTCTCGCCATCGCCGAGACCTGGGACAACGGCAAGCCGATCCGCGAGACCCGCGCCGCCGACCTGCCGCTGGCGATCGACCACTTCCGTTATTTCGCCGGCGCCATCCGCGCCCAGGAAGGCAGTCTCTCCGAGATCGATCACGACACCGTCGCCTATCATTTCCACGAACCGCTCGGCGTGGTCGGCCAGATCATTCCCTGGAACTTCCCACTGCTGATGGCCTGCTGGAAGCTCGCGCCCGCGCTCGCCGCCGGCAATTGCGTTGTGCTCAAGCCGGCCGAGCAGACCCCGGCCTCGATCATGGTCTGGGCCGAGATCATCGGCGACATTCTGCCGCCCGGTGTTCTCAACATCGTCAACGGCTTTGGTCTGGAAGCCGGCAAGCCGCTCGCGTCCAGCCCGCGCATCGCCAAGATCGCCTTCACCGGCGAGACCACGACGGGCCGGCTGATCATGCAATATGCCAGCCAGAACCTCATTCCCGTCACGCTCGAGCTCGGCGGCAAGTCACCCAACATCTTCTTCAGCGACGTCACGGCCGAAGACGACGACTTCTTCGACAAGGCGATCGAAGGGTTCGTCATGTTCGCGTTGAACCAGGGCGAGGTCTGCACCTGTCCGAGCCGGGCGCTGGTCCATGCCGATATCTATGACCGCTTCATGGAGCGGGGGCTGAAGCGCGTCGCCGCGATCAAGCAGGGCGACCCGCGCGCGGCCGACACCATGATCGGCGCGCAGGCGTCGGGCGAGCAGCTCGCAAAAATCCTCTCCTACATCGACATCGGCAAGCAGGAGGGAGCAAAGGTGCTGGCCGGCGGCGGACGCGCCGAGCTCGGCGGCGATCTCGCCGGCGGCTTCTACGTCCAGCCGACCGTGTTCGAGGGCCACAACAAGATGCGCGTCTTCCAGGAGGAGATCTTCGGCCCCGTCGTTTCGGTCACGACCTTCAAGAGCGACGAAGAGGCGCTCGAGATCGCCAACGACACGCCCTATGGCCTGGGGGCCGGCGTCTGGAGCCGCGACGCCAACCGCTGCTATCGCTTCGGCCGGGCGATCCAGGCCGGCCGGGTCTGGACCAACTGCTACCATGCCTACCCCGCGCATGCGGCCTTCGGCGGCTACAAGCAGTCGGGCGTCGGGCGCGAGACCCACAAGATGATGCTCGATCACTACCAGCAGACCAAGAACCTGCTGGTCAGCTACAGCCCCAAGAAGCTCGGCTTCTTCTGATCGGGCGGGCGGAGAGGGCGGCGCTGTTCTGCGCCGCCCGTTCCAAATGTCGGGACCGCGTTGGCTCAAGGTTGCATGACGCGGCCACGAATCTGCGCGTGCGGCGACCGTGTCGATTTGTTGCCCGATCCGCGTCAAAGATTTTGCAATATTACGATCACGTTGCAGTGCGGCATAATGAAAGTCGTGCCATGCCGCCGCGGTGCTTTCCAAGGGCGTTTGACTTGGGTTAGAGAGGGCTGAAGTTTTCTCTGACCCGGAATTCCCATGGCCGCACCCAAGAAAGCCGCCGCAAGCACTGCACAGGACAAGACCGACGGCGGTTCGCCCCCGGAATTCACCAGAGAGCAGGAGCTCAAGGCGCTCCGCGACATGCTCCTGATCCGGCGGTTCGAGGAAAAGGCCGGCCAGCTCTACGGCATGGGCGCGATCGGCGGCTTCTGCCACCTTTATATCGGCCAGGAGGCCGTGGTGGTCGGGATGCAGATGGCCCTGAAGCCGGGCGATCAGGTCATCACCGGCTATCGCGATCACGGCCATATGCTCGCCACCGGCATGGAGGCCAACGGCGTCATGGCCGAGCTCACGGGCCGTCGCGGCGGCTATTCCAAGGGCAAGGGCGGCTCCATGCACATGTTCAGCAAGGAGAAGCACTTTTACGGCGGCCACGGCATCGTCGGCGCCCAGGTCTCGCTCGGCACCGGGCTCGCTTTCGCCAATCACTATCGCGACAACGACAATGTCAGCGTCACCTATTTCGGCGACGGTGCGGCCAACCAGGGCCAGGTCTATGAGAGCTTCAACATGGCGGAGCTCTGGAAGCTGCCGGTGATCTACGTCATCGAGAACAACCGCTACGCCATGGGCACTTCGGTCTCGCGCGCCTCGGCGCAGCAGGATTTCTCCAAGCGCGGCGCCTCCTTCAACATTCCCGGCCAGCAGGTCGACGGCATGGACGTCCGTGCCGTCAAGGCCGCCGGCGACGAAGCTGCGGCCTGGTGCCGCGCCGGCAAGGGACCCTTCATCCTGGAGATGCAGACCTACCGTTATCGCGGCCACTCGATGTCCGATCCCGCAAAGTACAGAACGCGCGAGGAGGTCGAGAAAGTCCGCCACGACCAGGATCCGATCGAGCAGGTGCGCAACCGCCTATTGGCCGCCAAGGTCAGCGAGCAGGATCTGAAGGCGATCGACGCCGAGGTGCGCGACATCGTCAACGCGTCCGCCGATTTCGCCCAGCATGATCCCGAGCCGGATGCCGCCGAGCTCTGGACCGATATTTACCGCTAAACGCGCGCAAGCTTTCTCTTGGAGTCGATATGCCAATTCAAGTGCTGATGCCCGCGTTGTCGCCCACGATGGAGAAGGGCAACCTCTCCAAATGGCTGAAAAAAGAGGGTGAGACGATCAAGTCCGGCGACGTCATCGCCGAGATCGAGACAGACAAGGCGACCATGGAGGTCGAGGCGACCGATGAAGGTACGCTCGGCAAGATCCTGATCCCCGAGGGCACAGCCGACGTTGCCGTGAACACGCCGATTGCGACGATTCTCGCCGATGGCGAGAGTGCCGCCGATCTCGCCAAGGCGCCCGCTCCGCAGCAGAAGGCTGCCGAATCCGCAGCGCCCGCCGCTGCAAAAGCCGAAGCGCCAGCTCCCAAGGCTGCGCCGGCACCGCAGGCCGTCGCAGAGCCCGACCCGGAAGTGCCTGCCGGCACCGAGATGGTGACGCAGACCATCCGTGAAGCCCTGCGCGATGCCATGGCCGAAGAGATGCGCCGCGACGCCGACGTCTTCGTGATGGGCGAAGAGGTCGCCGAATACCAAGGCGCCTACAAGGTGACGCAAGGGCTGCTTCAGGAATTCGGCGCCAAGCGCGTGATCGACACGCCGATCACCGAGCACGGCTTTGCCGGCATTGGGGTCGGCGCCGCGATGAGCGGGTTGAAGCCGATCGTCGAGTTCATGACCTTCAACTTTGCCATGCAGGCAATCGACCAGATCATCAACTCCGCGGCAAAGACGCTTTATATGTCCGGCGGCCAGATGGGCTGCTCGATCGTGTTCCGCGGGCCTAACGGCGCCGCTTCCCGCGTGGCCGCCCAGCACAGCCAGGATTATTCGTCCTGGTATTCCAATGTCCCGGGCCTCAAGGTCGTCGCGCCGTTCTCGGCCGCTGATTACAAGGGCCTGCTCAAGGCTGCGATCCGCGATCCCAACCCGGTGATCTTCCTCGAGAACGAGATGCTCTACGGTCACACTGGCGAGGTGCCGAAGCTCGACGATTTCGTGATTCCGATCGGCAAGGCGCGCATCGTGCGCTCCGGCAGCCATGTCACGATCATCTCGTGGTCGAACGGCATGAGCTACGCGCTGAAGGCCGCCGACGAACTCGCCAAGGACGGCATCGAGGCCGAAGTGATCGATCTGCGCACGCTGCGCCCGATGGACACCGAGACGATCGTCAACTCGGTCAAGAAGACGGGACGTGCCGTCACGGTGGAAGAGGGCTGGGCCCAGAGCGGTGTCGGCGCCGAGATCGCCGCGCGGATCATGGAGCATGCCTTCGACTATCTGGATGCGCCTGTAGCCCGCGTCTCCGGCAAGGACGTGCCGATGCCCTATGCCGCGAACCTGGAAAAGCTCGCGCTGCCTTCGGCTGCCGAAGTGGTCGAGGCCGCCAAAGCCGTCTGCTACAGGTAGACCATGGCGGGTCCGAAGGAGCAGCCACTACCACCCGACGTCCTTGTCCGCGATGATGCGGTCGAGATCCTGCGCGTGTTCGTGCTGGACGGCGGGCTGTCGATGGCATTCCAGCGGGCTTTCGACGAACCCGACATGTGGGGCCTGCTGCTCGTCGATCTCGCCCGTCACGCCGCGCGCGCCTATGCGCGCGAGAGCGAATACACCGAGGAGGACGCGCTGAACCGGATCATCGAGATGTTCCAGGCCGAGATCGAGCGTCCCACCGACACCGGCACCACGACGCCGCGCGGGAAGGGGCACTGACCGTGGCGATCGAATCCTATCATTTCGATTTCATGCTGGAGGCGATCCGCGAGGCGGAAGCCTCGATCGCGCAAGGCGGCCTGCCGATCGGCGCCGTGCTGACCCGCGACAGCAAGGTCATTGCCCGCGGCCACAACAACCGCGTGCAGGAGAACAATCCGATCCTGCACGGCGAGATGAGTTGCCTGCGCGAGGCGGGTGCGATTTCGTTCCACGATACCGTCATGTACACCACGCTGTCGCCATGCGCGATGTGTGCCGGTGCGCTCGCGCTGTTCAAGGTCAAGCTCGTGGTGATCGGAGAGTCCGTCACCTTCGAGGGCTCCAAGGACATTCTCGACAAGTTCGGCATCCCGTGGATCGACCTTGCGGACGACCGCTCCATCACCATGATGAAGAACTGGCGTTCCATCCCTGCCAATGAGCGCCTCTGGCAGGGCGACATCGGCAACTAAACCTGGTCTGTTCGTCTCCGGTCCGGAGGCGGATTTTTGCAAAGTTCTTCTTGAGGTCAGCATGCCCATCAACATCCTGATGCCCGCTCTTTCGCCGACGATGGAGAAGGGCAACCTCGCCAAGTGGCTGAAGAAGGAAGGCGACAAGGTCAAATCCGGCGACGTCATCGCCGAGATCGAGACCGACAAGGCGACCATGGAGGTCGAAGCCATCGACGAGGGCACGATCGCCAAGATCCTCGTGCCCGAGGGCACGCAGGACGTCCCGGTCAACGACGTGATCGCGGTGCTGGCCGGCGAGGGTGAGGACGTGAAGGCGGCAGGTGCCGCCAAGCCCAGTGCTTCGGCCGCACCTCCGAAAGCGGCTGAAGCTCCTGCTGCTGCGCCGGCGCCTGCCGCGCCCAAGGCCGCGCCAGCGCCCGCCGCCGCACCTGCACCGCAGGCCGCAGCACCGGCTGCGCAGAGCAACGGCCATGCCGGCCGCGTGTTCTCCTCGCCGCTGGCGCGCCGGCTCGCCAAGGAAGCTGGCGTCGATGTTGCGATGGTGACCGGCACCGGCCCGCACGGCCGCGTGGTGGCACGCGACGTCGAGCAGGCCAAGTCCGGCAAGGGCCTGAAGGCACCGGTGGCGGCGCCGTCAGGCGCGCCCTCGACCGCGCCGACCATGTCGGACAAGCAGATCCTGTCGCTGTTCGAACCCGGCTCCTACGACGTCGTGCCGCATGACGGCATGCGCCGCACGATCGCGCAGCGTCTGACCGCGTCGATCCAGAACGTCCCGCACTTCTATCTCACCATCGACTGCGACATCGGCAAGCTGCTCGCCGCGCGCGAGGAGATCAATGCGGCTGCTCCCAAGGACAAGGAGAAGAAGCCGCTCTACAAGATCTCGGTCAACGACTTCGTCATCAAGGCGATGGCGGTGGCGCTGCAGAAGATCCCGAATTGCAATGTGAGCTGGACCGAAAGCGGCATGGTCAAGCACCATCATTCCGATGTCGGCGTCGCGGTGGCGATGCCCGGCGGCCTGATCACGCCGATCATCCGCAAGGCCGAGACCAAGACGCTGTCGACCATCTCCAACGAGATGAAAGATTTTGCGACCCGCGCCCGCTCGCGCAAGCTGAAGCCCGAAGAATACCAGGGCGGCACGACGGCCGTCTCGAACCTCGGCATGTTCGGCATCAGCCACTTCACCGCCGTGATCAACCCGCCGCATGCGACCATCCTCGCGGTCGGCACCAGCGAGGAGCGGCCTGTGGTCCGCGGCGGCAAGATCGAGATCGCGAACATGATGAGCGTGACATTGTCGTGCGATCACCGCGCCATCGACGGCGCGCTCGGCGCTGAGCTGATCGGCGCGTTCAAGCAGCTGATCGAAAATCCTGTGATGATGATGGTGTGATCCGGGGAGGCGCGGGGTGAGTGCGGACGCGTTGGCCCTGGATCTCCTTGTTGCTCTCGGCTGTGGTTGCACTCAATCCGGTCGGGCTCGATATTCTGCATTCCGCGTTCTTTGCCGGCGAGCAGCTGGCACGGAGCATCGGCCAGGCGGTCATTATGATCGCGTTGGCTATCATGGCCGGCGCGATCCTGCTCGAATGGCTGGTCAGGGTTTTGATTTCCAGGCGCCGCGCCCGCGGCACCTCTTGAGTTGAACGGGAGCCGCCATGGCCGATACATCCTTCGACATCATCATCATCGGCTCCGGTCCCGGCGGCTATGTCACCGCGATCCGGGCCGCCCAGCTCGGCTTCAAGGTCGCGATTGTCGAGAAATCCTATCTCGGCGGCATCTGCCTGAACTGGGGCTGCATCCCGACCAAAGCGCTGCTGCGCTCCGCCGAGATCTACCACTACATGCAGCACGCCAAGGATTACGGCCTGTCGGCCGATAACGTCTCGTTCGATCCGAAGGCCGTGGTGCAGCGCTCGCGCGGCGTCTCGAAGCGGCTGAACGACGGCGTCGGCTTCCTCATGAAGAAGAACAAGGTGAGCGTGATCTGGGGCGCGGCTTCGATCGACGCGCCCGGCAAGGTGACGGTAAAGAAGTCCGACGTCGAGGGGCCCAAGGGCGCGCTCGGCGAGGGGGCTTATCAGGCCAAGCACATCATCGTCGCGACCGGAGCGCGGCCGCGGGTGCTGCCGGGACTCGAGCCCGACAAGAAGCTGATCTGGACCTACTTTGAAGCGATGGTGCCGGAGCGGATGCCGAAATCGCTGCTGGTGATGGGCTCGGGTGCGATCGGGATCGAGTTCGCATCGTTCTTCAAGACGATGGGGTCGGATGTCACGGTGGTCGAGGTGCTGCCGCAGATCCTGCCGGTCGAGGACGCGGAGATTGCCGGACTTGCCCGCAAGCGCCTCGAGAAGCAGGGCATCAAGATCCTCACCAACACGGGTGTGACGAAGCTCGAAAAGAAGAGCGACAGCGTGGTCGCGACGCTCGACGACGGCAAGGCGAAGCAGACCGCCGAGTTCGAGCGCGTGATCTCTGCCGTCGGCGTGGTCGGCAATATCGAGTATCTCGGCCTCGAAAAGCTCGGCGTCAAAACCGAGCGCGGCTGCATCGTGATCGACGGCTACGGCAAGACCAACGTTCCCGGCATCTATGCCATCGGTGACGTCGCGGGTCCCCCGATGCTGGCCCACAAGGCCGAGCATGAGGGCGTGATCTGCGTCGAAGCCATCAAGGGCCTGCATCCGCATCCGATGGACAAGCTGATGATCCCCGGCTGCACCTATTGCAACCCGCAGGTCGCCTCGGTCGGCCTCACCGAAGCCAAGGCCAAGGAGAACGGCCGCGAGATCCGCGTCGGCCGCTTTCCCTTTGTCGGCAACGGCAAGGCGATCGCGCTCGGCGAGGACCAGGGCATGGTCAAGGTCATCTTCGACAAGAAGACCGGTCAGCTGCTCGGCGCCCATATGGTCGGCGCGGAGGTCACCGAGCTGATCCAGGGCTACGTCGTCGCCATGAACCTGGAGACCACGGAAGAAGAGCTGATGCACACCGTGTTCCCGCATCCGACGCTGTCGGAGATGATGAAGGAAGCCGTGCTGGATGCGTATGGACGGGTGCTGAATCTTTGACGACCACTGCCGCCGTCATTGCGAGCGCAGCGAAGCAATCCAGAATCTTTCCGCAGCGGCAGTCTGGATTGCTTCGCTACGCTCGCAATGACGAGCAGTAGGGCCTGCAAAACAAGAAGGAAATCACCCCATGCAAGACAACGACAATCTCACCATCGAACGCCCGACCTTCGTCACCCATCTCGAATGCGCGATGGAAGGCGATCATTATGCTGCCGATCAGGTCCACAACCTCTCCAAGGCCGGCAAGCCCCTTTTGGTGCGCTACGACCTCGCCGGTGTGAAGAATGCGCTGACCAAGGAGGCGCTTAGCCACCGCCCCGCCGACATGTGGCGCTACCGCGAGCTGCTGCCCGTGCGTAAATGCAAGGACATCGTCTCGCTCGGCGAAGTCACCACGCCGCTGATCCGGTTGCCCAAACTCGGCAAGAAGCTCGGCGGCGGCGAGATCATCGTCAAGGACGAGGGGCGGCTGCCGACCGGCTCGTTCAAGGCGCGCGGCCTCGTGATGGCGGTGTCGATGGGCAAGGCGCTCGGCATCAAGCACATGGCGATGCCGACCAACGGCAATGCCGGCGCGGCGCTCGCGGCTTATGCGACCTCCTGTGGCATCAAGACCACGATCTTCTGCCCGGCCGATACGCCTGAGGTGAACGTCAGCGAGATCGAGCTTCAGGGCGCGACCGTCTACCGCGTCAACGGCTATATCGACGATTGCGGCAAGATCGTCGGCGAGGGCAAGGCGAAAGTTGGCTGGTTCGACACCTCGACCTTGAAGGAGCCGTACCGGATCGAAGGCAAGAAGACGATGGGACTTGAACTCGCCGAGCAGCTCGGCTGGGACGTGCCCGACGTGATCTTCTATCCCACCGGCGGCGGCACCGGCCTGATCGGCATGTGGAAGGCCTTCGACGAGCTCGAGAAGATCGGCTTCATCGGCAGCAAGCGCCCGCGCATGGTCGCGGTGCAGGCCTCCGGCTGCGCGCCGATGGTGCGCGCCTATGAGGCCGGCACCGAGCATGCGACGCGCTGGGAGGACGCTCACACCATCGCGTCAGGCATTCGCGTGCCGCAGGCGATCGGCGACTTTCTCATTTTGCGCGCGGTGCGCGAGAGCAAGGGCTTTGCCATTGCAGTCGACGACGACAAGATCTCTGCCGCGCTGAACGAGGTCGCGCGCGAGGAGGGGCTGTTGCTCTGCCCCGAAGGTGCTGCGACCTACGCCGCCTACAAGGACAGCCTCGCCGACGGCCGCGTCTCGAAGGGTGACCGCGTGATGCTGTTCAACTGCGCCACCGGCCTGAAATACCCGCTGCCGCCGGTCAACCGCACGCTCGATCGCCACAAGCCGATCGACTATTCGCAGTTCTAGCGCGGCATTTCGGCTCTTCACGAACGATCCCTCTTCCCGTACGCGGGAAGAGACAAAAACAACAATGGCATTGCTGGGGAGACAACAATGAAGGCCGCCTGGGCTGCGCTGGTTGCTATTCTCGCTGTTGCAGGCGCCGCGCGCGCCGATGACTATCCCTCGCGTCCGATCACGATCATCGTGCCCTTCGCCGCCGGCGGTCCGTCGGATGCGATGGCACGAGTGCTTGCCGAGCGGATGCGAACGGCGCTCGGCCAGCCGCTGGTGATCGAGAACGTCACTGGCGCGGGCGGCTCGATCGGCGTCGGCCGTGCCGTGCATTCGGCCCCCGACGGCTACACGATCTCGTTCGGCCATCTCGGCACCCACGTTGCCAACGGCGCCGTCTACAAGCTCAATTACGACCTGGTCGCGGACCTCGAGCCGGTGGTGCTGCTGCCGAGCAATCCGATGATCGTCGTCAGCAAGAACGCGGTGCCCGCGACCTCGCTGAAGGAGCTGCTGGACTGGCTGAAGTCGCGGCCTTCGCCGCCGACCGCCGGCACCGCCGGCGCCGGCTCGGGCAGCCACATCGCCGGGGTCTATTTCGAGAGCGTCAGCGGCATCAAGCTGCAATACGTGCCGTATCGCGGCACCGCGCCCGCCCTGAACGATCTCATCGCTGGCCAGATCGACGTCATCGTCGACCAGACCTCGAACTCCATCAACCAGGTCCGCGCCGGCACCATCCGCGCCTATGCCGTCACCGATGACAAACGCCTCGCGTCGGCGCCCGACGTCCCGACGGCGGAGGAGGCGGGCCTGAAGGGTTTCAACATGACGCTCTGGTCCGGCATGTGGGTGCCCAAGGGCACGCCGAAGGCGATCGTCACCAAACTCAATGCCGCAGCCGTGGAAGCGCTGAACGATCCCGGCGTGAAGAAGCAGCTCGAAAGCCAGGGGTTGGAGATGACACCGCAGGATCAGCTCACGCCCGAAGCCCTCGGCGCGCGCCAGAAGGCGGAGATCGCGAAGTGGTGGCCAATCATCAAGGCGGCGAACATCAAGGTGGAGTGAGCGCCGTGTCGCCAGGGCTCGGCGCCGGCGTATCACGTCTCGGTTTGATCGGGGCTGGGCAGGGCCATCCGCAGACATTCAAGCAGAGCGGGCGTGGAGAACGGCTTCGCGAGAAAGCAGATAGCGCCCGCTTTCAGCGCGCGGTCGCGCACGGCATCGTCGGGAAAAGCCGTCATGAAGATGAAGGGCGTGTGGTGGCCGAGGCTGCGCATGTGCGTCAAGAGCTCAAGGCCGCCCATCAACGACATCTGCACATCCGCGATCACGCAGGACGTCGTCTTCAGTTCGGCCGATTGAAGAAATTCGTCAGCGGAGCGAAAGATGTTGACCGTGTATCCCCGCGACGTCAGCAGATTATTGGTCGCAAGGCGGACTGATCGATCATCGTCAATGACGGAAATGGCCAAGGGGATTGACAAGATGATCGCTCCTGATCGGGGAGCCGCCGATCACGGTGCCGCACTTGGCGAAAGTGAGCCCTTGGAGCGAGCTTGAAAAGCATACTTAGGTTTGCACCTTTCCGCCCGGGCGTGAGATTCCGAGCGCCTCCACCATTCTGACGAGATCGGCCAACGACTTGGCGCCCATTTTCCGCATGATCTGCCCACGATAGATCTTGACGGTAATCTCGGCCAATCCAAGCTCGGCCGCGACCTGCTTGTTCATCAGGCCGGATGCCACCAGAGTGAGGATGTCGCGCTGGCGCGCGCTCAAACCCTCGAAGCGGGACCGCACTCCCGCGACCGACTCCTCGGCATTGCGTCGCTTGCGATCCCGTTCGATCGCGGCCCGAACCGCATCCAGCATGTCCTGGTCGCGCACCGGCTTGGTCAAAAAATCGATGGCGCCGCTTTTCATGGCCCTGACGGTCATCGGAATATCACCATGACCGGTGATGAAGATAATGGGCGTGTGAATGTTCGCCTTCGCGAGGTCCGACTGCAGGTCAAAGCCGCTTGAGCCCGGCAGGCGGATGTCGAGCACAAGGCAGCTGGGGACCGCCGGTGGCTTGGCTTCCATGATCTCCGCCGCGGAGCCGAAAGCCTGGACCTTGAGGCCGACGGATTGAAAGAGGTTGGTGAGCGCACGGCGCATCGATGGATCGTCGTCGACGATCAAGACGATCGGATCGTCGGAGCTCGTCTGCACCGTCGCCGCCTTGGGAATGTCGGTCACGACGTGTCCTCGATCGGCAAGGGCAGGGCAATCTGGAATGTTGCTCCGCTTCCGTCATTGGGAAAGGCCGAGAGCCGGCCCGCATGAGCCTCGATGATCGATCGGCAGATCGACAGTCCCATCCCCAGGCCGCTCGGCTTTGTCGTGAAGAAAGGTGTGAAGATGCGCTCGGTCGCGCCGTTGCCGAGGCCGACACCGCGATCGGTCACGGTCAGGAGCATGCGGCCTTCGCCGTGCTCGCTCACCTGGCTGGAGCGGATCGCAAGTTCGCGCGGGCGTTCCACATTGGCGTGCATGGCTTCAATCCCGTTCATGACCAGGTTGATCAGCACCTGCTGGAGCTGGATCCGGTCGCCGCAAACCCTGGGTAGAGCGGACGCCAGCTCCATTCGCATCGACACGGCATGGGTGGCAAGCTCGCGGCGGACGAGCGCCACCGTCTCCCTGACGAGCTGGTTCATGTCGACCGGAGCCATCTCGATCTCGGTCTTCTTCGCAAGCGCTCTGATCCGGCGGATCACCTCGCTGGCGCGATTAGCGTCCTCGACGATCCATTCCACGGAACGGCGCGCGGCATTCAGGTCGGCCGGTTCGCGGTCGAGCCATCCGATGCAGGCATCCGCATTGGAGATCACGGCGGCCAAAGGCTGATTGATCTCATGGGCGATCGAGGCCGTGAGTTCGCCGAGCATCGTGACACGCGTAACGTGAGCAAGCTCGGCTTGCGCCTTGCGCAGTGCTTCTTCGGCCTGCTCGGCGCGGATCGCCGCCGTCACGTCGCTGCTGACGCCACGATAGCCGAGAAAGTTGCCGTTCGCGTCGTGCAAGGGCTTGCCGCTGGTGCGCACGTAGATCGGAGATCCGTTGCGATCCTTGCTTCGGTAGACCAGGTCGCGAAACGGAAGGTGGGCATCGAGTGTCGCGCGATGCCGCTCCCACTTCTCGGGCTCGAGCTCGGCATCGGGCGGAATGTCCCAACGGGCGAGGCCGATCACGCCCGTGGGCACGGGACCGGCCGTGTCGGCATGTTCCGAAATCCGTGTGATACGGTGGTCCGGCCCGCTCTCCCAAAACCAGTCCGAGGCGGTTTCGGCATAGTCGCGAAATCGCTGCTCGGACAGCTTGAGCTCGTCAAAGGCGTTTTGCAGCGCTTGTCTTGCGGCAAACTGCTCGGTGACATCGACGTGGGTGCCGATGATCTCCGTCACATCGCCGTCCCCGCCGACGACGGGATGCCCCTCCGTATGGACGTGTCGTACCGAACCGTCCGGACGCACAATCCGAAAATCAACTTCGAAAGGCTGCTTTTGCCGGATTGCCTGACGTTCCACATCGACGATCCGCTTAAAGTCTTCGGCGAGGATCCGTTGTTGGAAGGCCTGCGCCGACAGATCAATCTGGTCCGGGTTAAATCCGAACAGGCGATAGAGTTCGGCCGATCGGTAAGCGAATTCCTGACGGCGCACGTCCCAGGCCCAGCTGCTCGTATGGCTGAGGCGCTGGGCTTCGGTTAGATAGGCTTCGCTGCGACGCAGTCGCTGTTCGGTTTCCTTTGCCGTAGTGACGTCAGTGACCGCTCCGACAAACTCGATGTGGCCGGATCCATGTCTCACCGCGCGTGCCACGGAATGGAGATATTTGATGGATCCATCGGGCATCAGCAGACGATATTCATGGTCGAAATCGCCGACGTCACGGAAGGCCCGATCAAGGGTCTTGCTGACCGCATTGCGATCTTCCGGATGGATGCGCTGGAAAACAAAATCGAGCGTCGGTTTGACCTGCGGGTCACGTTGGAAGATGCGAAAGGTCTCCCTGGACCAGACGGCCTCGCGGGTTGCCAGGCTCAGGCCGAAGCTGCCGGTGCGGCTCAACTCCTGCGCTTGGGCAAGGTAGGCCTCGCTCTGGCGCAGCGCATCCTCCGCCTCCTTGCGCTGGGTGATGTTTTCGCAGGCGACCAGCACGATCGGCGTGCCGTCGCCGCGCCGCATGGCCTTGGCGTTCTCACGGACCCAGAGAACCGAGCCGTCCTTCCGGATCTTGCGAATCTCCCAGGTGTGCGACTGATCCACGGTTTCCAGGCACAGCCCGACACAGCGACGAACGAAATCGCGGTCCTCTTCGAAAAAGACGTTCAGCACAGATTGGCCGGTCAGTTCGGCCACGCTGTAGCCCAGTTGCGCGGCGCCAAACGTATTCACGTTGAGCACCGTTCCGGCCGGATCGACCATGAAATACATGACCGGATTGTGCTCGAACACTTGTCGCCATTGCTTCACGGCGTCGCGCAGGTCGGCATTGTCCTGCCGCCGGCCCTCTCCAGCCGCAGGTCCGTGTTTCGCTGCATTGCCGAGAGATCGAAGCGCCGCAAGGCCGCCGAGCAGGAATTGCGCGGCCGAATTCCCTAATTTTGCGATCTGGCCAGGCATCATCGCAGGCGTCCCGGCCCGCTTGGGGGCAGGGCGAGTAGAGCACTTTGCGACAGGAGGGGCAATTCCCTCCGACCAAAGCAGGATTCCGAGTCGAGAATTCGCGGGCTCCGTGCAGCTTGCCGCCGTTGCGCCGTCTCGTTGCGGGTAGACGAAACTCCGGAAAATTACCGGACAAACCTATGTATAGGTCGCGCAACCCTAGTCATACGCTGCATTTACCTCCGTACAATTGAGCGGCCCGTCGCATGCGGACTAGTCTCACCGGCAATCCAGTGAAGTCGATCGCGAAGCACGAACCGTCGAGTAGCGCGGCGTCGTGCGCTCAAGAGGCGAGCTTCGCCTCCGCCGGCGTCCGACTTGCCGATGATCTGGCTGGTCACGATTGAGAAGCCGCATTTCGTTGACGAACGTGATGATTGTGCATCAGCGCCCGTGGGGATCCTCGACCGTCAGAGGCGCCCATCAGAGGCCAGGAGGAGAGATCATGTGCGATAAGCCCGAACACTCCGAGCGCCCTTCCGCGGCAAAAAGCTGCGCCGTCTGCAGCGGGAAGTTCGGCCTGATCCGGTATTATTCCTGGCGAGCGCCGCTTTGCTCCCGGAAATGTCTCGATCGCTTCAGGGCGCGCCGCGAACGCGATCGCCGATGGCTGTTTCGGTCTCAGGCGGCGTAAGCACCAGTCACCGGATCCGTCGACACGGTCTACTGCTTTGCGCTCGGAGGTGCCACATGAGGTTCATATTGGTGAACGGCAGGACCCCTTTCCGCAAAACGTTCTGCCTGTGGTGCTGCGAGGAGATCAGCGGCGGCTATCTGCGCGATGCGAAGACGCTGCTGCCCTACTGCGGCTACGAGTGTTACGCGCTTCATGGCGAAGCTGCGCCGCTGATCGAAGGACGCACACGAGCGGCGTCTTGAGCGGATAGGAGAGCGAAACGGGCGGTGGATTTGCCGTCCGGGTGAGAGGGCATCGCTATGAGATTCATGCTCGTCAATCAGGAAGGGCCTCGCCACGGCGGTACCTGCAGCGCGTGCGCGCAACCGTTGGGCGCGAGTTACGTCCGCCATGTGCCCGCTGAGCGGCGGTACTGCGACTATGATTGCTACCGTCGATATCAGCAGACGACGGTGGAAATGCTCTGGCCTTACCGCAGTTCGCTCGAAGCGATCACGGTGTCGAGCTGGAACTGGATACTGCAGACGGGTGCGCTCTCGCGCTCGCTGACGGAAGCATTTCTGCGCGCGTACGAACCCTCTGACCACGGAAGGAGGTGACGGCTCGCCGAACGATGCGGACCCGCGCAGAGAGGTCGGTCGCAGTCACCGCATCCAGCTTCACGCCGCGTCCAGCCCCGGCGTCGCGAAGCTAGGGCGCGGCGGCTGCGGCCGATGCCGTCGGCATCGCGCCCACGTTCGGCGTCGTAACGCGCTGCTCGGACTTCGCCGCGACGACGCTGCTGGCCTCAAACCTCGCACGATAGACCAGCACGTTCTCGATCACGCGCTGGACGTAGTTGCGCGTCTCCGACAGCGGGATGCGCTCGACCCAGTCGACCGGATCGACCTTGGGATCCCTGGGGTCGCCGCGCGCCTGCACCCATTCGCGCACGCGGCCCCGGCCGGCATTATAGCCAGCGAAGGTCATGATCTGATTGCCGCGGTATTCCGACATCAGCGCGCTGAGCTCGGCCGCGCCCATCTGCGTGTTGTAGACGGGATCGGAGACCATCTTGTCCCAGTCATAGGTCAGGCCGAAGCGCTTTGCGGTGTCGCGGCCCGCTTCCGGCGTCACCTGCATCAACCCGACTGCGTTGGCGGCCGATTTGTCGCGCTGGTCGAACGAGCTTTCGGTGCGCGCCACCGAATAGATCACGCTGGGGTCGATCGCGGGCGCGACCTGCTTATGTTCAGGGATGCCGATGGTCGGGAAGGCGTAGTGATCGAGTGCGAGCCCGCGCGCCAGCGCCGACTTGCCGACCTCCAGCATCACGCGCGCATCGTTGCGCCGGCCGGCGAGCTCGCCGAGGGCTTCGAGCGCCGCCACGTCGGTGCTCTCCTTGGCGAAATCCTCGGCGTAGTAAAACACCATGTCGCGCTCACCGACGCCGTAGAGCATGTCGGCGGCGCGCACGCGCTCGTCCGCGGGCGGCGTGTCGACTGCTGCCAGCACGGGCGAGGGCGCGCGCAGTTCGATGCGGTCGAGGCCGAGCCTGGCGCGGGCGAGCTGGCCGTAATAGGCGGTCGGATAGCGCGCCGCGGCCTGATAGCTCAGGCGCGCATCGGCGGTTGCGTTCATCGCCTCCGCCGCGCGACCGCGCCAATAATGCGCGCGCGACAGCGCGATCGGGTTGGCCGAGCCTTCGTCGATCGCGGCGAAATGCGTCATCGCCGCCTTGGGATCATCGAGATAGCGCAGCGCGATCCACCCGCACATGAAGTGATAGTCGACGCGATAGACTTCCATCGCGGGCACGGCCGCCGAGCGCACCACGTCGTAGGCGGTTTTGAACTTGCCCTGGTCGAGCAGCTTTCGCGCGAGCAGGCGGCGCTCGCGCCACCAGGCGTCGGTGTCTTGCGCCGCCATCGTATCGGGCGCGGCGGCCAGGATCACCTCGGCCGCGTCGTCGATGCGGTCATTCTGGAGATGCCATTGCGCGCGGCACAGCACATAGCCGAGGTCGCGGCGCGCCTCGGCCGAGACGTCCTCGAGGTAATCCTTGGCCTTGCTGGCCTTGCCGGTGACGGCGGCGCAGGCCTTGACGATCGCGAGCGCATCCTCGCCGAGCCGCTTGGCTGCGCGCCGCGCACCTGCGTAGTCCTTGGCGCCGAGGCGCTTGTCCATGCGGGCACGATGATCCTCGGTGGTCAGGAGATCGCGAAACGCTTCGTAGGAATCTTCCTCGCTGCGTTCGGACAATTCGTCCGTGCGCCAGGCATCGCGCACCAGACGCTCGGCCCGGTCGCTGTCGCCCTCGGTCATCAGCACGCGGGCGAGTGCGAACTTGCCCTTGGCGCTGGTCGGCCGGTCCATCGTGAATTTGTGCACGGTCGCCGCGTCGGCCTTCTCCTGCCACAGCCGCGCCTCGGCGCGGCGGCGGAGCAGCGCGCTGCTCGGCCAGTCCGGATTGGCGGCGAGGAAGGCGGCGTAGCGCTTGAAATTGGCCGTGCTTTCGGAATGGCGCAGCATGAACCAGTCGGCGAGCTTCTGCCCCGCCGGGTCAGCAATGCGGTCGCGCGCCGCGCTCGCGTCCTCGGTCTTGCCCTTCCGCGCGAGATCGATGGCATCCTTCAGCGCGGCGAGATCGCCAGTCAGTGGCGGGGCTGCCGGATTGTCCGAGGGCGCGTCGTCCTGCTTCTTCGAGTTGCGTTTGGCCTCGGCACGTTTGCCGTGCCGCGCCTTGCTGGCGGAGGCGTGGCGCTGCTTGCCGGCTTTCGCCTCATGCGTCTTCTTCGGCGCGGACGATTTCTGACTGCTCTTCGCTGCCAGCTCGGTAGGGATGAAGGCCAAAGCGGCCACGGCAACGACACACGCGAGCGAGCGTAGGCACTGGTTCATTCCGTGGTCCCCCTGCGAAACCAGTACAAACCAAAGTCCGCGACGAGATGCGGCTCGAGAATCAAAACGGCGTCAAAAATGGTGACACGACGTCGTTTCGCATCTTGAAGCTGTTCCAACAATGCGGCGAAATACGGATGGAGCGAGGGAACTTGTGCAACGGAGGGTCGAGCGGGTTTTCTTTAACCTTCATTAACGAACAAGGCTCGCGCGACGGTTGCGGCGGTTCAGGACGCCACAAGCGGCCAAATTGCGAGTATTCCCGGCGGCAAATCCGTTGTATTGGTTCCAAGGCCTTTCCCCTTCAGCCCATTGTCCCGCGCCCATGCCGATTTTCAACCAGTCGATCCGGCGCAAGATCGTCGGGATTGCGCTCGGCCTCATCATCCTGATGGTCGTCACCGCGATCCTGTCGATGGTGATGTCGAGCCGCGTCGGCCATCTTCTGGATGAGCTGACCGCCCGGTATATTCCGGCTTACGGCCACCTGGCGCGGTCCAATGTGCGTTCGTTGGAGCGGGCGCTGGCGATGCGGCGCATGGTGATCGCCAAAATGCAAACGCCGCCGGACGAGGAGGGCTTTGCGGCGCGGCTGAAGATCTTCAGGGAAACGGACGCCCAGGTCGAGCAGGAGGCCGAAGCCGCGCGAAAGCTGATCAACGCGATCATCAACGATGAGAGCACACCGTCGGACAACGCGGCACTCGCCCGCATCGAGACGCGCATCGAGAATGCAGTCAAGGAGCTTCGCCGCGAACTCGACGAGGAGGACGCCAAGCTGCTCCGGCTGCTCGATGACAAGGACTTTGCGGGCGCGCGCGACGTGCTCGTCCATGTGGAGGCGCTACGCGACCTCTTCACCCAGCGGATCGACGCGATCCGAGCCGACATGCTCTCGCAGGTGTTCGTGAGCACCGCCCAGGTCATCCGCCATCAGCGCCAGGCGATCATCGTCTCGGGCATCGTGACCATCCTCGCGGCGATCGTCGGACTTGCCTTTGCGATCATGGTCTCCACCGGGATCACGCGACCGGTCCGGCTGCTGCTGGCCGGCACCCGCGAGGTCGAGGCAGGCCATTTCGACAAGACTATCAGCGTCTCGACCCAGGACGAGATCGGAGAGCTCGCTGCCGCCTTCAACCGCATGGTCGAGCAGTTGCGCCAGAACGAGCGCATCCGCGAGACTTTCGGCCGCTATATCGATCCCAAGGTGGTTCAGGGCCTGATAGACCGGCCGGAGGTCGCCATCGACGGCCAGCGCCGGGTCATGACCATCATGTTCTGCGATATGAGCGGCTTCACCTCGATGAGCGAGGGCATGACCCCGCGCGGTCTCGTCAGGGTGATGAACCACTATTTCACCGTCATGTCCGGTCCGATCAGGAGCAACCGAGGCATCATCGACAAATACATCGGCGATGCCATCATGTCCTATTGGGGGCCGCCCTTCATCGAGGAGGAGGAGCAGGCTCAGCTTGCCTGCTTCGCCGCGCTCGACATGGCCGACCAGGTGCCCGCGCTCCAGAAGCAGCTCCCGGATCTCCTCGGCATCCGCGCCATGCCGGTGCCGTGCGATCTGCGCATCGGCATCGCCACCGGCGAGGTTTTGACCGGCAGCATCGGCTCCGAGTTGATGATGAGCTTCACCGTGATGGGCGATGCCGTGAACCTCGCCTCGCGCTTGGAAGCCGTCAACAAGACCTATGGCACCCGCATCCTGATCTCGCAGGCGACGGCGGATGCGATCGGCTCACAGCTCGAATTGCGCGAGGTCGATCGTCTTGCGGTCGCCGGCCAAAGCGTGCCGCAAACGATTTTCGAGGTGATGGGCCGGGCAGGCGCGCTGACTGCCGCGCATGAGAGTCTGCGTTCGCACTACGCCGAAGGCCTCGCGGCCTATCGCGCCCGCCGCTTCGACGAGGCCCGTGCCGCCTTCAACGCGGCACTTGAAGCCGTCCCCGGCGACGGCCCCTCGCGCGCACTGCTTGCCCGCATTGCGCAATTCGAGGCCAATCCGCCGGGCGAGGGTTGGGACGGCGCATGGCGGTTGGAGCAGAAATAGCCGGCCGCGCGGAAAAATTGATTCTACTCGATAACGATGTTCGCTGTGACCTATTTCCCGGGCTTAGGTTTGATGTCCTTGAGGCGTTTGACGGGGACACGCCGATGACAGAACTTGAGAACAGGCTCGAACGGTTCGAGACGCTCACCGCCGAATGCGAGCTGATCGCCAGGCTGGCCACCGACAGCACCAAGCGCGAGTTTTATCTGAAGCTATCGGAGCAGTACCGCCAATTGGCCGTGGACATGCGGCAGGCCATCGCGAGCAAGGCTGCGGCCTGACGCCGGCAATCCGTTCTTAACACTTGGCGCGCATCCTCAATGCAGAAGCGGGGACGCCTGCGGCGATTTCCGCTGTGGAAATGCCGAGGCTCGCTGCGGTGCAGCGCGCCTCGCGAGATTGTTTTGTCGTGCCTCACAGGGCGATCCCATGCGCCTCCTCGCGGTCATCATGTTTGGACTCATGACGGCAGCCTGCAACCAGGAGCAGGACATCACCGGCTCGACCCCAGTCTGCGCGATGCGGAACTACAGCTCCTTCAATCCCCGCGACATGACCCAATGCGTTGCCGCCTGCAAGGCGTGCGACCACGGCAACACGGTCACCTGCACCACGTCGTGCACGCTCAAGGGCGCCCATTGAGCCGCTCCGCCTCCTGGTTCGGGGCCGACGGTGTCTTGACGGTTCCTTGACGGTGTCCTTGGCGGTGTCTCGGCACCGGAACGATTCACATGGATTAATCATTGAAGGGATGGCAGGACGCGGAGTCCTTTGGAATGGGTATGCTCGATCCCGGTCGGTTCCTGGTGTCATGCTCTCACTGCGCAGCCTGGCCGATGGCCGCCAATGTAAAACGTTCGAGCTTGTCGGCTTCGCCGAACGAGGTCCGCTTCGTGTGCCCGCGTTGCCGCCGCGAGGAGACCGCGATCATCTCCGCCTCCGGCGAGTTGACGCCGATCCGGCGCGTCGACGTCCCGCCGCGCGACGTCACCGCGGCCTGGGCTCAAGCCCAGCGCGCAAGAGGGCGAGCGTAGCCGGCCCGTTCTAGGACAAGAGGGCGCGTTACCATCTCTCACGACCTCCGATGGGGCAGTTGGAACTGTCGCGGGAGGCGATCCAACCAATGCAATGTGCTAGGATCGCCGGCAGGAGTTCATCCATGCCCCGTCAGATCCTGCCCTCTCACGGCGACCGTTTCCGTCTGTACCCGGTTGCGCCGCGGCTTGCGCCGCTGTTCGGCTTCGCGCTGCTGACGGTGTCATGCGCGCTGGCAAGCTTTGCATTCGCCTGCGCCACGCCATTTGCCGCTTTCGCGGTTGTCGCCGCCGCGATGCTGCCGCTGCGTCCGGCGCTGCTCGTCGTCACCGGCGCCTGGCTGGTCAACCAGACCATCGGTTTCGGCGTGCTGCACTATCCGATCGACACCAGCACCATCGCCTGGGGCTTCGTCATCGGCGCGGCTGCGCTGCTATCGACCGCAGCCGCATCGACGGTCCTCCGTAGGCTGCCACGAGGCCGCACGCCGCTGATGCTGGCGATTGCGTTCGCTGCCGCCTACGCGGTCTACGAGTTCGCGCTGCTTGCCGCGACGCCGGTCCTCGGCGGCGAGGGCGCCTTCACCGCCGCCATCGTTGCGCGCATCGGGCTGACCAGCGCCGTCTGGCTCGCCGGCCTCGTTGCCGCCTGTGAGATCGTCCGCCTGGTCGATCCGTTCGGCCGTGCGACGCGGAACGCGTAGGCGCCTCCAAGGCTTTAAGGTCCGGTCATGGCGATGACCGGACCCAGCGCCGTAAGGCGACCGCTGTCCAGACCGTCTCGACAAACCCAAACGGCCAGGTCCCCTGGAAAAAGCCATAGACCGCGCTGAGCGCGCAGGCTGCCGCGAAGGCCAGCACAAAATGCGGTCCGCGCGGCTCGAGCGCGTAGAACAACAGCATCGCACTGACCGACAGCAGTCCGAAGATCGTGATTGCGTCCATCAGCCGGCCGGAGGCTTCGGCTTCTTGGCGACACCGAGGGCCTGGAAGACAGCGGGCCCCATCACTGGCCACAGCGCGGCCGTCGCGGTCAGAACGGTCGCGGCGCACATTGCAGCCAGCACGGACGATCGGATTTTCAAGCCGCGCGTCCGCGATCGCCAGACGATCCAGCCCCAGGCGCAGATCACGACGGCGATGGACAGTATCGTCATCAGCCCGTGCGCATGGTCGAACACGGCGATCAGGCTGCCTGCACTGGCGAGCACGACAGCGGGCAGGGTAAAGGGAAGCACACAGCACGCCGTGCAGGCTACAGCGACAACCGCGGCCGCGACCGCCGTGCCGGCGGCCTTGCCGCCTCCTGGTTCGGTCCCTGGTTCGATCTTGGCCGCGCAGCCGCATCCTGGCGACGTCTCGGACGGAAGGTTGCAGGACGGTCCTATAACGCTCATGTGATTCTCCTCATACTTGTGCGCCACGGACCGGATCGCTACGCCCTCAAGCCACTTGAGGTTCAAGCGAAAAGTGAGAGCTCCATGAGAATTGGCGTCCTCGCCAAGGCGGCCGGCGTTTCGGTTCCCACCATCCGCTATTGCGAGAGCATCGGTCTTCTGACGCCGTCAGCGCGCCAGGGCGGCCAGCGCGTCTACGGCGGAGAGGCTTTCAAGGCACTCAGTCTCATCCGGCACTGCCGCGAACTGGACTTCTCCATCGACGAGACGCGCGACATCCTCGCATCGGTTCAGCGGCGCTTGCCCTGTAGCGATACGAAGACATTTGCGGAGAAGCATCTCGGATCGATCAGGAAGAAAATTGCGGAGCTGCGGGCACTGGAAGCGACCGTGGCCGCGCTGGTCAGCGGTTGCGAGACGACGTGCTGCGGCAGCGCCGCGCCGGATTGCGTGATCCTGCAGCCCGGATGCGGGGCCGCGTGATCCCGGGTCGCCTTGATCTGACTTTCACGATGCAGTCGCCGTGACCCGTCGGGCAAAACACCCGACCATTTCTTGACATGCTCGTGTCAAGACGGTGTGTCTAAAATATTCCACTTTACCGAAATTCGGAAACGGCGTATGTGTCGGTCATCCCGGCTCATCCTTGAGGGGCGATCTCGTTGTCGTCTTGATTGCGAGCCGGGCTTGCGGTGGACGCGGCAGCGTCGGCATGAGAGGTGCGGG
>NZ_JBEPQF010000030.1:0-85761 GCF_040547695.1 Bradyrhizobium sp. JR4.3 | reverse complement strand
CCTCAATAAAACTCGGCTGCCCCGTCTGCTTCACCGCCATCGTCATTCCTCCAAGGCTTTGCCTTAGAGAATCACAATTGACGGATTACGCAACAAGCCCGCAAGGGGAGAAGGATTAGCAGCGTGCCTGCGGCTGGGTCAGTGAGTTCACCGCGGCTCTACAACACCACCCGCCGTCCCTCCTCCGCCGCCCAATAGCCGGCGTAGTTCACCTTGATCGTCTCATACGCCAGCGCCAGGTCCGACAGCGGCTGGCGTCCCGTCGCGGCGCATTCCATGAAGTCCTGGATCTCCTGGAGATAGCCGCGGGTCCACTCCTCCTCGAGGCAGACATATTGCCAGCCGGTTTTGCGGTCGACCTTCTCGGTGATGTAGACAGAGGCGAGCTTCTCCTCGGAGGTTTGGTAGCTCATCAGATGATTGTTCGGCGTGATATTGGCAAACAGCGAGCCGCCTGACGTGTAGGTCTCGATCAGATTGCGCACGCCGCCCATGATCATGTCGCCGGAGAACACGGTGGCCTTGGTGCCGTCCGAAAATGTCGCGGTCAGCGTGCCCCAATCCTCGACGTCAACAGGATTGGCCTTGATGTAAGTACGCTCCTCCGGCTTGAGGACGGCCGTGACATTGCCGACATCGCCACTGACGCTGGCGACGCGGATGGTTTCACCGCGCGCCTTGGCCTCGACCTGCTTGAGATACAGCACGGCGGAGAGCGGATGGCAGCCCATTCGGATCAGCGAGCCGCCGCCGGTCATCGCCCATTGCGCGGCATGGACCGCATGCGAGCCGGAATGGCTCTCCTCGCCCTTCATGAACAGGATTTTGTCTTTCGTCGCCTTGATGATCTCCGCGGTCTTGGTCACGGCCGGCGCGTAGATCCAGTCCTCCGCATACATGAAGAGTTTTCCGGTGCGCTCGATCGCGGCACGCGTGGCGTCCATCTCTTCCACCACACGCTCATACATCAGCGCCTTCGGCACATGCTTGCCGATCGGCTGCCGGTCGCCGTCACGGCCGAAATAGCCGGCGAACGGCTTTTCGCAGATGACATGCTTGCCGGCCTGCATGGCGGCGACGATCATCCCCGCATGAAGATTGGGCGGCGTGCAGATGTCGATGACATCGAGCTCGCCGTCCGCGATCAGCTCGGCGAAGCTGCGATGGACCCGTGGGATCTGGTGGCGGTGTGCAAATTCGACGACGTGGTCGCCGCGCGCAGCGACCGCCGCGACCTCGACATCCACGCCGTAGACGCGCCGGAACGCATACATATGCAGCTCCGACACGAACCCGCAGCCGACGAGTCCCACCCTGATCCTGGCCATAGCGCCCCCTGACCCATGCTTTGGGCAGCACTATAGCGCGCTGGCAGGTCTATTCCACCGAGACCCGCACCACGCCGGCACTCATCATGCCCAGCGCCTTGGCGGCCGGCACCGAGAGATCGACGATCCGGCCGCGGATGAAGGGGCC
The DNA here is from genome assembly GCF_040547695.1 of Bradyrhizobium sp. JR4.3. Classification (NCBI taxonomy): domain Bacteria; kingdom Pseudomonadati; phylum Pseudomonadota; class Alphaproteobacteria; order Hyphomicrobiales; family Nitrobacteraceae; genus Bradyrhizobium; species Bradyrhizobium sp. JR4.3. Next base: position 84,285 of record NZ_JBEPQF010000030.1, on the reverse strand, counting down.
GCGATCGTTGACGCGGCATTGAATCGAGCGGCTGCCGTACGACACCCTCAGCACGCTTCCGAAGGGGCGCGTCCGGTGCGCGCAGGTCAACTCGCCTTTCCCGGCTTTTCCGTATCCGTAATAGGAGGCAAGCCCGCTTTCGGCCTGGGCAAAGGAAACTGCAGAAAGCGAAAAAGTGGCAAGGCAAGAAAATAGCGTGGTCTGCGCTCGCACGGCACCGCTCCCGGTTGGCCCTGCCCCGCGCAAGCAACGTTTGTTGGTTCCGGTGAGTTCCTGAGCCGCCGCCGGGCCACGCCCGGCGGTGCCATCACACATTGTTGCTATTTGTGAAAGACCAGCGTGCGGACTTCGATGCTCTCACGCGGCGCCGCGTCGGCCGGCGTGGTCGGATCGACGAACGCGGTGTGCGGCCCGAAGCGGGTGCGGCCATCGGTTGCGGAGTCGTAGCACTTGAGCAGCAGTGCTTCGTCCGGTGTCATCTCGGGGAAATAGAACCAGCGATGGTTCGGGTTATATTTCACCGAATAAGTCTCGCCGCGGCGGTTAGGATAGATCAGATCGGAGGCGACGAGATCGTCAGGCGCGACCGTCGTGCCGTCAGCCATCGCCAGCGGCGAATCCCGCAAGGGACCGCGGATCGGCCGCCACAGATTGATCACCTGGACGCGGCCCTTTAGCAACTCCTCGGCCTCGTCGGGCAGATGCTCGCGCACACGGTTGGCGCCCGAGACTGCGGTCTGGTCGACGTGGACGCGCGTTGCCGGCTGACGAATATCCGCGGCACCCTCGACACGCCTGCGGACGGTATGGTCGAAGATGACGACGCGGTCTGCTTTCAGCGTTGCGCGCAGGAAGGCCTCGACGGCGGGATAGTAGACCGCCCTCACCTCTTCGTCGTTGCTGAAGTCCTTCACTCGGGTTGGATGCCGCACCAGCGCAAAGCCTTCGCGGTCGAGCGAGAAATTTTGTGCGATCAGTCGCGCATCGAAGATTGGGACCTGATGCGGCTCCGGCAACGACGTGCTCTTGGGCTCGCCAGGCGGCGGATCGAAGGCATAGGTGCGCGGCTTGCCGGAAACCGGCGCGAGATAGTTGAGTTCAGCGGTGACGAAGGGAAGCGATTCGATTTTTGTTTCTTGCAGGCCCATGGCCGGTCTCCCGATGTGGTCGTCGTTATGATTTTTGATGGGAGGGAGCGCGGCGCAAGGAAGGTCTTGCAAATAGCAATGCGGGTGTTGTCGTTAGCATGAAACGCAGAACGAACGTTTCGCGGAATCCTGTCGGATTGGAATGCGCTCTGTCCGCTTCACGGCTGCTTGAGAGCTTGTGAGATCTCGTGCCCCGGCCAGGCCTTAAGGAAAAGATCAGGACAACATAAGGAGCCGATAAGGACTTCCGAGACGCCGCTGGCCTAGCATCGAGCGTGTGATAGCGTCGGTAACAGGATGCCTCATGCCACGGCCTGTCCAGGCAATCACAACTCGCTCTCGGGTTGCCGATCCCGACCGGACGGGCTTACAGTGGCATTCACCCTGCGGCCGTCGACGCTTGCAATGGGAAGGCGACCTTCGGGCTGGAGATCAGCGCCATGTCAGCCGATCAGTATCTTCGTTACGATCCGTCCGTCGAACAAATCCGGCCGGAGGAAGCGGCGGCCGTCGAGGAGATCGTTGCCTCGATTTCGCGAACGAGCGATCGCACTTTTCACAAAGACAAGCACGGAACCCGACAGCAGCACGCCAAGGGCGCCGGCTATCTCCGGGGCGAGCTGATCGTCTACGAGGATTTGCCGGATCATCTGCGCCAGGGCCTGTTCAAGCAGGCTGGCCACTTCCCGATCATCGTCCGCCTCTCCACCGCATTCAACAGGAGCGATCGCGTACGCTCGCCGCGGGGGTTTGCCATCAAGGTCTTGGGCGTGACTGGGGCCAAGGCGCTCGGCGACGACGATTCGACGAACCAGGATCTTCTGCTCGTCAATCACCCCAGCTATTTCGCGGATGCGATGGCCTATATGCGCGCACAGCACAACGTCGAGCGCACCCTGTTCCTGCCTGATCTGGCGTACGTACCCATAGGCTTTCTCGCGCGCGTGCTGGTCGCCGCATCGGACAGAACAGGCATTCCGATCCCGATCGTCTTGAAAGCGCTCGGTGATGCCGGCAGCAACATCCTCGGAGAAACCTTTCACACGGAGGGAGCATTGCGGTTTGGCGATTATATCGCAAGGCTTCGCCTGGTGCCGATCTCGGCGTCGGTTCGACAACTCACCGGCCAACCCTGCCACGATGCCGATCATGCCGTGCTGAACAGCGTCGTCGCCTTCTTCAAGGACAATGCGGCCGAGTACGAACTGTTTGCCCAGCTCTGCACCGACCTGGAGCGAACACCGATCGAAGATGCCTCGATCGACTGGCCCGAAGACGTCGCGCCGCCGCAAGCACTCGGCAAGATCACGCTTCCGCGCCAGACCGCCGACAGCCCCGCGCGTCGCGTCTATTCCGACGAGGTGCTTTCGTTCGACCCATGGCGATGTCTCGCCGCGCATCAGCCGCTCGGCTCGATCATGCGGTTGCGCAGGGATGCCTACAGTGCCTCCCGCACGCTGCGGCAGCAGCAAAATCAATTCAAGGTCAAGCAACGGCCCGGCGAACCGCGAGAGATCGCGGACCTGCCGGATTGAGCCGATCACCGTCCCTCATGATGAGGCCCGGTGGTGTCCCGGCCTGCGTCGAAAAAGGACGCCGAGCGCAGCGGATCGCCGGGATCAAGCGTCTCTGCCAGCGATGCGATCACCTGGCTGGAGCGGTCCCGCCATTTGGCAGCCCTTTGCGCTTGTCCGAGGCTCTCATAGACCACCGCGGTCGTGCGATAAACCCGCCAGGCGGCGTGCGGTAGCCTGGCATGGCGGAGAATCGAAGTGGCCGCCGCCAAATGCCCGCCGGCGAGTTGCGTATCCTGCTTCACGATCGCAATTCTCGCCATGGCCTCGTAGCACAGCGCGAGAAACGGCCGGTCGGGTGCCGCGCTCGTCACCTCGTGAAATTGGTTGGCCGAGCTCTGGGCGCGGTCCAGATCGCCAATCGCGATCCAATAGTCGCAGCAAGTCAGCAGATAGTGGGGGATGACCAGCGACTCCATCGGCACCCGGTCGACCTCCATTCGCCGCTCCATCGCATCGAGATGCTGCCGCGCCCGAGGCAGGTCGCCCATCCTGACATAAGCTCGCGCCAGCAGGTTCCTGCCGACGAAGAAGGTGAACGGATTGGCCTCGATCATCGGGCCGAGCGCATCCTCCGCACGCCGTGACGCGCTGCCATATTCCTCCGCCTCGGAATACAGCCATCCGATCGTGAGATGACACAGCGCGACGGCCTGCGGATTTGCATTCCGCTCCGAGATGGCCAACGCGGAGACGACGTTTCGTTGCGCCCGTCCCCATTCACCGAGATAAATCTGGGCAAACGCCTCGACCGATTCATAGAGGACGAACAGATAGACGTCACCGACCAGGCGGGCGAGCTCCTTTCCCCGGGTCGTCGCATCGCAGCAGGCCGGGTAATTCGCGCGCAGGAATTCCAGCACCATCTCCATCGAGCAGCGTCGCAGCCGCATGCTCAGATCCTGCTCTCCGGTGATCAGTGCTGATGCATGCTCGGCAAGGTCCGCATTCTCGCGATCCCAGCCGCGGAGCATCAGCTTCAAATTGGCAACGTTCCCCTGGACCAGCGCGCTGAATGCGGCGTCGTCGATCGCCCTGCTCTTGACAAGGGCCTGTTCCGCAACAGGCAGGCTCTGGCGTCGATCGACGTAAAGACAAAATCTGCTGAGATCGACCAGCGCGTTCACCTCTTCGCGCACGTGCCCGTTCTCCGCCGCGTGCGCGACGACGGCGCTGAGATCCTGCAGGGAATTCAGGAAATCTCCACTGGCCCGCCAGGCCCAGGCGCGCTGAAGCAGCAACTTCAGACGTGTCGCCACCTGAAACTCCGGCGGCAGATGCGGCACCAGTTCCAAGGCGCGGGACAGGTAATTGGCGGCCTCGCGCGTGCTGAACCTTCGCGCCGAGCCCTCGGCCGCCGCGCCCAGATAATGCATCGCTTTCGGGAAATCGCGGCCCAATTCGAAGTGGCGCGCGACAATCGCGGCGATCTCTACAGCCTGCGGCCCGTATCCCTGCTCGAGCCCTGCCCCAAGCAGCGCATGGGTTTTCGTGCGGCGCGCCGGTGCGAGCCGCTGGTAGAGGATCTCCTGGTACAGCGCGTGCTGGAACGCATAGCGACCGGAGACACCTCCGTTCGGCCACTCGGTCATGCCAGCCACGACGATAATGCGATCGGTCCGTGCCAGGTCCTCGCACATCTGCTCGACATCCAGCACGGGACGGTCCAGCGCACCGGCGATATGAAGCGCGGAAAACTCCGCTCCCGCCGCACTGGCGACCTCGAGCAGGCAGCGCTCGTCCACGGTGAGGTGATCGATCTGCTGCTTGATCATTCCTTCCAGATCGCGCGGCATGCTGTCATGCGAGGCCGCGTCTTCGCTGACCAGCCGCCAGCCCAATTCGTGCTCGACCAGCGCGCCTTGCGCCACGAGATGATCGAGCAGAGACGACACGAACAGAGGATGCCCGCCGGTTCGCGCGAAGATGCGCTCGACCAGCTCTCTGGCGAAATCGGCCGAGTTGAAGCGCAGCGAAAGATAGCGTTCGACGTCGATGCCGGTCAGTCGATCGAGCGCGAGCTCGGTGGCGTGTCCATGAATCCGCAAGTCCTGGTGAACGGCACGGATAGGATGTCCGCCGACGGCGACTTCCATCGGCCGGTAGGTGGCCAGCACGAGGATAGAAGCCCTCCGATCCCGGCGCGCAAGCCGGGAGAGCACATCCACGGTGGCAAAGTCGCTCCAATGCAGATCTTCCAGGATGATCACCCATGGTCGCGTGACGGCGAGATGTTCCATGAGATCAGCAAATTCGCGCAGCATGCGCTCCCGGGTTGCGCCAAAGACCTCATGCTGGAATGCGGCCCGGTCTGCTTCTCCGAGGAATCCGGGCATTTGCGCGAGCCAGGTCGGCGCGTGCTCGCGGATCGACGTCAGCAGCGATGCTCCATCGGTTCGACGGCAGCACTCGTTCAGCGCTCCGATCAGCGGAAGAAAGGCCTCATGGGTGCCGAACAACTCGTTGCAGCTACAGTGCAGCACGCCCAGTCCCTGCTGGTTCATCCTGTCGAGCGTCATCTGCAAGAGGGTTGTCTTGCCGATCCCGGCCTCGCCGGTGATGAAGACGACCTGACGCTGTCCGGTACGAGCGAGTTGCAACGCCTTGTCCAGCGTGTCGAGTGCGCCCGTGCGCCCGACCCTCCAGTGCCGCCGTCGATCGGCAGCCTGCTCCGTGACGGACGCCGCCTCCTCTTCGGGCGCCCGCTCGATCGCAGGCAATTCGGCGGTCGCGACCGCCGCAATGAAGCGATAGCCGCGCCGCGTGACCGTCTCGATGTAATTGGGGGACTGCCTGTCGTCGCCGAGCACCGAGCGTAGCGCGTTCACGGCAACGGCGAGGCTCGACTCGCTGACGTGTAGATCGGACCAGACTGCGTCGAGCAACTCTTCCTTGGTGACGAGTTCACCGGGCCGACCGACGAGATAGCAAAGAACCTCGAACGGCTTCGGCGCCAGCGCGATCCGCTCCCCGCCTCGCCACAATAGCGCGTTGGCCCGGTCGAGGCGGAATTCACCAAAGGCAAGCGCGTCTGTACGCACGGCTCCGACCCCCGGATGATCCCTGATCTTAAGGCAAAGCTCAGCCAAATGTAAGGGCACGCTAAAGACCTGCGCCCTGCGCCGGTACTAGCGTCGGCCTGTCCATTTCAGAGACGCCGGTAAGTCGTCGGACGGCCTTTTCATCACGCTGTCATTTCAGTCGACAGGCAGTCGATGCCTGAATTTTGGCAAGGAGTTGGCCATGAGCATTTTAAAACATTTGGCGATCCCGCCTCTCGCTTTGGCCATTCGCCATTACGACGTCAGGGTCATATTGGGCGTCACCGTCCTCAGCCGCATCTTCCTCGTCGCCATCTACCTTGCGTGCGGCGGCCCGGGCCTGTCCGAGTTCGATCTCGCCAACACCATCGCGCTGCCATGAACTCGGGACCGCTCGAATGGTGCATCGAGATCGCGATCATCGTCGCGATCTGCATCGGGATTGTCGCGGGCGGGCATGGCCGGCTCGTCGTGCCGCATCACCGGGCTCAACGCGCGCAAGCCGATCGGGCCGCTTGCGTCCAGCGGCCCTCAAACGTCTTCAGCATCATCGCGCTGCGGCGAGGCGCTCCGCCCGTTTGATCGATCACCAATATCCGCGGTGATAGGCCCGGTAGTAGCCGTAGCGCGGACCGTAATATGGACGATAGGCGCGATAGCCGTAATAGCGGGGACGCGCGTAGTAGCCGCCATAACCGTAACCTGGTCCATAGCCGCCATAATAGGCAGGAGCATAACCGTAAGCCGGCCCGGGATATCCGTAGCCGCCGTAATACGGACCGCCGCCATAGTAGCCATAGCCATAAGGCGCGCTGCTGGCGATGGCGCTGCCGATGATCGCGCCGGCGGCGAGGCCGCCAATACCCCAGCCGAAACCTCGGCCGCGCCAGTAGACCTGCGTGACATCATCGCCGGCCGCGGCCTTCATGGTCGCGACATTGGTGGGCATCGGGCCCGCTGCCGCCTGCTCGACTTGGCCGGCCATGACCGCGCCGGCCAGCGAGCATGCAATTGCCGTCTTCCAGATCGTCATCGTCTTACTCCCTGTCTGACATTTTGCTTGGACATGGATGCAGCCCATGATCGGCCATCCTGGCGCAAGGTCAAAGCCAGAAATTCGGCCCCGAATTTGCGTGCACCGCACAAGACGCATGCCTCCATTCTGATCAACCGGGTCCCGACGGGCTCGACAACCTCACCGCGTGTGACACCGGCAAGACGGTGCCTGGGGCCCGATCACCACGGCAAAGCATTAAGCTTCCGGCGCATTCGCAACCAACAACCACCTTCCCGATTTACTATTCGTGCCGTTACTATCGGTTCCAAATGAGCGCGGCCGGGAGGCTTCTCGCGAGCGCCAGAGTTGTGGGAGAATGACATGAGTGCCGCGAGACCCGAGCCGCTTGCCCGTCAGGCGCTGGCGTTCGTCCTGGCCGGCGGACGCGGCAGCCGGCTCCTGGAGCTGACCGACCGACGCGCCAAGCCCGCGGTCTATTTCGGCGGAAAATCCCGCATCATCGATTTCGCGCTGTCGAACGCGGTGAACTCGGGCATCCGTCGCATCGCAGTCGCGACCCAGTACAAGGCGCACAGCCTGATCCGGCACCTTCAGATGGGCTGGAACTTCTTCCGTCCCGAGCGCAACGAGAGCTTCGACATCCTCCCGGCGAGCCAGCGTGTCTCCGAAAACATGTGGTACGTCGGCACGGCCGATGCGGTCTACCAGAACATCGACATCATCGAATCCCACGCCTGCCGTTTCATCGTGGTTCTCGCCGGCGACCATATCTATAAAATGGATTACGAGGTGATGCTGCGCCAGCATGTCGACAGCGGCGCCGACGTCACCGTCGGGTGCCTGGAGATGCCGCGCCAGGAATCTTCCGGCTTCGGCATCATGCATATCGACGAGAACGGCTGGATCAAAGAGTTCCTGGAAAAGCCGAAAGATCCGCCGCCGATGCCGGGCAAGCCGGACGTCTCGCTCGCCAGCATGGGCATCTACGTGTTCGACGCGAAATTCCTGTTTGAGGAGCTGAAGCGCGACGCCGAGGATCCGAATTCCAACCACGATTTCGGCAGGGACATCATCCCCTACCTCGTCAAGAACGGCCGCGCCATGGCGCACCAGTACTCGACCTCCTGCGTCCGCTCCGGCAGCGACCCCCGCGCCTATTGGCGCGATGTCGGCACCGTCGACGCCTATTGGGCCGCCAATATCGACCTTACCGACGTAGTGCCCGAGCTCGATTTGTTCGACAGCGCCTGGCCGATCTGGTCCTATTCGGAGATCACACCACCGGCAAAATTCGTCCACGACGAGGAGAGCCGGCGCGGCCAGGCCGTGAGCTCGCTGGTCTCGGGAGGCTGCATCATTTCCGGCGCCTCGCTGCGGCGCTCACTGCTGTTCACCGGCGTGCGCGTCAACTCCTACGCCAACGTCGAGAACGCCGTGATCATGCCCTACGTCAATGTCGGCCGCGGCGCGCGCCTGAAGAACGTCGTGATCGATCGCGGCGTCGAGATCCCGGAAGGGCTCGTCGTCGGCGAAGATCCCGAATTGGACGCAAGACGCTTCCGCACCACCGAGCAGGGCATTTCGCTCATCACCCAGCCGATGCTCGACAGGCTCAATACATGACGCCTGTTCGCGTCCTCGCGGTCGCCTCTGAAGTTTATCCCATCGTCAAGACCGGCGGCCTCGCCGATGTCGCGGGAGCGCTGCCGATTGCGCTCAAGGCGCATGGCGTCGAGATGCGCACGCTGATGCCGGGCTATCCGGACGTGATGCGGGCGCTGGGGGGAGCCGACGAAATCCGGCGCTGGCCGGATTATTTCGGCGGACCCGGACGTCTGCTCGCCGGCTCGCATGACGGCCTCGATCTGCTCGTGCTCGACGTGCCGCATCTCTACGCACGGCCTGGCAACCCCTACGTGACACCCGAAGGCGTCGACTGGGCGGACAATGGCGTGCGGTTCGCCGCGCTGTCGCGCATCGCGGCCGATATCGGCCACGGCCTCGTTCCTGCCTTCGTGCCCGACGTGGTGCATGCCCACGATTGGCAGGCCGGGCTGGCGCCGGCCTATCTGCACTACGACAACCGGCCGCGGCCCGCCACCGTGATGACCATCCACAACATGGCCTATCAGGGCAAGTTCGCGCCCGAGCTGATCGGTTCGATTGGCCTGCCCTGGCGCGCCTATGGCGTCAACGACCTCGAATATTTCGGCGGCATTAGTTTTTTGAAGGCCGGCCTGCAATTCGCCGATCGCATCACCACGGTCTCGCCGACCTATGCGCAGGAGATCCAGACCGACGAGGGCGGCATGGGGTTCGGCGGCCTGCTTCGCGCCCGCGCCAACGTGCTGAGCGGAATCCTCAACGGCATCGATGTATCCGTTTGGAATCCGCAAGAAGATCCGCACATCGCCTACCGCTTCGGCGCGGAGGACCTCACGTTCCGGGCCGCCAACAAGGCGGTGCTTCAGCAACAGTTCAATCTGGATTCCTCGGACGAAGCGCCATTGCTCGGCGTCATCAGCCGCCTGTCCTGGCAGAAGGGGCTCGATCTCCTGCTCGAGGCCATCCCGACCATTTTGCGCGAAGGCATGCAGCTCGCGCTGCTCGGCAGCGGCGACCGCGATCTCCAGGATCGCTATCAGGCCGTTGCGCGCGCGCACCCTGGCCGGATCGGAGTCGTGATCGGCTACGACGAGATCATGGCGCATCTGATCCAGGCCGGCTCGGACGCGCTCATCGTGCCCTCGCGGTTCGAGCCGTGCGGCCTCACCCAGCTCTGCGCGTTGCGCTACGGCGCCGTGCCCATCGTCTCGCGCGTCGGCGGCCTCGAGGATACCATCGTCGATATCGGCGAGGCCGATAAATCGGGCCACGATGCCACCGGCTTCAAGTTCGGTCCTGTGACTGCGGATGCTCTCGCCGGCACGCTGCGCAAGGCCAACATCGCCTTCCACGACAAGCTGACCTGGCGCCGCCTGCAACTGAGCGGCCTTGCGACCGACGTGTCCTGGCGCAACCGCGCCGGTGACTATGCCGCGCTCTATCGCGGCCTCATGACCGCGCGCGCCTGAGGCACGACATCGTCGAATCAATGCTATAGAGCCGTCATGGACCCGTTCTTGATCAAGCTGATCGGCTTTGCCGCCGCGACCTGCACCACCGTGGCCTACGCGCCGCAAGCCATCAAAGTGTGGAAGACCCGCTCCACCGGCGATATTTCGCTCGGCATGTTCCTGGTCATGGTGCTGGGGCTGGCGCTCTGGCTCGTCTACGGCCTGCTGTCGGGCGACGCGCCCCTCGTCGCCGCAAACGCCATCACCATCGTGCTCGCCGGCGGCATCCTGTTCATGAAGCTGAAATACGGGTGAGCTCGAAGCTGCGTAGGGCGGATTGGCCGAAGGCGTAATCCGCCGCCTTCATTGCGGCCCGATGGTGGATTACGCTTCGCTAATCCACCCTACGATTCATCCGAACACATACGACGCCATCGCGACATTCGCGACCTCGTCGACGAAGACGCGCTTGCCCGCGTCGCTGCCGGCGGCGCCGGCGGCTACCATCAGCGGCAGCAGATGATCTTCGCGCGGATGGGCCAGGCGCGCGCTCGGTGCATTCTCCCAGTCAACCAGCATCGCGTTGCGGCGCGCCGCGTCCTTGTGGCTGATCGCCTCGTTCAGATACGCCTCGAAATCATACGAGACCGGCTTCGACTCGGCACGGCCGAACCCGCGCATGTTGTGATAGGTCAGCCCGCTGCCGACGATCAGAATGCCTTCGTCCCGCAGCGAAGTGATGGCCTGGCCCACCCTGATGTGCTCGGCCGGATCGTAAGTCGATCTCAGCGACAGCAGCACGATCGGCATGTCGGCGTTCGGATACATCAGCCCGAGCGGCACGAAGGTGCCGTGATCGAAGCCCTGGTTGGGATCCTCCCGGCAATCGACGCCCGCGCGCATGAGCAGCGCCTTCACCTCGGCGGCGAGCTCGGGCCGCCCCGGCGCCGGATATTTGAGGTGGTAGGTGTGCTCGGGAAAACCGTGATAATCGTACACCATCGGCGGATGCGCCGAGGTGGACACGGTGAAGGCGTCAGCCTCCCAATGTCCTGATATGACGAGCACGGCCTTCGGCCTCTCCGGCAAGAGCTGCGGCAGCTGGCCGAACGCCCCGGCGGTTTTCGCATATTGCACCCGCCTGTCTTCCATGAACGGCCAGGGACCGCCGCCATGCGACAGGAAGAAGGTCGGAAATCGCACCATGAGCGAAGGCTCGTTTCATTGGCAACGCGCGTGCGAGCTGCCCGCGCGATCGGCCGCGAGCATAGGCAAACCCGTATGGTTAGCAAGACGTTAACGATTTTTCACCCAGAATCCGGGGGGTAGCCGAAGGAGTCGGCCAGCAGCCAGGGACGTGAAATGAAGAAGTTTGCGTTGGGGGACGTGGTCAACAGCGACAAGGGCCGCCGCGGCGTCGTTCGCGCCGCCTACAAGTCGAAGGAAGGCCAGCAATTCTATGCCGTCGAGAAAGACGGCGCGATGGATTATCTGGAGGAAGACCGGCTGAGCCCGGCGCCGCGCGTCGAACTCGCGGCTTAAATCCAACTCAACCTGCCCTAACGCCCGAACCGGTCCAGGCGCTCCGACCAGGGGTCGTCTCCGCTCGCGATGCGATCGTTCGTGATCAGCAGCAGGCGATCGCTGCCTGCGGCCGCGTCCCAATGGGGCAGGTCCGCACCGTTGGGATCGCCGCTCTTGGCGAAATTGATCCAGTAGGCACGCATGCGATTTGCGACCTCGCGATCGGCTCGTGACAGGATGCCCGCACCCGGCATGCCTTCCACGCCGAAGATGAACTGCAATTCCCGCCCGTGACCGCCCTCGGGGTTGGCGCGCCGTGCCTCCGGCACATAGGCGAAGCGATAGCGAAAGGTGGGCGCACCGCTGGCGGCGTGCAGGCGCGCCAGCAGTCTCACCGGCTCGGAGAAGATCTTGTCGGTGTAAAACCTTGCCGCGCGGCTGGAAGATCTGGCGAGGTCGGAATAGAGCCTGCGCAGCTCATCGCTGGTGGTGCCTGACGATGCCAGCTCTTCCCGGATATCCAGCTCGTCGTCGAAACCGGTCTCGTCGTCGTTCGAGCCGATGATCAAGGGAATGCGGCTCTCATGTCCGGCCGCGAAGCCCGCGGCGACATCCTCGCTCACCAGACTTCCATCGATCGTCGGCCCAAAGCTGCGCGGTGATTTTTCCAGGAGATGTTTTTCGACGGCAAGCAGGCGTCGCGGCTCGGCTGCGCGCAAGTCGGCCTGTCGCCCCAGCGCCGCCATGAATTGCCGACCCACAATCTCGGCCTCTTGTGCCGAACGCAGGCGCGCACGGCCGGGGATCGATTGCAGAATGGCTCTCTGGAAGAGATCGCGCGATTGCTCAGACAGCATCAGCAGCGCGATCGAGGTCGCGCCTGCGCCACTGCCGAACAAGGTGACGTTGGCGGGATCGCCGCCGAAGGCCGCGATGTTGTCGTGCACCCAATGCAGCGCCGCGATCTGGTCCATCAGGCCGTAATTACCGGAGCCGCCTTCCGACAGCGCGGGATCGCTGAGCCAGCCGAACGCGCCGAGGCGAAAATTCACGGTCACCACGATGACGCCGGCTTGCGCGAGCCTGGCACCATCGAACAGCGGATCATTCGCGGTGCTGCTGACGAAAGCGCCGTCGTGGATGAACATCATCACCGGCAGCGGGCCGTCGACCCCAAACGGACGGAACACGTTCAGCGTCAGGCAATCCTCGCTCGAACCCGGCAGCGAGGGCTGAAGACACGGCGCGCCATAGGCATAGGCGGTGCGCATCTCCGAACTCTCGGGCGCGGCCTGCGGCGGACGCCAGCGCAGCGGCCCGATCGGCGCGGCCGCATAGGCCAGCCCCTTGAACGAGGCTATCTCGCCTTCGACGGCGCCAAGCATCTGTCCTTCGCGCGTCAGCGCAAATGGAAATTGGCCGACCGGCTGGGCCACGGCCGAGCCGGCGCAACAGAGGACGAGAGACGTCGCAAACAGCGCGAACACGGACCGCATCTTCGGAGCATCTCGATGCGCGGAAGGATTTTGGGCAGGTTATGTCCGTGGCCCGCTGCGAGGCAAGCGCCGCGGCTGCGCCTAGCTCCGCTTGGCCGCAAGCTCCGCCAGTGCGTGCCGTGCGATGATGCCGAGTTCACCGAGCGTGGTGTGACCGGACTGCGCTGCCTCGATCAGCCGCTGGGCGATGAACCTGCGGCTGTCGTGATCGCCGCCGTGCGGCAGTTGGCGGCACGTCTCCTCAAGGACGACGTCCATGTTCGCTTTGGTCCGTTCACTCAACTCTGTCATGACGCCCGTCGGCACGCGTGGCAAAAACAAGAGCATACACAGGTGGATCGACCCTGATTAGCCCGGGAAATCACGGCCATTGCGCATCGCGATGCGTGTGCTGCCGCAACATTCACGCGGCCATGATGACGCCGCAAATGGCTACCGAAGATTGCACATGCCGTGATGACAAGCCGAACCTGCAGCGATAGCCTGCCGGCAAAACAAAACAGACGGGAGGAAATGCCATGCCTGATGCAATGGTTGCTGCGCGTGCCTCTGACGCGGGGCGCGGAACCAGCCAGCAGGTCGATGTTGCCGTGGTCGGTGCCGGATTTGCCGGCCTCTATCTTCTCCATCGGCTGCGCAAGGCCGGCCTGACGGCGGTCGGCCTCGAAGAAGCCGGCGACGTCGGCGGCACCTGGTACTGGAACCGATATCCCGGCGCGCGCTGCGATATCCAGACCATCGATTACAGCTACACCTTCGATCCCGATCTCGAGACCGCCTGGACCTGGTCGGAGAAATACGCGACCCAGCCGGAGATCCTGCGCTATCTCGGCTTCGTCGCCGACCGCTATGATCTCAGGCGTGACATCCGCTTCAAGACCAAGGTCACGGAAGCGAAATGGGACGAGGCCACCGAACGCTGGCAGCTCACCACCGACAATGGCGCAGCGGTCTCCTGCCGCCATTACATCATGGCCACCGGCTGCCTCTCGGCGCCGAAGCCGCCGGAGATCGACGGCGTCAAGGACTTCAAGGGCGAGGTCTATTTCACCGGACGCTGGCCGCATGACGGCGTCAATCTCGCGGGAAAACGCGTCGCGGTGATCGGCACGGGATCGTCGGCCATCCAATCGATCCCGCTGATCGCCGAACAGGCCGCACACGTGACCGTGTTCCAGCGCACGCCGAATTTCGCATTACCGGCGCATAACGGCCCTGCGCCTTCCGATCGCATGAGCCTGCTGCAAGGCGATCGCGCGGCCTATCGCGAGCAGGCGCGCCAGTCGATGGCCGGCGTGCCCTATCCGCAGCAGACGGTCGTGAGCTGGCAATTAAGCGATGCCGAGCGTCGTGAGCGGTTCGAACGCGCCTGGGCGGCCGGCGACCTCGTCCACATCCTGACCCAGCTCTGGGCCGACCAGGCGGTCGACATCGACGGCAACAAGATCGTCCAGGACCTGATCCGCGAGAAGATCCGCGCCGCCGTCAAAGACCCCGAGACCGCCGCGGCGCTGATGCCGGACGATCATCCGTTCGGCGCCAAACGCCCCTGCCTCGATACCAATTATTACGCGACCTACAACCGGCCGAACGTCACGCTGGTCAATCTGCGTCAGGAACCGATCAAGGCGATCACCGCAAGCGGCATCACGACGTCGAGGCGCATCGTCGACGTTGACGTGATCGTGTTCGCGACCGGCTTCGACGCCATGACCGGCGCGATCCGCGCCGTGCACCCGATCAGCGGACGCGGCGGCAGATCGCTCACCGATGTCTGGGCGCAGGGGCCGCAGACCTATCTCGGGCTCACCGTCGCAGGCTTCCCGAACTTCTTCATGATCACCGGCCCCGGCAGCCCGTCGGTGCTGTCGAACATGGCAGTGTCGATCGAACAGCATGTCGACTGGGTGGTCGATCGTCTCGCAGCATTGCGCGACGCCGGCTTCACCACGATCGAGCCGACCGCGACGGCGCAGGCCGGCTGGAACAGGCACATGGCCGACTGCTCGATGGTGACGCTGCACCGGCTCGCCAACACCTGGTACACCGGCGCCAACGTGCCCGGCAAGGTGCAGGGCCTGATGCCCTATACCGGCGGCGTCGGTCCCTATCGCGGCATCTGCGACGAGGTCGTCAGCCGCGGCATGCTCGGCTTCAAGCTGACCGGCCCCGATGTCGCCGCGCAATGCAATGACGGCGAGGTGGTGCGCCTGGAGCCAGATGTGCGGCTGGTGCTGAACCTGCTGGCGTCGCTCAACCTGCCGCCGATCGAGTCGATGGGCGCGATCGGTGCCCGCGCCTTCGTCGACGAGTTCAACAAGGGCCGCCCGGCTGGACGGCCGATCGGCGAGATCGTCGACGGCACCCTGCCCGGCGCCGACGGCCCGCTGCCCTACCGGGTGTACCGGCCGGCAACACCGGGGCCGCATCCGGTCGTGGTCTATTTCCACGGCGGCGGCTGGGTGCTCGGCGACGAGCAATCCGACGAGCCGTTCTGCCGCGACATGGTGCGGCGGACCGGCATGATGCTCGTCAGCGTCGGCTATCGTCATGCGCCCGAGCATCGTTTCCCGGCCGCGGCCGAAGACGGCTACGCGGCGACGCGCTGGATCGCGGAGCACGCCGCCGAGCTCGGCGGCAGGCCAGGCCCGGTGCTGGTCGCGGGCTGGAGCGCCGGCGGCAACATCGCCGCCGTCACCTGCCAGCTTGCGCGCGATCGCGGCGGCCCTGAGATCGCCGGCCAGCTCCTGATCTGCCCGGTCACCGACTGCAGCTTCGACCGCCCCTCCTACAACGACAATGCGACCGGCTATTTCCTGACCCGGTCGCTAATGTACTGGTTCTGGGACCTCTATTGCTCGCCGGCCGACCGCACCGATCCGCGCGTCTCGCCGCTCCGCGGCAAGGTCTCAGGGTTGCCGCCGGCCTTCGTCGTCACCTGCGAATTCGACCCCCTGCGTGACGAAGGCATCGCCTATGCCGAGAAAATGGCTGCCGCCGGCGTCCCGGTCGAGCAACTTAGGGCGCGCCGCCATTTCCATTCGTCGTTCACCATGGTGGACGTGGTGATCACCGGGGTCTCCGGCCGGGTGCAGATGGCCGAGGCCTTGCGGCGCTTCGCCGGGCTTCCGCCGGAGGTCAGCCGCGGCGACGAGCACGGCCAGGTTCATGCCAGCCCGGGGCATAAGATCGCGGCGGCCGCGAGCTGAAAGCGAATATTGGCGGGAACTATTTCCGGGTCATCGCGTTTGGTGCTGTGGCATTGAGATGCAGTAATGGGTGTAGGCCCCCGGTACGCAGGATCGTGTGCCGGGGTTCTTTTTGCGTGAGGCGGGACGATGGGGGACGTAGTTGGGGATTCAAAGGTCGATTTTGGTGTCCTTGCGGTGCTGCATAAATGGCCATCGCTTGCGAACCAGCGACGGTCGGACCGAGCGTCGTACCAGGTGATCGAGGGCACGCTCGACGAATGCATCTCGGCGTTCATGGCGAAGCCGGCGGCGACCCGGCATCTCTATGAGATCCGCACGATCGCGCAGCCGCCGCTGGTCACGGACATCCTCTCGCCTGAGCACATCACCGAGCTGGCGCGCCTGAGAGAATTTCTCTGATCCCCGCAGAAGCACCTCTGAGCGCAGGAACCTTCTTCCGGTTTTTCCCGTTGATGGTGATCGGAAGCGAAGGCGTGAGTGCCTCACATGCTTGAAGCCGGCGTGACAGCCCCGGTCGTGCCCTATGGCGCAGACCAGACCCTGTTCGTGGTGATCGACCGCCTCGACAAGGCGACCGAAATCCGTGTCGAGCGAAGCGATCTCGACGCCACGATTGGCGAACTCGTCGCCGGCTGCTTCAACGACCCCGTCAAGGTTATCTCCTTCAACACGCTCGAGCACTGGATGAAGGACATCTCGACCGACGTCGCCGGCGAGATTCGGGCGCGCTGCGACATCGATGGCGTGACGCTGCCCGACTATCTCAGCGACTTCGTCGAGAGCCATAGCTGAGCGTGCATGGAGGATGAAAATCAGGCGCGCCGGTACTTGCCGGCGATGACCTCGATCTCGCGGCGGCGTTCGCCCGCGAAGGTCAGGAGCTTTTCGATCGTCAATGTATCCGTGATCCGTTTGGCCAGCCGCTCGGCGCGTGCGGCCTGATCTTCGAGATACTGGATCGTGGTCAAACGCCGCCCCCAATTGCTTCGGTGGATTCCCGAATTGCTCGGTATCCATGGTGCGCTGGAGGCGGCTAACAGTCGGTTAAGCACAGCATTTCGGATCGATGTCACTGCAAATTATCGCACCACGTCGAGCCGGACATTGGTGACACCCTTGTCGACCATGCCGAGCGCCTCGGCCGCGGAGGGAGAGATGTCGACCACGCGTCCGCGAACATACGGCCCGCGATCGTTGATCCTGACGGTCACGAACCGGCCGGACGAGACATCGGTGACGCGCAGCTTGGTGCCGAACGGCAGGCTGGGATGGGCCGCGGTCAATTCGTTCTTGTCAAACCGCTCGCCGCTTGCCGTCTCCGTGTCCGAATAGAAACTGGCGACGCCATGCGAGACGCTTTGCTTTGCATCACCGTCGGGGACGCGCGCCCGGCTGATCGGACGCGGATGCAGCGCCGCCACCCTGTGCGGGCGCTCGACAGCGGCTTGGCGGTGGGTGCCGAGATCGGCCTTCTGGCGGCCGACCGGCGATTGCGCACACGCCGCAAGCGACGCCGCGCCGATGATGGCGAGCAGGATCCGGCACAGGGTTGCCGGCGAAATCCGGGCAGTTTCGGCACGTGCAAATCGAGACATGATGCGCCCTCCGAACGGCCCCGAGTTTCGGTGGGCAATGAGGGCAGAACCTTGTCGGAACGAAAGCGCGCCTGAGGCCGCAGCCGTTTCGCGTTTAGCTGTGACGATTCCACCACACTGGCTTGTCCTGAATCGAGACAGACTCGTCGGAGAGGCCCGATACGACGCGCCAGATCATCGGGCGCATCTGCGGCTGAACCTCGCCAGGCTCGGCGTCGCTCCTCGAGAGCCGCGCGAGCTCGCGCCAATAGAGCCGCCGCCAGCCGGTTTTCAGGCTGGCGAGAAAGTCGAGCTCCCGTTGTGTCAGCGTGCACATCATGAACCCGATCCGGTTGCGAGAGCCGCGCCGTCAGCCGACGAGGCCTCCCATCGGCTTGACGTCGGCGCTGCCCGGGAAGACGGCTTCTGCGAGCACCTTTTCCTCGACACGCAGATGATCCCGCAGCAGGCCCTTCAACACCGCGCGCAAATCCGTGGTCGGCCTGAGATCGCGATCCTCGAAGAGTTGCGCCGGCTTCAGGCCCGGCCAGTCCGCGATCACGCGGCCACCGGTGAGCCCGCCGCCGATCAGGAAAGCGACCGTGCCCGTACCGTGGTCCGTACCCTGCGTCCCGTTGATACGCGCGGTTCGCCCGAACTCGGTGACAACGGCCACGACCGTTTCGCGCCACGCATCACCCATGTTGCTCTCGATCGCGGCAAAGGCGCCGTCGAGCGCGCCGAGCAGATTGTAGAGCTGGCCCGAGGCCGCGCCCTCGGCGATGTGCGTATCCCAGCCGACAAAGCCCATGGCGCCGACGCGCGGACCGTCGGGCTTGGCGAGATAGCGCGCGGCCGTGCCGGCGGCTTCGGCGAAGTAGGCGCGGACGCGCGCGATGCCGGGCGGCGCCAAGGTCGGATCGTCAGACATCGGATCGCCCGTGCCCAATGCGCCGCCGAGCGAAGCGAGCTTCATGCGCGCCTGGAGCACGGTCGCAAGCTTCGGATCGGTGTGCTGGTAGAGATCGAGCAGGCGGTTCTGCGTGTCCTCGCTCGCCGGCAACAATCGCTGCGGCACCCATGTCATGACAGGCGCCGAACCGCGCACCACCAGCGGCGTCACGGAGCCGATGCCGAGCGCGCGGCTGCCGCGCGGGTCGACACGCCCGCCGGATTCCAGCGCGAGCAGCGCGCGGTTGAGCCATCCCGAGCTGGTCATGCAGGGCTTGACGAGCCCGCTTTCCAGCACGTCCTGGCCGTCGAAATGCGAACGCTCGCGATAGGGCGTCGCGGTGGCATGGACGATGGCAGCCTTGCCGCTCTTGTAGAGCCGATGCAGGTTCGGCATCGCCGGATTGAGCGCGAAGAAGGCATCGAGCGGCAGCGCTGGCGGCTTGCCGTCCAGCACCAGCGCACGATCGCCGCGCAAGGAAATCCAGTCGGGATCGCCGACCGGCGCAACCGCGCCGAGGCCGTCGAGCGCTCCGCGCAGCACGATGACCAGCAGTCGCGGATCGCGCCCTTCGGCGCGCGCGATCCCAGGCATCTGGCTCCACGCGAACAGCGCGCCGGACCCGACCAGAAGCTCGCGCCGCGTGGGCAAATGATTGACGACGCCCATGCTCACCTCCTCTGAAAATCCGCCGACATGAACAAGAGCGCCAACGCCTGCTGCCGGCTCTCGGCACGGCCGACCGCCTGCTTCACCTCGGGCGCGATCTCGGATCCGAAGACGTCCTCGATGATCGCCTGCGGATCGGCCATGCCAGTGATGCGCTCGGCGAAATTGTTGGCGACGTCGAGCCGCCGGCCGACGCCGTCGATCCAGCTGGGCTCGTCATCCGGATAGCCCTTCGGCGCCGACGGACGCCACAGCGCCTCGCCGAGCAGTTCCTGGCCGCCGGTGAAGCGGACGGGATCGACGACCGTGATGCCGGTCGCACGCACCATGCCGACGACCCATTCGCCGGGGCGCTTGAGCTTTGACGGCGGCCCGCGCCAGGCCTCGTCCGAGGACACCATCGCAATCGCGACCTGCTTGAGATCGCCCTCTGTGTCGCGAAAGATTTTTGCCATCTGCTCGACGAGCACCGGCGGCGGATCGTCGGCGACGAAATGGCGCGCGAGCTTGGTCGCGACATGGGTCGCGGTCGCGGGATGCGCGGCGAGATCGCGCAGCACGGCGCGGCCCTGCTCGGCATCCTCCTGCTCGTAGCGCTTGCCGAGCACGGTCTGTCCGCCGGGCTCGTGCAGCCGCGGATTGAAGGTGAAATCGCCGCCGTGCTGAGGATCGGCGCCCGGCGGCACCAGCGTCCAGCCGGTCAGCACATTGGCGAAGCTGATGACGTCGTCCTGGGTGTAGCCTGCGCGCACGCCGAGCGTATGCAGCTCCATGATCTCGCGCGCGAAGTTTTCGTTGAGGCCGCTGCTACGGTTGATGCCGGCCGTCGAGTTCGCGCCCATCGAACCAAGATTGTCGAGATAGACCAGCATCGCCGGATGGCCCTCGACGGCCAGCAGGAGATCGACGAAGCGGCCGAGCGCATTTGCGCGAACGGCTTCGCGCTCATAGGCGCCGGACATGCTCTGGATCCGGTTGGCCGAGACGCAGAAATGGTTGGACCAGAACCACACCAACCGCTCGGCGAAACCGATGTCGGCGGAAAGCGCAGCTTCCGTGCGCACCTTGGCTTCCTGCAAATAGATCGGACGTCCGGGATCGGGAATGGCGTCGGCTGCCTGCTTGGCCGCCATCTCGGCGGCGTCCTTGTCCGCTACCTGCCCTTGCGTCTGGTCTTCCGACATGGTCGGCGTCGCCGCCACCTGCTGCTTTTTAGCCTGCTGCTGGGCCTGCTTGGCGCGCGCCGTGCGCCGCGCATTGGCATCGGCCACGGTGCGATAGGCCTTTGCGCTGGAGGGGAGGCTAGCGGCAGCGTTCAAGACGAGCGGGCGGTCGAGTTCGGCGATCAGCGCGCCGCGCGGGTCGGTCCCGACAGCCGCGATCGATCCCGGACGCGGCCCCATTCCGAAGCGATGAAGCGCCAGCACAGAATTGGCCTTTGCAGAACTGCTCATGGCGAATGCCCAATTCTTTCGAGCCTGCCGATGGTGTCGGCGCAGGCGACGAACTGTAATGCTACAGATCGTAACATTCACGACGAGAGCCGGCAAGCGGAGATTGAGACAGCGCCGTCAACAACTCGCGAGCCGCCGGTCCCGCGGACCAGCGGCAATCGTCCTAAAAATTCGGCCCGAGCGCGATTTTCGTGATCGTGCCGTTTCTGACGCCGATGCGCCATTCCGCCGAACCGTTGGCGAACTGGACGACATAGATATCGCTGTCGAGCGCAGTGACGCCGCGGAAGGAGACCGCACGCAGCGCACCCAGCCGCGTCAGAATCGCCTGATCGAACGGAAGCTGCGCGCGTGTGATGTCGGCGACCTCAGACGTCATGCGCTCGTAGTCCGGCTGTCCCCTGCCGACGCCCTCGATGTAGCGGCGCAGCATCTCCTCGCCATTGGCGATCGGAACGGCGCGACGCGCTGCGCGACCCGGACGCGCGCCGATGTTTGAGGCCTCGACATTGTGGAAGCGCGTTTGCCGGCCCGGCACCAGGATCTCCATGCACCGTCCCGACTTGTCGGCAATCACCCACGGATTGTTCACGGTGGTGGTGGAAGCCCAAGTCATGTTGGGCCTGACGACGCTCTGCGTCTTGCGATTGCCGTCGGCATCGAGATTGAAGACCTGGATGTCGTCGCCCATCTCGTTATAGACCATGATCCTGATCGGCGAGGTGCCGGCACGGCCGCGCACGTTCGCCTCCTCCGAGCAAGGCACGATGCCACCGAGTTCGTCGTTGCCGTCGGCCCGGAAGATCACATCGCCGGCCTTGCCGTCGGGCTCGATCAGCAGGCGGAATTCGGCCGTGCCGTTTTCGAATTTCGCGCCATAGATGTCGTAGCCGCCAGGACCGACGCCGCGGAAGAAGATCGATTCCAATCCGCCGAGCGCAACGAACGTCGCGTGCATTTCATTGAGCTGGCGGTGGATCTTGGCCGCGAGCGGCGCGCTCATGCGATCGTAGTTCGGCGTGCCGGCGCGCAGATCCTCGATCCCCCGCAAGATCATCTCCTTGCCGCCGACCGCCGGGACCTGCTCCCTGAAGCGATCGGGGACTTCGGCAAGGCGGCGCGCGAAATCCGCTTCGACCGCCTGTGCCACCGCCGCATCGACGCGGGCTGCGAGGCGGCCGCCGAAGACCGCACTTTGTAGCAACACGCGCGAGACCCTCGACTGCTCGTCGCGCAGGAAGATCACGAGATGGTCGCCGCGGAAGGAGAAGGCATCAGTGCCCTCGGCCAGGACTTGCGTCGCCCCCTGCCCGGTTTCCTGCAGCCAGAGACGGTCGCCATCGCGGCGGACGGTGAGCACGCGGTTCGGCGCAATCCTATACCAGCCGACATATTGATCGAGCGAGGCAGGTTCGGTCGTCGGCGCCGGCATCTCGGCGACACGCACCGCGCGCACGTCGCGGCCGTTGATCCGCAGCATCAGTTCGGAGGAGCGGCGTTCCGCATCGAGCGGGAACGTGATCTCGCCCGACGAAGCCATGTAGGACGCGGTGCCGTCGCTGCCGACGGTCAGGCGCAGCCGACGTTGCCCGGTGAGCTGGCCGTAGAGATCATCACCCTCGCGGAAGATGGCGAACACCGAGGCCGGGCCCATGGCGTAGAAATTGACGAAGGGGCGGTAATGTTGGGCCGGCACCTCTCCACTATCGCCGGCGAGCGGCGCAGGCTCTGGGGTGCGATAGGCGATCATGCCGGCGGACACGATCACGGCCGGGACGATCGCGGCCGCGATCCACAGCCGCTTGCGCCAGCCGACCGCGACCGGCATCGCGGCCGTCGCGATGATGCGCTCGACGCGCGCGCGCACGGTCGAGGCCCGCGCCATCGCGAGCTCGACCGGCCGCGGGTTTACCGTGCTTGCGAAATCAAGCAGGATTTCCGCATAGGACAGCCGATCGTCGATCACCTCGATCGCCTCGGCGTCACTGATGATCTCGGCAAGTTCGGCAAGACGCGCGAGCTGCCACCAGGCGAACGGGCTGAACCAGAACACCGCGCGATTGAGGGAAGCGAGCAGGAGGATATGGAAATCGCGGTTGGCGACATGCGCGCCCTCATGCGCGAGCACCGCGAGGCGCTTCTTTGGGTCCCAGCCGGAAAATTGCGGCGGCACCAGAATGGTCGAGCCAAACGTGACGGGACCGCCGACCTCGCGGCTGACGCGCACATCGGCGTCGACCATCTGCAGACCGTTGATCGGTCTTGCCGCGCGCGCGAGGCGCCAGGTCAGACAGAGCCCAATGGCCAGCCGCAGCAGCAACAGGCTGGCGACGCCGACATGGACGACGGTAGCGATCAGCCACCAATTGACGGAGAGGCCGCTCTGCGCCGGCGCAACTATCGCCGCGCCGGGCGCGATCGGCTGCATGGGCTGAGGCATCTCGAGCATCGAGATATCGGCAGGCAGGACATCATCCGGCACGGGTAACGGCAGTGGCAGCCGGGTGATCGTGACCGTCGGCCAATGCATCACGAACGGCATCGCCACGGACGCCAGCAGCACGACGACCCACGCCGTCATGTGGACGTGCGGATTGCGCACGCGAAACAGGTTGAGACCGAACCAGACGACGCCTCCCAGCACAAGGGAGCGCAGCGCCGCCTCCGCCAGAGTTGCGATCATTCTTTCTTCACTCCCCTCGCCTTCTTCGCCTTGGCCACCTGGTCGGCCAGCGTGCGCAACTGCTGCTGGTCGAGCATTGCATTGTCGACCATGCCGACGAGGACCTCCTCCATCGAGCCGTTGCAGAACCAGTCGACGATGCGCTGCACCGCCTTGGCCGCAACCCGCGCGCGCGCTTCGGCTGCGTGGTAGACATAGGTGCGTCCGTCCACCGTGTGCCGAGCATAGCCCTTTTCTTCCAGCCGGCGCAGCACCGTGCGGACCGTCGATTCCTTCAGCCGACGCGACAGCTTCTCGCGCACGATTTCCGCCGTGACAGGACCATGGGCCCAAACCAGTTGCATGACCTCGTGCTCGAGGTCGCCCAGGTCGGGCAAACGATCGTCCATGGCGGCTTACCTTGGTTTCGAATTTCTTGTAGCGCTACAGAGCGTCGCATATACGACCGCGCCGCGCAACGGGGTTTCTACCTGAAATGGTATCGCGTGCTGACGTAACCGCGGTTTGAATTCCGACCGTCGTCATGCCCGGGCTTGTCCCGGGCATCCACGTCCTTCGTGCCCAGAGCAACGCGTGGATGGCCGGGACAAGCCCGGGCATGACGATGTGGAAGGATTAGCGTACGAACCGCGCCGTTGGGGCGCGCGGCGGCTCAATACTTCGGCTCGTACATCTGGGACTGAACCAGTCCCTTCACGTCATTGGGCGCGGGTCCGTCCGCGAGCCCGCGCTGAAAGGCGACATCGGCGACGGCGGCGGCGATACGCACCGAGACCTCGCGGATGCGCGGCAGCGCCGGATAGAGGCTGCCTTGCGCAAGATCGTCCTTGCCGACGCAATTGGCGAGCGTATGCGCGGCCGCCATGAACATCTCGTCCGTCACCAGCCGCGAGCGGCTGGCGATCACGCCGAGGCCGACGCCCGGGAAGATGTAGGAGTTGTTGCCCTGGCGCGGCACGAAGGTTCGGCCGTTGAGCTTGACCGGGTCATACGGGCTGCCGCAGGCAAACAGCGCGCGGCCCCCGGTGTAGCGGTAGGCGTCCTCCGCCGAGCATTCGGCCTTCGAAGTCGGATTGGAGAGCGCGAACACGATCGGCTGTTCGTTGAGTTCGGCCATCGCCTTGAGCACGTCGGGCGTGAAGGCACCCCCGGCGGCGGCAACACCGATGATCGCCGTCGGCTTCAGCGTCCTGATCGCCGTGAGGAAGTCGGCGATCGGCGCCTGGCCGGCATGGGCATAACGGAGCTTGTGGCCGGACAGGCCTTCACGGTCGCCGACGACGAGGCCGCGGGAATCCACCAGCCAGTTGCGGCGGAGCGCTTCTGCCTCAGAGGCGCCCTCCGCCATCATCGCGGACGTCACGAGATCGGCGATGCCGGTCGCGGCCTCGCCCGCGCCGAGGAACAGGATGCGCTGGTCCTTCAGCTTGCCGCCGTTGACGCGCAGCGCCGAAAACAGGCCGGCGAGCGCCACCGCAGCCGTGCCCTGGATGTCATCGTTGAAGACGCAGGCCTCATCGCGGTATTTGTGCAGCAGCTTGAACGCCGAATGATTGGCGAAATCCTCGAACTGGATCAGCACACCCGGAAAGGTCTTGCGCGCGGCGACCATGAACTCGTCGACGAAGCTGTCATAGGCCTCGCCCGTGAGCCGCCGCTCGCGCAAGCCGAGATAATACGGGTCTTTCAGCAGCTCTTCGTTGTTGGTGCCGACGTCGAGCACGATCGGCAGGCACGTTTCGGGATGGACGCCGGCGCAGGCGGAATACAGCGAGAGCTTTCCGACCGGAATGCCCATGCCGTTGGCGCCGAGATCGCCGAGGCCGAGGATGCGCTCGCCATCGGTGACGACGATCAGCTTGGCCGGATAGGGCCAGTTCTTCAGGATCTCGGCGATCTGGCCGCGATCGCGCGAGGAGATGAACATACCGCGCGGGCGCTGGAAGATCAGGCCGTATTTCTGGCAGGCGAGCCCGACCGTCGGCGTGTAGATGATCGGCTGGATCTCGTCGATATTGTCGACGACGACACGGAAGAACAGCGCCTCGTTGCGGTCATGCAACGCATTCAGCGCGACATATTTCTCGAGATCGGTCGGCAGCGTGCGCAGATTGACGAGCACGCGCTCGACCTGGGTCTCCATCGTCAGCACGCAAGGCGGAAGCAGGCCGCGCAGGCCGAGCGCATCACGCTCCTGCCCGGTGAAGGCGGTGCCCTTGTTGAGCAGGGGATCGCGCAGCAGCGCCATGCCGTGCACGGAATCGGACGATGTCGAATGGGCGCTGACCCGAGCAGGTCTATTCACGAATTCCCCCAGGGAGTTTCTTATTGAAGGGCAGGCATTGTCGGCCAGCGCTCACTGGAGATCAAGGAGGCAGAAGCCTGCGGCAAGGATCGTGATCCCGCACCGCAGCGAGGATTCGTGAGAGGCAAAGGTTAACGCCGCAATGCTGGCGCTCCTCGGCATGAGGAGGCCGCCTAGGACGTGTACTCACAAACTCCAAGGCAAAGCTAAGGTCCCACCTGGAGCGCGATCGGCGGCGTGTGACCCCTTAGCCGACTTGCGCAATCTCGTTCACCGTGCCGCTCTCGCCTTCATCAACACGAAGAGGTGGGAGCCTGCGGCAATTACCGAGAAAATGACTATGTCCAGCTCGACACCGTGCACACGTTGCGGCGCGTATGTGGAAGCCAGCCAAATAAACAGCCGAACAGCCGCCATGAAGGCGATCATTCCCCACATCACCATCCATTTTGGGGCGTACCACGTCGGCTCGCCGTTACGGCCCCACTGCATTGCAACCCGTTCGCGCTTGATACGAGGTCCAAAGTAAAGGTTGAACGTGAGGACTAGCGCGTTAGCCACGCCAAAAACGTAATCTGCGGGCAACATGGTTTGCGCTTCCCGGAAACATGGCAAACTTTGCGCGAGACGCATTGGCAATCTATGCTTGTCTTCATGGACGCGCTCGCGTCTCCTTTCGGTGTGGTTGCCAGCGGGTTGACCCGTCACCTGAGCCCGGTTGTGGCCCATCGCCGAAGCCAGCCCCGCCTTTCGTAATCGTGGAGATTGACGCCAGTTCGCCTTTAGTCCATTTTTTGCTCTTGGTTGATACGACCTGCTGCTTGCGCCCTCCGGGGATGGTAAACGTATCCAAGGCTTTCAGCCCTTTGCCCGAACGAGTCGGGCCAGTAACGCAAGCTCTGGCACTTCTTTCTCGTTCACGAGCAAAGGATGGAGACATGCGCGACTTCCGCAACGCTAAGGCCATGGCCCAAACGCTACGTGCGGGCCTTGCTGCCAAAGGTATCAAGATCACCGTTAGCCAAAGCCTTGAACTCATGGCTGTGATGTTCGGTCTAGCCGATTGGAATACGCTATCTGCCGCAATCAAGGCGGAGAAAGCTGTTCCTCGGGAGAGGGTCTCTTCGTTGCCGGCCCTGCAAAGCAATTCGTCCCCGCTGATTTCGGGAGAGCTTGCCACGACGCTACGTCGAGCCATCGGCTTCGCCGACCAGCGAAATCATGAATACGCCACGCTGGAACATCTTCTTCTTTCGCTACTAGAAGACGCTGATGCTTCGGCATCCATTAATACCTGCAATGCCGATCCTACTGGGCTAACGGAGAGACTTGTCGATTACATCGACAGCGACCTGACGAAATTAATTATGGAGATCCGCGCCGAGCCCAAACCGACCGCTGCTTTTCAACGTGTTGTCCAGCGTGCGGAGGTTATGCGGAAAGCGGTGGGTCGCTCCATAGTAACCGGCGCAGACGTCCTTAGGGCAATTCTCTACGAAACGCAGAGCCCGGCTGCGCGCTTTCTCGCTGAACAGGGAATTACCTATCAGGAACTATTCGGAACCGATGGCGCAGGGCGCAGATGAAGCGCGTCGAGGCGGACGTCTAGAATTGGCTCATCTTACTACCTCGGAGGCCATCCGCCCTTCCCCCGATGTTGGCAGCAAACTAGGCATCAGGTGGCCAGTCTTGATGAGCACACGCCCTAGGTGACAGCGTCATTCCGCCTTGATGTCAGCGGCCTTCACGATTGGCCACCATTTCTCGGTCTCGGCCTTCTGGAAGGCTCCGAGCGCTGCGGGCGTTTGCTGATCGGGCGGAGGAATCTCCTGCCCCAATTCGCCAAACCGCTGCTTCACGGCAGGATCGGCAAGCACGGTGACGATGGCCGCGTTGAGCTTCGTAACGATCTCCTTCGGCGTGTTCTTCGGTGCCCAGATGCCGTGCCAGTAGGAGATGTAGAGACCGGGCAGCCCCGCCTCGTCGACCGTCGGGATATCGGGCGCGGAGGCGAGCCGCGTCGGTGACGTCACCGCGAACGCCTTGATCGCACCGTTCTTGTAGTGCGGCAGCGAGTTCGAGGCCTGATCGAACATGATGTCGATCTGCCCGGCCACGAGATCGATCATGGCGGGCCCCGCGCCGCGATAGGGCACGAACTGGAAGTCGGTGCCGGTTCTCTCCTTGAAGAAGACACCGGCGACGTGGGCCCCCGTGCCGGCGCCGGCCGTGCCGGCAGTCACCTTGCCGGGATTGGCCTTCAGCCACGCGATCATCTCTTTCAGAGTGTTGGCCTCGATCGACTTCCGGCCGACGATGAGCTGCGTGCCCATCGCGATCGTCGCGACCGGCTCGAAGTCGGCGATCACGTCATAGGGCAGCTTGAAGATCGCGCCGTTGAGCACATGCGTGCCCCAATGGCCGATCGTGATCGTGGTGCCGTCAGGCGTTGCGCGCGCGACGCGGGCGCCGGCGATGCTGCCGGAGGCGCCCGCCACGTTTTCGACCACGATCGTCGCGTGCAATTCGGCGGCGATGCGTTCGGACAGGATGCGCGCCAGCGTGTCGGTCGGACCGCCCGCCGCGAACGGCACCACGAGGGTGATCGGCCGCGTCGGAAACGGCTGCGCGTTTGCCGGTGTGGCCCACGCCGCACATCCAAGCAACGCACAAATGACGATCACATGACCGCGCAGTCCAGCCCACCGCCCCCACATTCCATCCACCCTTTTTCACCGCCCGCATGTCGTCAGCGAACTGGGGCGAAGTGAACGCTGCCGGTTCAACCAAGGCAAGCGGTAAGTTTACCGAGCGACTATCCTGCCGCTCGACGCGGCGTCAGATGAGCGGCGCTGTCAGCCGGCGGCGCGATGTGCATCAGGATGGTCTGGGTGGCGGATGCGACCTCGATGCCGTTGTGCTGGAAACGCTGCTTCATGCGGCGGTTGAATTCGCGCTGCACCGGCCAGCGGCCGGCCTCGGTGCAACGGATCTGGCCGACGATCGACACCATGGCGCCGTCGACCTTGTCGATACCCCAGAGCTCGAGATCGCCGCGGATCAGGCTGCGGAATTCGACCTCGCGGCGCATCTCGTCGACGATATCCTTGAGGATCTGGCCGGCGCGGTCGGTGTCTTCCTTGTAGGCGACATTGACGCTGACGGACGCATTGCCGGCGCCACGGCTGGCATTGGTGATGGTGGTGACCGCGCTGAACGGCACGATGTGCACGGCACCGTCGCCGGCCCGGAGCCTGATCGTGCGGATCGAGACGTTCTCGACGACGCCCGATAGGCCGGACACGCTGACGCTGTCGCCGACCTGGACCGTGTTTTCCAGCAGCAGGAACAGCCCGGTGATGAGATCCTGCACCAGCTTCTGCGAGCCGAAGCCGATGGCGATGCCGACGATGCCGGCGCCCGCCAGCAGCGGCGCGACATTGACGCCGATCTCGCTGAGCGCCGTGAGGCCGACGACGGTGGCGATCACGCACAGCAAAGCCGTCCGCAGCATCGGCTGAAAGGTCCGCAGCCGCGCGGCGCGGGCATAGTGCCCGTCGCGCGACAGCGTATTGATCTGGCGGTCCAGCAGCGCGTTGCTGGCTTCCCAGATCGCCGCTGCAATGAATACGGCAAGTCCGATCGTCACCACCGCCGAGATCAACCTGCTGCCGATCTGGCCGCCATAGAACCAGACGATGGCGTCGACGCCCCAGACTTCGAGCACGGCCACCAGGCCGATGAAGGCGATCACGCCGGATACGATCTTGCGCAGCAGCGGCAGGTAGCGGTTGGCGCGGATCTCGAGGCCTGGAAAGCGCTGGAGGATCTCCGGCTTGATGCGGAAGCCGCGGTCGATCAGGCCCAGCGTCAGCATGATGGCGACACGCGTGATCAGCGCCACCGCGATGGTGCCGACGAAATATTGCAGCAGCAACGAATAGCCATTGCGAATGTTCAGCGCCCACACGGCCCACAGCGCAAGGTCGAGCGCGATGGCGAGATAGTGCCAGCCGCCCGCGATGCGGTTGCGCAGTCCCGCCGCGATCCCCTGCCGGTCGGCCGGCGCGCGGATGGCTTCGGCGACCTGGCGGCGGCATTGCAGGATGATCACGACGATGAAGAGATGCACGACCAGCATCACCATGCGCAGGAGCGCGGCATAGCCGCCGCGATGCAGGCCGAGCAGCAGCGCCACATTCGCAAAGGCGATGCCGGAGACGCCGACACCGACGATACGGCGCGCCCAGATCTCGATATAGGCGGCGGTTTCGGCCTTGACCGGAAACAAGCCGAACGGTCCCGCCAGCACACGGACCACACAGATGAGCCCGCGCGAGAACGCATAGGCGTTGACGACGGCGAGGATCACGAGGCGGACGGTGGTGGGCTCGCCGATCTCGGTGCCGAGCAGCGCCGTGGCGACCCCGACAAAGACCAACACGGGAAGCAGCTCGAGCAGGAAGCGTCCCAGCACGAGCGGCAGCCGCAGCATGATTTGCCAGGCCCGCGCCAGGCTGTGGCGGCGCATGTGCAGTTCGGGAGCCGGGGTGACATCGGCGACCGATGACGGCGGATCGGTAATGGGCAACACCTGCACCGGCAGACGCGCCGTTTGCGGCATGCGCCCTTCCAGGAACGCGACGGGGCGGCGGATCAGACGGAACATCACCCATTCGGCGCAGAAGGCGCAGCCGAACACCAGCGCGAGCTTCCAACCAATCTCGATCAGGAGATTGTAGGCCGCGGGATCGTTCGCGGTCCGCACGATCCAGTAGTAGAACGCCGGGAAGTGCGTGAGTGTCCTGGCCATATCGGCGACGTCTCGCGAAATTTCGCCGATCTCCTCGGACACAGTGAGCATGAGCTGCGCACCGAGGCCGTCGGCCGCGAGCGGGATCGGCGATTTTGGCTCGGGCGCGGGCTGCTGTGCACCGGACACATTGGCAATCGCGCGCAGCGTGTCGATCATCTGCGCGCGCTTCTTGTCGTCCTGCAGCGTCTCCAGCGCGCGCTTGGCCTCATCGGGCGACAACGCGGCAGCGCGATCTGCCGCCGGCGCAGGCGGCGCGGCGCGGACGCTGGAGAGAGACGAGATCGCGATCAAGAGCGCGGCGAGAAGCGCGGAGACAAGCTTATGCGACACGAGGGATTCCCTGGGAGAAATGAATGCGACGGCGACGTCGGGACCGTCACCGCCGAAGCACATGCATCATGTCGGATCGACGCTATTCGCCCGGGCGCTGTGTCGGAAGTTGGCCAATGAGGCGACATTCTCTTGGCATTTGCCGCGGTGCAGGAAGCGGGAACCACGATTTCAAGGCGGGACGTGCAGCGATTGGAATGCGGGCACGCGGCTGGAAGCTCGGCTGCGGCCATCCTTCGAGACGCCCGCCTGCGGCGGGCCCTCAGGATGAGGGGATGCGTATGCGGCAGCATTTCAATGCAGATGGATGCAGTTGAGCCTCATCCTGAGGAGGCCGCGAAGCGGTCGTCTCGAAGGACGAGCCGCTCGCTCAGGCGCCGCCGAGACGTCATGTGCGATCGCCCTGATATGCGATCGCCCTGCGTCATTCCGGGAGTCGGCCCGGAATGACGCGATGAGGAGGAGGAGAGAAGCAGGATGTCAAAAGCGCGGCGGCCTCGTCACGGCCATCCGACATGATCGCTGTGATGCAATCGATGTGATGCAGAATACAGCGCCGGGCAGGTAGGGGCCATGCCACACTGATGCAGCCCACTAGACCTTGGCCCGGCGTGCCGTTCGCGTTTCTGCCGCTATGCGATAGTCCGAACGAGCTCCATCGCACTTAACGCGGCTGGTTCTGCGGAGGTGGTGTCATAGACCTCCCCTTGCTCTTGATGTGGACGTTGCGCGTCGCTTGTTTGCGACCATTGGGATGGTCCTCCCGTGACGCAAGACTGTCAAGCAAGATCAATGGTGCGCAAATCACATTTGAGGGCGCGTTCCATCTCACCTGCGAGGGATTCGCTGCAGCGAAATACGAGAAGTCGGCGGATTGCAAGAACCGCCCTTCCCGCCAATGTGGAGCGCGTCTGCTACGGGATGGCGCGCGGGTACTGAGGGTTTGGGGATGATGACATCATGCTCCTGTTTTGCCCGACGTGTCAACGATTTCGTTAAATCCGCAGGCGCTCGCGCTGGCCTTCAAGTCATTGATTTCGCTGTCCCCGCTACTGTGCATGGGGTTGTTTTCGCGTTTTTTGTTTCTTGCCCGCCTTCTCCTCGTTCTCCTCCTTCTCCAGCGCCTTGCGCACCTCCTCGAATTCGCCCAGCGAGGCCTTGTCGGCGCGGGGGAAGCGCAGATCGAGCTTTTCGAGCGCCGCGACGATGGCCGACCCGATCACGACGCGGGCGAACCATTTGTGATCGGCCGGCACGACATACCACGGCGCATGCGGCGTTGCCGTGTGCCGGACGATGTCCTGATAGACCGCCTGGTAGCGCGGCCACAGCGCGCGCTCCTTGATGTCGTCCATCGAGAACTTCCATTGCTTGGCCGGCTCCTCCAGCCGGTCGAGGAAGCGCTCGCGCTGCTCGTCCTTGGACAGGTTGAGGAAGAATTTCAGCACCACGGTGCCGTTGCGACAGAGATAGCGCTCCCACGCAGAGATGTCCTCGAACCGCTCCTTCCAGATGCTCTTGGTGACGAGCTTTGGCGGCAGCTTCTCCTTGGCGAGTATCTCCGGGTGCACCCGCGTCACCAGGCATTCCTCGTAATGGGAGCGGTTGAAGATGCCGATATGGCCGCGCTCCGGCAGCGCGACCGCGTGGCGCCAGAGGAAGTCGTGGTCGAGCTCTCTGCTGCTCGGCGCCTTGAAGGCACTGACTGCGCAGCCCTGCGGATTGATGCCCTCGAAGATCGCCTTGATCGCAGAATCCTTGCCGCCAGCGTCCATCGCCTGGAACACGATCAGCACCGACCAGCGGTCCTGGGCGTAGAGCTTCTCCTGAAACGCAATCAGCCGCTTCTTGTTGGCGTCGAGAAGCTCCTGCGCCTTCTCCTTGTCGAGATCGCCCTTCTCGTCGGTCTTGTGGTCCTTGAGATGAAACTTGCCCGAACCGTCGTAGCGGAATGGCGTGATGTAGCGGTCAAGTTCCTGGGCGAGCGATTTGGACGGCTTCTTGCTCATGAGCGCGGGGCACCTTGCGTTGCGGCTTCAATCGATCGAGCAAGCTACCAAGGATGCCCTTCGGAAGGAATATGATGAAAAGCACCAGCAGCACGCCGTAGACGAGATTGTCCCAGCCGACCGCCTTGGTGCCGAAGCCGATGCGCAGGGTCTCGGCCAGCATAATCGTGATGATAGCGCCGAAGGTCGGGCCGAGCGAGACGAACAGGCCGCCGACGATGGCCGCGAACACCATCTGGAGCGACACCGCGATGCCGCTGACGGTGTCTGGCGTGATGAACATCTGGTACTGGCAGTAGAGCGCGCCGGCCAAGGCCGTCATCAGCGCGCTGAGCAGCGTGATCTTCAGCTTCTCCGCGGTCACGTCGACGCCGGCGGCGGCCGCGGCGTCCTCGTCCTCCGAAATCGCCTCCAGCGCATAGCGGGCCATGCTGCGGTCGACCCAGTGCCAGACCACGATGCCGAACAGCCAGACCCCGAGCGCGATCAGGTACCAGGTGATCTTGTCGTCGAATTGCAGCGACCAGAGCTTGTTGCCGGCGGCCCGGTTCGGCGTGTAGCCGAGCGACCCGCCGGTGTAATCGCGCGTCGCCGTGATGACCTGGAGCACGATGCCGGAGAGCGCCAGCGTCACCAGCACGAAATAGTGCCCGGTGATGCGGAAGCGGAAACAGGGATAGCCGACGATCAGCGCCAGCGCGCCGGCCGCGGCCATGCTGACGGGAATGCCGATCCAGGGCGACCATCCCAGGTGATTCCAGAGCAGCGCCGTGACATAGGCGCCGATGCCCATGAACCCGCCATGGCCGAGCGAGACCAGGCCGAACCGCCCCATCATCGACCATGACGTATAGGCGAACGACCAGATCAGGATCAGCACCATGATGTGCAGATGATAGGGATCGCGATAGACGAAAGGCAGCGCGACCAGCGCCGCCAATCCGATACCCCAAGCTGCAAGCCGTCCCCGCCCCATCATCGGCGCCTCGCGAGCAGGCCCGCGGGCCGGATGAACATCATGACGATGAAGAAGGCGAAGGCGAGCACGTAGCCCCATTCGAGATCGGAGAACAGGCCGCCGAGCGAGATGATCTCGGCGAACACGAAGGCGGCGATGAAGCCGCCGATGAAATTGCCCAAGCCCCCGAGCACGCAGATCAGAAAGGTGATCGGCCCGAACGACAGGCCGACGAAGGGATGCACGTCATATTGCAGAACCAACAGGCAGGCGGCGAGCCCGGCCAGCCCACCGCCGATCGCGGATGTAATGAGATAGATGCGCTTGGTATCGACGCCCATCAGAGCCATGATCTGCCGGTCCTGCGAGATCGCCCGGATCGCGGTGCCGGTGAAAGTCCGCGTCATGAACAGATAGACCGCGACCATGCCGACCAGCGCGGCCAGGAAGGACAGAAGTCGTGCGTAGCTGAAATTCATGTCGCCGAAAGCGAGCACCGGCAGGCGGATGCCGAGGTTGCGGAAGTCGATGCCGAAGGCAACGGTGGCAAAGCTCTGCAGCACGAACAGCACCCCGCCGGTCGCGAGCAACTGGTTGATCGGCGGCGCCGTGAGCAGCGGCGCGATCACGAGGTAATGCAGCGCCGCGCCGAGCAACGCGACCAGCAGGATAGTGAGCGGCGCGGCGAGGAAATAGCTGATGCCGTAATACTGCACCAGGAAGTACATGGCGTACATGCCGATCATCACCAGCTCTGCGTAGCAGATCCAGGTCACGTCGATGACGCCGAAAATCAAATTGAGCCCGAGCGCAAGCAGCGCCAGCACGCCGCCGAGCAGGATGCCGTTGATCACGGCCTCCAGCAGGTAGATGTCGAAAATGTCCAGAAATGCTTGCATGCCCGCATGAACCTCACACCCCGAGATACGCTTCCTTGACCGTGTCGCTCGCCAGCATCTCGGCCGAGGTGCCCGAGGACCTGATCGTGCCCGCCTCGATCAGATAGGCACGATCGACCACCCGCAGCACCTGCTGCACATTCTGCTCGACGATCAGCACGGTCAGCCCGCTGGCGCGGATCCGCTTCACCAGCTCGAACACCTGCTGCACCACGACCGGCGCGAGCCCCGCCGACGGCTCGTCGAGCAGCAGCAGCTTTGGATTCGACATCAGCGCCCGGCCGATCGCGCACATCTGCTGCTCGCCGCCGGACATGGTGCCGGCCATCTGGTGGCGACGCTCCTTCAGGCGCGGAAACAGGTCGAACACCACGTCCAGCCGCTCGGCATAATGGCTGCGCGCCTCCTTCATGAACGCCCCCATCTTGAGATTGTCATCGACCGACAGCTGCGGAAACAGCCGCCGGTTCTCCGGCACATGCGCGATCCCGAGGCTGACGATCTTGTGTGGCGGCGTGGCCACGACGTCGACGGCTTCCATTCTGATCGACCCGCGCGAGGGGCGGATCAGCCCGGAGATGACACGCATCAGGGTGGTCTTGCCGGCCCCGTTGGGCCCGATAACGCCGACGGCCTCACCCGCCCTCACGTCGAGATCGACGTCGAACAGTGCCTGGAAGGTGCCGTAGCCGGCATTGACGCCGCGGAGCTCCAGCATCGGCTACCCTCCCGCGCGGCGGCGCGCTGCGGCGGCCGCGGCTTGCGTGGTCTCGGCATCGGTGCCGAGATAGACCTCGATCACACGGGGATCGCCGGCAACGGCACTCGGCAACCCTTCCGAGATCTTCTCGCCGTGATCGAGCACCATGACGCGATCGACGACGCGCATCAGCACGCCCATGATGTGCTCGACCCAGATGATGGTGATGCCGAGTTCGTCGCGGATGTTGCGCAGCATGTCGGCCGCCTGACCCATCTCGGCCTCGTCGAGGCCGCCGAGGCTCTCATCGGCCAGCAGAAGTTTTGGCGCGGTGGCGAGCGCTTTCGCCAGTTCGAGCTTTTTCAGACCGGCTGCGCCGAGGCCATCGACACTGGCATGGCGATCGGTCGGCAAGCCGACCATCGCCAGCGATCGCTCGGCCGCCTCCTCGGCCCTGGCACGGCTGTGGCGGCCCTGGCCGTAGAATCCGGCGAGCGCGACGTTCTCGAAGATCGTCAAGCGGCGGAATGGCCGCGGAATCTGGAAGGTGCGACCGATACCGGTGTTGATGATCCGGTGCGGCGGAAGGCCTGCGATCTCGGAGCCGCCGAACAGGATCGAACCGGACGTTGGCGCCAGCGTGCCCGAGAGCATATTGAAGATCGTGCTCTTGCCCGAGCCGTTGGGGCCGATCAGGCCGAGGATCTCGCCCTGATCGACCTTGAAGGACACATTGTTGACGGCGGTGAAGCCGCCAAACCGCTTCACCAGCCCGCTGACTTCCAGCACCGTCCCTCTCTCCTTGCTTCGCTTATTTGCTCTACTGGTTGCTGTAGGTGGTGCCCTTCGGCAACGGCAGCACGGCCTCGCGCTGCGCCTGGCTCTTGGGCCACACCACGGAGGACTTGTCGTCAATGTACTGGATCACGACCGGGAACGAGCGCTCGTTCTGCCCGGCCATCGGCGTGCCCTCGCCGTAAAACTTGACGCCGAAGCCGAGCATGGTGCCGCCCTCGGGGATATCGGTATCGAGCGCAGCCTTGCGCAGCGCATCCGGATCAACCCCGCCATATTTCTTGATTGCGCGCGGCAGCACGTCATTCATGAACACATACGTGTTGGACGCACCGATGCCTACATGCGCCGAGCGGATGGCGACGCCGGGCCGGATCTTGTCGAACTCCTCGCCGACCATCTTGATCACGGGCGGGAGCTTGGGATCCATGGTCTTCTGGTTGGCAAGCCAGATCGAGATCGGGTCGGTGTTGAAGATGTAGGTGGCATCCGTGCCCATGCCTTCCTTCAGCTTCTCGTAGACGCCGTAACCCGCACCGTGTCCCATCAGCGCGCCGAACTTCAGCCCCTGCTCGCGCGCCTGACGCAGCAACAGCGTGATATCAGGGTTGTAGCCGGTGTGGAAAATGACGTCGGGCTTGGCGCGCTTCAGCTTGGTCACCAGCGCGGAGAGGTCAGGCGCGGTGGCCGAATAACCCTCCTTCATCACGACGTTGAAGCCCGCCTTCTTCGCGCCGGCCTCGTTGCCCCTGGACACGTCGACGCCATAAGCGCCGTCTTCGTGAATGATGGCGACGCGCAGATCCTTCGGCTCCTTGTCGAACTTCGCCTTGGCGTTCTGCGCGATGAAATCCATCGTCATCATGCCGAATTGATCGCCGCTCGCCTGCGGGCGGAAGACGTATTTATAACCCTTCTCGTTGAACACGGCCGACGAGATGCAGGTCGTCATCCACATGAACTTCTTGAGCTGCTCGACGCGAGCGGCGACCGGCACGCATTGAGCCGAGGAGAAGAAGCCGAGCACCATGTCGACCTTTTCCTGCTCGAGCAGGCGGACGGATTCGTTGATCGCGATGTCGGGCTTGCTCTGCGCATCGGCATAGACTGCTTCGATCTTGTAACCCTCGACGCCGGTCTTGGCGAAATGGTCGAGAACGATCTTTGCCCCGATATAGCCGAGTTCGGAGCCGCCGCCGGCGAGAGGCCCGGTCAGATCGAAAACGACGCCGATCTTGATCTTCTTCTCTTTGCCTTGATCCTGGGCCTGGGCGGACAGCGCCAAGCCCGTCGCTGATATCGCGACCAACAGCCCACGCACCAAACGGGCAGCCATGCGCACGCGCATCAGAACCTCCCTAGACGATTGTGCATTGCATTCTTTTTGGTTTTGTATTTTTACCCATCACATGGGCTGGGCGCAGCGATGTCAAGCCTCGCGCATCAGCGCGACGCGAACTGCTGCTCGACAAAAGCCGTGACAAATCGCGGCATGGACGGCGTGAGATCACTCATCCCGCGCACGAGATGGATAGCCGACAGCTCTGGCTCGGCCTCGGCCGCAAGATTGGCTTCGATCCGCGCACGCGCCACATCACCCGGCATGTCCAGGTTGATAATTTGCAGCATCGCAATCGTTGGGCCAGTGACGACGCAATGCCAGTCGGGCTCGATCCGATAGTCGGCCGCGGTCAGGCCGGTCTCTTCCTCGAGTTCGCGGATCACACTGCCGGGAATGTCCAGCGTGTCACCCCTGACGTCGCCGAGATCGGGCGTGCCCGACGGGAAATAGATCCGGCCTGCATTGGCGGTGTGCTGCGCCATCTCGCCCATGACGAAGGCGCCGTCGGAGGTGAGCAGCGCGCCCATGCCAAAGCCGTTGAACACGGCCTTGTCGGGAAAGCCCCAGTCGCGCCAGGCGAGGAAGCTCGCGAAATCCGTCTCGAAATAGGTCGTAGAGAGATGGCCGTCGGCGAACATTGCATCGCGCCCGAGCAGGACGCCACCGTTCCAGAGTTTTGGTCGCTCGCGCTGCTTCTCGGCGAAATGCGCCGCGATCTCGTCACGCCGCTCCTCCGCGAACGGCCAGACGATCGGCCGCACGGCAAGATCAAGCGTCGTGACGCGATGGATGATCGGTGACGTCATGACGCCTGGTTACCGAGACTTCGCGTCAGTTATTTGGCGCTCCCCGTGGTCTTCTTGGCCTGCTCGACATACTTGTTGGTGAAGGTCTTGCTGACGTCGATCTTGGCGCTCGCGACCTCGGGCGATCCGACGCTGAACACCGCGAGCACGGCGTCAGCGCCCTTCGGATCCATC
Source organism: Bradyrhizobium sp. JR4.3 (assembly GCF_040547695.1). Lineage (NCBI taxonomy): Bacteria > Pseudomonadati > Pseudomonadota > Alphaproteobacteria > Hyphomicrobiales > Nitrobacteraceae > Bradyrhizobium > Bradyrhizobium sp. JR4.3. The sequence continues at coordinate 45,750 of NZ_JBEPQF010000030.1, read as the reverse complement.
TTGCCGGTCTCGGAGTACATCGGAATCGTGTTCTTGAGTGCCGCGAGATAGAGGTCCTTGTTCTTGCCCACCGTCTCCTCCGGCATCTTCGCCATGATCTCCTCGGGCGAGTGCGAGTGGATCCAGGCGAGCGTGCCCAGGATCGCGTTGGTGAGCGCCTGCGTCTCCTTCTCGTGGCCGGCGACCCAGGCCGCGGTCGAGTACAGCGCGCCGCCCGGATATTCGCCGCCGAACGTCTCGAGCGTATCCTTTTGCGTGCGGGTGTCCGAGAGGATGCGCAGATCCTTGTGGCTGCCCTGGAGCACGGTCACGGACGGATCGAGCATCACGGCCGCGTCGATCTGGCCCTGCTCCATGGCGACGACCGCTGTGGCACCGAGGCCGACGCCGATCACGGCGGTGCTGGCGGGATCGACCCCGTTCTTCTTCAGCATATACTTCAGGAAGAAGTCAGTGGAGGAGCCGGGCGCGCTGACGCCGACCTTCTTGCCGGCAAGATCCTTAATCGACTTGATCTCGTTCGTGTGCGACGGCGAAACCACCAGCACAAGACCGGGATAGCGGTCATAGACGACGAACGCCTGAAGCTCCTGCTTCTTGGCCGCGAGGTTGACGCAATGGTCGAAATAGCCGGAGACCACGTCGGCGCTGCCGCCGAGCACGGCCTTGAGCGCGTCCGAGCCGCCCTTGAGGTCCACGAGCTCGACATTGAGACCGGCCTTGTCGTATTCGCCGAGCTGTCTTGCCAGCACCGTCGGCAAATAGCACAGGCACGAGCCGCCGCCGATCGCGATGGTGACCTTGCTTTGCGCCGCGGCAAGACCGGTGGTGAGCGTCAGCGCGAGCAGCGCGCCCGCGAGCCTGGCTATCGTGTTCTTCATTGGTTTCCTCCGTTCGGCTGGCGGCACCATAGAGCAGCGGGGCTGGCTTGAGAAGCAGGACCGAAGGCGCTGGCCATCGGCCTTTCGGCGCAATAGCATGAGCCCACAAGAACAATTCTTGATGGGGAGGATCATCCATGAATCGCCTTGCAATCGGACTGTCGATCGCCACCGCTTTTGCCGCCGGGTGCGGCGCAACCCACCTGCTGCGGCCGGCGCTGGCTGCGGAAAACATCACTCCGCAGATCATCCACACCGGCGAGATGGAGGGCGACGCGCTCGGAAACGCCAACGCCGTCGGCTTCCGTTCCAAGATGTTCGCGAGTGCCGACGGCGCCACCATCTCGATCCAGGTCGGCAATGTGCCCAAGCACATGCATCCCAACACCAACGAGATCCAGTACATTCTGGAGGGCACCGGCACGATCTGGTTCGGCGACAAGGAAGTCACGGTGAAGCCGGGCGACCTCGTCATCATCCCGAAGGGGACGCCGCATGGCGGCACCAAACCGATCAGCGGACAGGTCAAGGCGATCGCGATCAAGACGCCGCCGCAGGCGCCCGACGACACCAAGTTGCTGGATTGAACTTTCGCGATCCGGGCTCGCGCGACGCGCGGGCCCCTTTCGGCCTAGCCGCGCCCGTCCACGGTCGGCCGCCAGACCAGCAGCCTCCGCTCCACCAATGTCACCCCAAAGTCGATCAGGATGACGAAGGCCGACAGCACGAACATGCCGGCGAACACCCCGGCGACGTCGAAGATGCCTTCAGCCTGCTGGATGAGATAGCCGAGCCCCGCCGCCGATCCAAGATATTCGCCGACGACCGCACCGACCACGGCAAAGCCCACCGACGTGTGCAGCGAGGAGAACATCCACGACAGCGCCGAGGGCCAATAGACGTGCTGCATCAGCTGCCGCTCGCTCATGCCGAGCATGCGGCCGTTATCGAGCACGGTACGGCTGACCTCCTTGACGCCCTGATAGACGTTGAAGAACACGATAAAGAACACCAGCGTGACGCCGAGCGCGACCTTGGACCAGATGCCCAGCCCAAGCCACAGCGCGAAGATCGGCGCCAGCACCACCCGCGGCAGTGCGTTGACCATCTTGACGTAGGGATCGAACACCGCGGCGACCAGCGGCTGGCGCGCGAACCAGAAGCCGATCAGCACGCCGCCGGCCGATCCGATCACGAAGGCCAGGATCGATTCCGTCAGCGTGATGCCGAGATGCTTCCAGATCACACCGGACGAGAACCATTTGACGATCTGGGCGAAGACATCGACCGGGTTGGAAAAGAAGAACGGCGGCAGCAGGATCTTGCCGAACACGGGCACGGTCGAGAGTAATTGCCACAGCGCGAGGCAGACCACCGCGACCAGCACTTGCAGCGCAAGGAGAGTGACGCGCGACATCACACCGCCTCCGCCGCTTGGGTGGACTGCGCATAGCCCTTCATGACCTCGTCCTTGAGCACGCTCCAGATCTCGCGATGAAGCGCATGGAATTCCTTGTCCAGCCGCACTTCGAAAATGTCGCGCGGGCGCGGCAGGCTCACGCGCCAGTCGCCGATGATGCGGGAGGACGGCCCCGCCGACATGATCACGACGCGGTCGGCGAGCGCGATCGCCTCTTCCAGATCATGGGTGACGAACAGCACGGCCTTGCGGTCGGCGTTCCAGAGGTCGAGCAGCAGGTTGCCCATCACCTGCCGGGTCTGCGCGTCCAGCGGACCGAACGGCTCGTCCATCAGCAGGATCTTTGGATCGCGGATCAGCACCTGCGCCAGCGCCACGCGCTTGCGCTGACCGCCGGAGAGCATGTGAGGATAGCGGTTGGCGAAGGCGCCCAAGCCGACCGAGGTCAGCCATTTCTGCGCCCGCGGGAGTGCCTCGCTACGCGGCGTGCCGCTGACTTCGAGCCCGATCGCGACATTGTCGAGCGTGGTCTTCCAGGGGAACAGCGCATCGGCCTGGAACAGATAGCCGGCATCCCGGTTCAGCCCGGCGAGCGGCTGGTCGAATATTTTGACGCTCCCGGCAGCCGGCTTGAGCAGCCCGGCCGCGACGTTGAGCAGGGTCGATTTCCCGCAGCCGGTCGGGCCGACGATGGCGACGAACTCGCCCTGCGCGACCGTCAGATGCGCCTTCTCCACCGCCGTATAGACCCGCCCGTCCCCTAGCTGGAACGCGACCTTGGCGTCGTCCAGCGCCACTGCCGTAGGCGTTATCATGTGTTCCCTCCGAACTTGGCCCGATGCCTTAGCCGCTCGCGCGGCCAAGTTCAATCAAGCCGCCAAGCGTGCTACGCATGGGCGTTGTCATCCCCTCCCTCCTCCAATCCTTGGGGCGGGTCAGCGCAGTGAGGCCCGCCCGATGCCGTCCAGGCCGATGATCGGCTATGCCCATGTCACCAAGAGCTTCGGCGCGCTCAAGGCCGTGGACGATGTGTCACTCGACGTTGCCGAAGGCGAGTTTGTGGCCGTCGTGGGCGGCTCGGGGTCGGGCAAGACGACGCTGCTGCGGCTGGCCAACCGCCTGATCGAGGCGGATGACGGCACGATCACGGTCGAGGGCGACGACGTCCAATCGGTCGATCCGGTCGCGCTGCGGCGCCGCATCGGCTATGTCTTCCAGAGCGGCGGGCTGTTCCCGCATCTGAGCGTCGCCGACAATATCGGGATCACGCCGAAACTGCTCGGCGTCCCGGCAGCGGATATCGCGACGCGAGTCGATGAGTTGCTCGAGCTCGTGCAGCTCGACCGGGCCGCGCACCGCGAGCGGCTGCCGGATGCGCTCTCGGGCGGCCAGCGCCAGCGTGTCGGCGTGGCGCGGGCGCTCGCGGCACGGCCCCGGATCGTGCTGATGGACGAGCCATTCGGCGCGCTCGACCCCCTCACCCGCGATGCGCTCGGCGACGATTTTCGCGAGCTGCACCGCAAGCTCGGCCTGACCACCGTGATGATCACCCACGACATGACGGAAGCGATTTTGCTGGCCGACCGCATCGCGGTGATGCGCGGCGGGAAGCTGCTGGCGCAGGGCACGCCAGTGGAGCTCTCGAAAAGCAGCGACGCCTACGTGCTGGAGCTGTTGCGGACGCCGCGACGGCAGGTGGAACGGCTGAACGCGCTGCTGCCGCAGAGCGGGGCGGCATGAGCCTTTTCACCGATCCGCGCTGGGGCGAGGCGCTGGCGCATTTGCCCGACTATCTCGGCAACCACGTGCGGGTGAGTCTCGCCGCGCTTGCGCTCGGCCTGATCGTCAGCCTGCCGCTGGCGATCCTGACGCGCAACCGCCCCACGCCGCGCGCCGTCCTGCTCGCGCTCGCCAGCATCGTGCAGACCGTGCCGGGGTTGGCGCTGCTCGCGCTGTTCTATCCGCTGCTGCTGCTCGCGGCCTCCGTGACGCTGGCCTGGTTCGGCGTCTCCTTCTCCGCCTTCGGCTTCCTGCCGGCGGTGCTGGCGCTGGCGCTCTATTCGATGCTGCCGGTGCTGCGCAATGGCATCACCGGCCTCAACGGCATCGATCCCGCGCTGATCGAGGCTGCCAAAGGCGTCGGAATGACCGCACGGCAGTCGCTCGTGATGGTCGAACTGCCGCTGGCCCTCCCCGTGATGATGGCTGGCATCCGTACCGCCGCAGTGTGGGTGATCGGCACCGCGACGCTGTCGACCCCGATCGGGCAGACCAGCCTCGGCAATTATATCTTTGCCGGGCTCCAGACCCAGAACTGGGTGTTCGTGCTGTTCGGCTGCTTTGCCTCGGCCCTGCTGGCGCTCGCCGTCGATCAACTGCTCGGCCTGATCGAGAGCGGCCTGCGCCGGCGCAGCCGCGTGCGTACCGCGCTTGGCGCGGCCGGGATCGCGGCACTGGTCGCCGCAACATTGGTGCCGACGATGGGGCGCTCGTCGCAAAGCTATGTCGTGGGCGCCAAGACGTTCGCCGAGCAGTACGTGCTGTCGGCGTTGATGCGGGACCGGCTGCAGGCGGTCGGTCTTTCCGCCGTCGCACGATCCGGTCTCGGCTCGAGCGTGATCTTCGAGGCATTGAAGGCCGGTGATATCGATCTCTATGTCGATTATTCCGGCACGCTCTGGGCCAATCAGCTTCACCGCACGGACATCAAGCCGCGCGCGGAGCTGTTGGCGGAGCTGCAGACGACGCTTGCGAAGGAGAACATCACGCTACTCGGCGAGCTCGGTTTCGAGAATGCCTATGCGCTGGTGATCCCGAAGAAGCGGGCGGAGGCGCTTGGCATCCGCACCATCGCCGATCTCGCCGCGCATGCTTCGACCCTGTCGATCGCCGGCGACTATGAGTTCTTCTCGCGATCCGAATGGGCGGCGCTGCAAAAGGCCTATGGCCTCTCGTTCCGCGCCCAGCGCCAGATGCAGCCGGACTTCATGTATGCGGCGGTCGCCAGCGGCGAAGTCGATGTCATCGCGGGCTACACCAGCGACGGGCTGATCGCAAAATACGATCTCGTTGCTCTCGACGATCCCAGGCACGCGATCCCGCCCTACGATGCCATCCTGCTGCTGGCCCCGAAGCGCGCCGGGGACGAGCGGCTGCAGGCTGCGCTGAAGCCGCTGCTCGGCAAGATCGACATCGCGACCATGCGCGAAGCCAATTTACGCGCCGCCGGAAATGACGCGAATTCGTCCCCGGATGCGGTGGCCAAATGGCTGTGGGAGAAGGTGGGTGGGCGGTAAGCCGCGCCATTCATTCGACGACGTTGGAGGACGCTACAACCCGCGGATCATCCCCGCATCGATCAGCAGCCGGTTCAGCCGGCTCGCTTCGGCACCGTCCTTGCAGCCGTAGAAGATGCCCTTGCAGCGGAGCATGATCTCCTTCTGCTCGGCGAAGGACGGATCGAGCGGGATGCCGGCGGCTTCCTGGATGACCAGCGGCAGATACGGACCATCGACCGTGTCCATCACGGCCTCGCTCTTCACCGGGTCGAAATTGACGGCGTCGATCGCGTAGTAGGTCGCGTAGAGGCGGGGGTCGTAGGCGTCGAGCTTTTTGCCGATTGCACCCTCGTCGAGCCCGGGCTCGAGGATAGCAGGCGCAAACTCGGGCTGATGATCGCCATAGCGCACGATCAGGAAAGGCTCGCCGGGAAAATTCTTCTTCAAGCCCGCGAGGAAGGCCTTGTACTGCTCGGCGCTCATCGCCTGCCGGCGCAGATATTCGTCGATGGACGGCACATTGCCCGGTGCGCGCCAGTTCGGCAGCAGATCCGGGCGGAAGCGCGTCTCCCAGGGGAAATGATTGGCGCCGAGGTAAATGAAGGTAAACAGCGGCTTGTTCGGCGTCCGCTCGCCCATCAGCCGGAGCGCCTTGTCGTAGAAGAAGCTATCCGGCTCGACATCCTTGGCGCCGAGATCCTTGGAGTCGAGGAAGCGTTCGACGCCGGTCGTCATCTGAAAACTGCGCGCGGCCATGAAGCCGCCATAGGCGGGGTAGAGCGACATCGTATCGTAGCCGCAGCGGCGCAGCGCCAGCGGCAGGCCGCGCTCGACACGGCCTGTCGCGATGCGCGTCACGAAATAGGCGAAGCGGCCGAACGAACGCGACGACAACCCCGCGAGCACATTGTATTCGGTGAACCAGCTCGGCCCGCCATTGCTCTCGGCCAGAAAGGTGCGCTCCTTGCCGTCCCAGGATTTGAAATGGCTGCCGTAGCCAGCCGGCACCTTGATGCCCTGCGCGGCGCGGATGTCGAAGCTCGATTCATCATGGACCATGATGATGTTCGGCCGCCGGCCGGCGGGATGGCAGGCATCGACCAGCGGCATGTTGAGCCGTTCGTTGGTCGAAGCGGCCGACTCCATAAAGCCGTATTGCGCGAAGTCGGAGACCGCGCTGACGCCGGAGCGGAAGAACTTCGAGAGATAGCCGTCGTCGTAATAGCCGCGCCAGGCCTCGTCCGGATGATAGAGCGAATAGCCGACCAGCGCGGCGAGGCAGGCGAGCTTGCAGGCGAGCGCCGGCAGCCTGCGGATGCGGAATGGGTCGAGCCACCACAGCGCATACATCAGCGGCAGCGTGACGAGGCCGGCCCCGATCACCGACCAGCGCAAATTCGGGAAGATCGTGAACAGGAACGCGACCGTGTCGCGGTCGATCATCATCAGGTCGATGAAGTTGACCGTCATCTGCACGACGTCGTGCTTCAGCCGTGACAGCAGCACCAGCACCACGACCATGGTCAGCGACAGCGCACCCGAGAGCGCCGGACGCCGCAGCAGCATGATCCAGAAGAAGTTGAGGATGCCCCAGGCCAGCACGAAGGAGAGCCGTGCACCGAAATCCGTCTCGGTCTCGTACATCAGGACGAGCGCGGCGAGATGCGGCGCCGCAACCGCGAGCAGCCGCCAGATGCCGAGCGCGGCGACGCTCGCCAATACGGCGGTCGTGGCAGAAGGACCTGGATTGGGCGCGGACGCCATTGACGACACGCAACTGCTGGTCCGGCACGGTGATGCCGAGCCGGCTGACCGGGCCTGCGGCGTTCGGCGCAGCCGGAAGGCCTGCACCGTGTCATAAAACTGTAATTGAACGGTCACGGACAAGCAACGCGTGTCGCGGTCCGACCTTCGCTTAATGTTAGCGATGGGCGAATGGGCCGCATGGGCCAGCCACGCTTAAGCTTTGGCGATGCCCGCGATGAAGAGGTCGATGACCCTCTCCGCCATCCGCTCGATCTCGCCTCCTCCGGGTCGGCGGCGGGTGCCTGTTCCAGCGCCACCTCGATCTCGGCCCGAAAGCGCGGCTGCGCCTCCTCGGCCGCCGCTGACATGGATGCGTCGCGGTTGGGGAAGTGCCGGAATGGTGCCCCCCGGCGAAACCGCGGCCCGACGTGCGGCAGAGGCGGGCTGAACGTCGGTCAGCCCTGCGGCAGCAGCCCGAGCCGCTTGGCGATGATGCGGTCGACCACACGTTTGGGCAGCGTGGCCGTCATCAAATGTCGCATCCGGTCCGGCGTGATCTGGTAGCGAACCTTGGGCCTCTCGGCGGTGAGCGCCTCGAAAACGACCTCGGCGATCCGCTCGGCCGGCAGCCCGGTCTCGCCGAGCTTCATCATGAACGCCCTGACCTTGTTCAGCGCCGGCAGATAAGGCGAGTTCTGGTAGACTGAGAGATCGATCTGCTCGGCCTTACTCCAGATCGGCGTCTTCACCGCGCCGGGGGCGACGATGATGACGTCGATGCCGAACAGCATCAACTCGCGGCGCAAGCTCTCCGACAGGCCTTCGATGGCGTGCTTGGAGGTACTGTAAGGCGCCGACAACGGATTGCCGTTCTTGCCCGCGACCGAGCTGATCATCACGATCCGTCCTTTCGGCCCCTTCAGCGACGGATCGGCGCCGAGCAGCGGCCCAAAGGCCTGCGTCGCGATGACCGGGCCAATGACGTTGATCTCCATCTGCCGGCGGAAGTCGTCGACCGACAATTCGAGCACTGGCCCCGCCACCGCGACGCCGGCGTTGTTGACGAGACCGGCCAGCGTCTCACCGCCCAGAGCCTCGCGGACTTTTCGCGCAGCGGCGAGGACCGCCGCCTCGTCGGTGACGTCGAACAGCAGCGGCGTGAAGTTAGCACCGAATTCACCCATGAGCCGATCCGCATCGGCCTGCTTGCGGACACTACCGAAAACACGATAGCCGCGCCCGACCAGAAATTTCGCAATGGCCCAGCCGATGCCGGTGGACGCGCCGGTGATGACGACGGATCGCATGGTCTTCCCCCAAGAGCTCCCGCATCATGCAGGGGAAAGGTGCTGGGGCGCAATGCCGTTAGTGGACAGGACCCGGGCCGGCACGCTCACGGAGCCTGTAGAACTGGAGTGCAGCCTTCGCCGTATTTGGACTCAACCGAAGGAAGCTCGCGAAGCACTGCTCCAATCGCTCTCGGCTCTCGTGAGCCTCACCGGGGTAAAGCGTCAGGATTGCCTTCGTCGTGTCCCAGGACAGACCGATCGCCTTCGCGAGGATGAGAATCTGCTCGGGCTGCGAACGGACCACCGCACGCTCAATCGCTCCGATCGGCAGGTCGCTCATGAGCGATAGCGCGACGGCCGTCTTGTCCAAGCTTCGCTCGCCGATGAAGCCGAGTACGCGTGCCTCGTCCAGTTGCCCACTCGAATACAGGGACGTCACCTCGGCCAACGCCCGGGCGTGCTCGCTGGAGCCTGCCCGCGCCATCGCTTGCAGCTCATCGGAGCCCTCCGCAATTGCACGCCGGGTCAGAGCTGCCTGGCGGGGATCGGCTGCCTCCAGCTTGGATCTCACCATCTCAGATGCATGGACGAACAACTTCAACATGGTCTCACGAGGAATATCGGGCCGAGCCCAGATGCACATCGCGAGCGCGCCGTTGTCCCGCGCCCGGCTGAGGAGCTTGGACATTCCGTTAGTCGAGAAGCTGGCGCCGTCGTTGCCGGCGGTCCGCATGGCGACATCGTTGTTGCCGCGCTCGAGGAGGGCATCGGTGACGGGTTCCGTCAACAGGCTGCGGCCGGCGATAGCCAGCAGATGATCCTGGCTCTTGGTCCGCGCATTCTCCGCCAAGCTCGCCTCGTCGAGCTGTGGTGAGTGCTCCAGGACCGGCGCCGCCACCTCGGGCGCGTCGTCAAAGGCCAGCAAGCGGATCGTCCGACGCGGCGCATCGGGCAATCCTGAAAGCCGGCTCCCGAACGCCGCTCGCGCGGCGCATTCGATATTCTTGAGGAGCGCGCTCATCACCTCGTCGAACAGGTCGATCTGCTCGTCGGTGAACTTGCCTGAGCCGACCACGAAGAGATCGGCGACCTGGCGCAGGAGTTCGGCGCGCTTCGACAGCTCCCGGCTCGCCAGTGCGATCTCGAGCCGGTCGATCAGACCGTTCTCCAGAGTCATCTCTCGTGTCCTGGCGGTTGAGTTGCATGTATTTCGACGGAGGTCATGGGATCACGCGACGTTTCGCGCCTGTAACGGTGAATCGAAACAGATTTCGGAATTCGGCACGGGCCGTCCGATCAGATAGCCCTGTACGTAGTCCACTCCTGCCGCAAGGAGGGCGTCCAACTGCGCTGGGGTCTCGACGCCCTTGGCCACCGTCGTGACATCAAGACCGCGCCCCAATGCCACAGCGGAGGCGACGACCGCGGCGCAATCCCTTCGCGTCGTGCAGCCCTGCACGATCGCCCGGTCGATCTTGAACTTGTCGAATGGGAAACTCTGGAGGTAGCTGGCCGCGGAATAGCCTAGCCCGGAATTGTCGAGGACGACGCCGACACCGAGGTTCTTCAGTTGTCGGACCGCAAGCAAGTGAGCCGCAGGATTCCCGCCCAAGAGCGCAGCGTCGGGAATTTCGAGTTCGAGGCGTTCGGGCGATAATCCCGATTCAACCAGCGCGCACAGCACGACGTCGAGCACATTACTCCTGTGGAACTGGGCGGCACCCATGTTGACGGCGACTCTGATGTGCGCCGGCCACGCGGCCGCGTCCAGGCAGGCCTGTTGCAAGATCCATTCACCGAGCGGCAGCATCAATCCAGCCTGCTCGGCGACATCGAGGAACTGCGAAGGCGCCAGCACGCCCCTCGATGGATGGTGCCATCGCACGAAGCATTCCAGCCCGGTCAGCGCGCGCGTTCCGGCCTCGATCACCGGCTGGTAGTGCAGCTCGAACTCGTCGCGGGCCATCGCCTCCCGCAACTCGCCCTCCATCGACTTCTGTGTGTCGGCAGCCACGGTCATTTCCGGCTGGAAGATTCGGAAATCATTCCGGCCTGAGGATTTCGTCGCGTAGAGCGCGACGTCCGCCTTCTGTAGTAATATCTCCGCGTCGATGCCGTGCTCGGGCGCGAACGCGATGCCAATGCTGGTACCGACGCTGACACGGTTGCTGCCAAGATCGAACGGTTGCTCGACCAGACGAATGATCTTCAGCGCCAGCGCGATGGCACCTTCTCTCTGATCGCTTTCGTTCTCCTGGATGATCGCAAATTCGTCGCCACCGAGGCGGGCCAGCACATCGGTATCTCGCAGTGATGAGCTCAGTCGCTGCGCGACCTCGATCAGCAGCTGATCGCCTGCGGCGTGACCGAGCGTATCGTTGACGAGCTTGAACCTGTCGAGATCGAGCATCAGCACGGTAAACGTCGTGCCACGACGCTGCGACCGCCTTGCCGCTTCATCGAGCTTTTCCGCAAACACGGCGCGGTTCGCCAAGCCGGTGAGCAGATCGTGCTGGGCCAGATATGCGATCCGCTTCTCGTTTCTCGCCCGATCGGTGATGTCCTCGTGGGTCGTGAGCCAACCGCCGTACTGCATCATGTGGCGAGCAATCGCGATCACCCGTCCGTCCGCAAGCTCCCGCGTCTCACTGAGCTGCTTGACGTTCTGATCGAGATAGACCTCCGGCGCGACATCGACGAAATGCGTGCCTTGCTCGCGGCGATATTCGAGAATTTGCGCCAGTGTGGTTCCGCGCCTTATCCGATCGGGGTCAATATGGTAAATGTCGCAATAGCGCGCGTTCGACACCACGATCCTCTGCTCCGCATCGAACATGCAAAGCCCCTGAGCCATGTTGTTGAGGGCGGCATCAAAGCGCATGTTGATCGCCTCGAGTTCAGCGGCCTTCTGCGCCAACATTCTCTCGGCGCTCTTTTGCTCGGTGACGTCTTCGTGCGTCGCGACCCAGCCGCCATCCGGCAACGGCTTGCGCTGGATCAGTATCTGCCGGTGGTCTCTCAGCTCGTAGTCCTGCTGGCGCTGGGTCGGCATCAGCCGGACATGCTGGTCGACGCTGAGCGGACTGGATTCGCCGCGATCCACGTAGTGCTGCAATATGAGTTGCAGGGGCGTACCGGGCCTGACGAGTTCGTCGGGCAGACCGTACATCTGCTGATAGCGACTATTCGATACCACGAGGTTTTTGTCTGCATCGAACAGGCAGAGCCCTTGGGACATGTTGCTGATGGCGACGTCGAAACGCGTGTTGATGCGTTTTAGCTCGGCAGCATTTTCCGCCAGCAAGGTCTCGTCGCGCCGCTTCTCGGTGATGTCCTCATGGGTCGCGACCCAGCCACCATCCTGCATCGGCGTACGCACGATCGAGATGATCCGGCCATCGGCGAGCATGACGATCTTCGGAGTCCGGTGTCTTGCGCCGTCGAGGAATTCCTTGACGTCGAGATCACCCCCGGCGCTCTTGTAGTGGCCGACGATGCTGCCGAGCGGCGTTCCAGGTTCGACCTGCGCCTCAGTGAGATCATACATCTCACGATAGCGGCTGTTGGCGATCAGCAGCTTCTCATCGGCGTCGAACATGCTGAGCCCATGCGGCATGTTGCTCAATGCCGCGTCGAAACGGGAACTCGCGGCCGCGAGTGCGTTTGTTTGCCGTCGCAGCAGCAAGGTTCCGATCAGGATGATGGTGACGATCGCGGCAGCCGGCGGGCCGAAGGTGTAGAGATGCCGATACCACGGCTGCAGCACGTAATCACGCGAATAGGTCACGACCAGAACCAGCGGCAGCCCGGATACGGCCTTGTAGGCCGCAATGCGGTTGATGCCGTCGACGGGACTCGTCAGTTCGTATGAGCCCGCTTCCGAGACTGGCAGATACTGGGTAAACATCGGGCCGCCAGCAACAGACATGCCCAGCACATCTTTCTGTTCCGGCACGCGCGCCAGGATCCGTCCGTTGCGATGGATCAACACGACGGAGCCGCCCGGGCCCAGATTGATCTTGCGATAGATCTTCAACAGATAGGATTGATCCAATGGCGCGGTCACGACGCCCGCAAAGCTCCCATCCGAATTGTTCAACCGGCGCGACGCCGCACTGAACCATTTATCACCGCCTGCCGACCGATAGGGCGGCGCAACGAACAACTCGGTGCCAGCGCCATCGCGTTGCGCGATGAAGTGCGGCATTTCGGAGATGTTGCCGCGCGGCGGCGCACGGTCGTAGGAGTGCGCAACGACGGCTCCGGATGCGTCGGTCCAACCAACCGCGACCAGGATCGACGAGCTCTTGACCAGTTGACGGAGCGCGGTGTTGGCCGCGCCGGCGTCGGCGTATTTTCCGGACAAGGAATCGTTGCGGATTGCCTGCGCCTCGAGCAGGACACGATCGATGTCTTCGAACATCACTGCGGCATGCTCGGCCAGGATGGCCGAAAGATTGAGAGCATCGGTTTTCGCAGAGGCGACCGCTTCTCGATAGCGAGCAGCCAGATCAACCAGAAACAGGGTGACGACAACGAAAGAAAACAGCAGCCCCAGGATCGTGACGGACGATCCCGGCGACCCGGCCAGCCTTCGCCAAGCTCTCAGCATTACATTTCTGTGGTTCGAGCGATCAGCTTCCACCATCGCCCGGTCGCACTAAGATTTGGTTGAGTTGCCTATCGCTAATTCACTCCGTAATCGTACGGAACTACGGCAGTAACTGTGTCGCAATGTTCGAAAAAGCTTAGAAAAACGCACCATACTACCGTGTAAAACCGGTTTCAGCAGGGCGCCTCGCGTGCGCGGTGAGCTAAGATCATTAGCGAGATCGCGCGGAGGCGGGACGGCGTCTCGCCACGTCATTCCAAGGCCGGCGTCCGCGCAAGCGCGGGAAACCGGCGAAGATGGACGGAGGCCCGGGGGCGCTCCGTCGCGCCCCCGGTAACCACGTCGTTGCCGTTAGTTCTTGCTCTTGTCGACCAGAGCGCCCTTCTTGATCCAGGGCATCATGTCGCGCAGCTTGGCGCCGACTTCCTCGATCGGGTGTTCGGCGAGCTTGGCGCGGGTCGCCTTGAACGAGGTCTGGTTGACCTTGTTCTCGAGCATCCAGTCGCGGGCGAACTTGCCGGACTGGATGTCGTTCAGAACCCGCTTCATCTCCTTCTTGGTCTCGTCGGTGACAATGCGCGGACCGGTGACGTACTCGCCGTACTCCGCGGTGTTGGAGATCGAGTAGTTCATGTTGGCGATGCCGCCTTCATAGATCAGGTCGACGATCAGCTTCACTTCGTGCAGGCACTCGAAATAGGCCATCTCCGGGGCGTAGCCGGCTTCGACCAGCGTTTCGTAACCGCCCTTGATCAGCTCGACCAGGCCGCCGCAGAGCACCACCTGTTCGCCGAACAGGTCGGTCTCGCACTCTTCCTTGAAGGTGGTCTCGATGATGCCGGCACGGCCGCCGCCGACGGCGGAGGCGTAGGACAGGCCGAGGTCGTGGGCGTTACCCGAGACGTCCTTGGCGATCGCGATCAGGCAGGGCACGCCGCCGCCGCGCTGATACTCCGAGCGCACGGTGTGGCCGGGGCCCTTCGGCGCGATCATGAGAACGTCGAGATCGGCGCGCGGATCGAGCAGGTTGAAGTGAACGTTGAGACCGTGCGCGAAGACGAGGGCGGCGCCCTTCTTCATGTTGTCATGCAGGTGCTCGCGGTAAATGTCGCCCTGGAGCTCGTCCGGGGTCAGCATCATGACGAGGTCGGCCCATTTGGCGGCCTCGGCGACTTCCATCACCTTGAAGCCGGCAGCTTCCGCCTTCTTGGCCGAGGCCGAACCCTTGCGGAGCGCAATCGCCACGTCCTTGACGCCGGAATCCTTCAGGTTCAGCGCATGGGCGTGGCCCTGGCTGCCATAGCCGACGATGACGACCTTCTTGCCCTTGATCAGGTTCAGGTCGGCGTCGCGATCGTAATAAACACGCATGGTCGTTTCCTCGTTCAGGGGCCGAAATCGGCCGTTGGTCAGGTCTTGTCAGTCAGGTCTCGGACGGTGAAATTTGCGGATTTCGGGGGCTGTCTAGAGCATTTTCGGCCCCCTGGGAAACCCGTTTCTGCATGGAAAGTCGGGGCATCATGCATCCATGACCACGGGATAGAGGGACGCCAGCAGCAGGATGGCCATCAGGATGTTGAAGGCGCGGACCAGCCGCACGGAGGTCAGGACCGGCCGTAGTGCAGTGCCGAAGAAGACCCAGGCTACCGTCGAGACCGTGCCCACGAGCAGGCTGATCAAGGTCTGGATCGCGATGTTGAGCGGGAATTGGGCGATAGCCGCATAGGCGGTGATGGTGCCGATCACGATCACCCAGCCTTTTGCGTTGATCCATTGGAACATGGCGGCGCCCAGGAAGGTCATCGGACCCCGGCCGTCTCCCTCGCCCGGCTTCGCCGGACCCGATAAAGCGATCACGGCGGAGAGGTAGACCAGGTAGGCGGCACCGGCATATTTTAGAATGGTCTGCAGGATCGGATAAGCCAGGAACACTGTGCCGAGCCCGAAGCCGACCGCTGCAATCATGAAGGCGAAGCCGATGACGACGCCGGCGATGTGGGGAATCGTGCGACGGAAGCCATAAGTCAGCCCCGAGGACAGCAACATGATGTTGTTCGGCCCAGGCGTGAAATACATCACGGCCATGAAGGCGAGGAAGGCATACAGCAGCGACTGGGACATGCTCACCTCACGCGGCCCTCGGCTGTGGTTCTTTGGAGACCGCCTCGGGGCGCTTCGCCAGCACCATCACAGCGATACCGCCGATCACCGTGAGCATGCCGGCAAGGCGCAGCGGACCGAAGCGCTCGCCGAACATGATGCTGGACGCGGCCGAGCCGACGAACGGCACTAGCAGCGCGAACGGCACCACTTGCGCGGTGGGATAGTCACGCAGCAGCCGGCCCCACAGCCAATAGGCGATACTGGTGGAGATGCCGCCGATCAACAGCATGCAAATGAGGCCGGTGAGCGACATGTGGATCAGCGACTGCCAGGTCGGCGTCGGTCCATTGACGACCAGCGTGAGCGCGAACAGCGGCACCGCGGTGGCAAGGCACAACCAGGCGAACAGATCGAACATCGGCACGCCGCGGGCGCCGCGCAGCAGGATATTGCCGACCGCAAAGCTGACCGGCGCGATCATCAGCACCGCGAAGGCACCGACGCTGAAATCATAGCCGACCGTGCCGCAGATCATCAAAAGGCCGATTGCTGCGATGACGATGCCCAGCGTCTGAACCGGCGTCGGCCGCTCGCCGAATGCGATCGCGGCAAAGCCGATCGTGAACAGCGCCTGGCTCTGCACGACGACGGAAGTCAATCCGACTGGCACGCCATGGGCGATGCCATAGGCCTGGCTCAGAAACTGGCCGAGAAAGAGCGTAAAGCTGATCGCGATCAGGAGCGACCAGGCGACTTTCGGCTTGCGAATGAACAGGCACGGGACCGCGGCAATGGTGAAGCGCATCGCCGTCATGAGCTCCGGCGAAAATTCGTCGAGCGCGATCCGGCTCGCCACGAAGGCAAGCCCCCAGATGACCGCCACCAGGATGGCGATGAGGATGTCGGCCGGCTTCATTCCAAACTCCTAACCTCTCCCGCTTGCGGGAGAGGTCGCGCCGAAGGCGCGGGTGAGGGTTCTCTCCTCTTGGGGATTCTCGATTGCGGAGACACCCTCTCCCCAGCCCTCCCCCGCAAGCGGGGGAGGGAGCGCAGCTACATCGTAGTTGCAGTTTGCTCTCACAGCTTTAGCCTTGCTTGCCGGCCTTTACGTGGAAGAATTGGGTTTCCGCAGCAGATAAGTGCCGTGCATCGGGGCGTGGTAATCGGCCGAGACCAGCGTAAAGCCGACGTCGGTCAGCATCCGCTCCATGACCCAACCAAAAGTGGAATACTCGTCGCGCATGTGGGTGACGACGCTTTCACGCGGCACATCGTGGTTCTTGATCTCGAAGTCGGCCCATTGCTCGACGTCGCGCTCCAAGGCGTCGGGCATCGAGGCGTAGACGATGTCGCGCAAATAGAACGTGGCACCGGGCTTGAGCGCGCGATAGATCCGCGACATCGCCACCGCCTTCCAGAAATCCGGCAGATGGTGCAGCGTGAACTCGCTGACGATCAGGTCATAGGATTCCGGCCGGTAGGCGAAGCTGAGCAGGCCGGCGGACTGCGTGCGCACGGGCGCCTTGCGGTCGCGCGCGTAGATCTCGGCGAGCGCCAGCATCGCGGGCGAGATGTCGATGGCGTCGACCTCGGCGCCCATGAGCGCAGCCTCGGTCGCGAGCACGCCGTTGCCGCAACCGATATCGGCGATGCGCCAGCCGCGCTGGACGCCGAGCATTTTCAGCGCCGCGCACGCCCGTAGATCGGCATCGTCGTGGCTGTCGTAGATCGACGCCACAGCAGGCCCGATCCCCATCCGGTTCCGCTCGTTATAATACCAGTCGCGCGCCAGCATGGCTCACATTCCTTCAGGCCCGCGACCAATCGCGGCAACACCGGTGCGCGACACTTCGACGAGGCCAAGCGGACGCATCAGGTCGATAAACTGATTGATTTTCTCGGTATTGCCTGTGATCTCGAACACAAAGCTCTCGGTGGTGGCGTCGATCACGCGGGCGCGGAACGCGTCCGCCAGCCGCAGCGCCTCGACGCGATGCTCGCCCTCTCCGCGCACCTTCACCATCGCCAGCTCGCGCTCGATCGAGCGCTTGGTCAGCGTCATATCGACGACGCGATAGACCGGGATCATGCGGTCAAGCTGATGCTTGATCTGCTCGATCACCATCGGCGTGCCCGTGGTGACGATGGTGATGCGCGAGAGATGCTTCTGGCTCTCGGTCTCCGAGACGGTGAGGCTCTCGATGTTGTAGCCACGCCCCGAGAACAGTCCGATGACGCGCGCGAGCACGCCGGGCTCGTTCTGCACGAGCACCGAAAGCGTGTGTGTCTCGTTCGGGTCGTGGCGCTCCTCGATGAAGTAGGCGGATGCGGGCTGGTTCATTGTCGTCCCCTCTATTCTCGTCTTTACGCCGTTGCCCGATCAGCGATCGGCGCATCCGTCCCGACCCAACCGCGGAACAGATCGAAATCGATATTGCCGCCTGACAGCACGAGACCGACGCGCTTGCCCGACAGTCTTGACTTGTCCTGAAGCGCTGCGGCGAGCGTGGCGGCGCCGGCGCCTTCGGCGAGATTGTGCGTGTCGGTCCAGAACGCATGGATCGCGAGCGCGATCTCATCGTCCGTCACCTGGACGATACGCGAGGCGCCCTTGAGGATGACCGCGAGCGCTTCCGGATCGGGAATCCGCGTCGCCATGCCGTCCGCGAGCGTGTTGCTGGTCTCGGTCGTCACGACGTGGCCCGCCGCGAACGACAGCGCGTAGGACGGCGCCTCGGTCGACTGCACGCCGACGATCTCGGTCTTCAGGCCGAGCAGATCGCGCGCCATGATGCAGCCGCAGATCCCCGAGCCCTGCCCGATCGGCACATAGAGGACGTCGAGATCGGGCGCGGCCCGGAGCATTTCGAGCGCATAGGTCGCCACGCCCAGCACCAGGTCCGTATGGAACGACGGCACCATGTGCAGTCCGGCGAACTGCGCGTGGCGCCCGGCCTCCTCGCGTGCGGCCTGAAAGTCCTCGCCATGTTCAACAAGCTCTGCGCCAAACGCCTTCATCGCGCGGTTCTTCTCGACCGAATTGCCGCGCGGCACATAGATCACGGCGGGCACGCCATGGCGGCTCGCCGCAAAAGCGAGGCTCTGACCATGATTGCCGCGCGTCGCCGAGATGATGCCCGGAATGTTCGGCCGTTCGCGCTTCAGCCGATCGAGATAGACCAACCCGCCGCGCACCTTGAAGGCGCCTGTCGGCGTGTGATTCTCGTGCTTGACGAGGACCTGCGTGCCGAGCCGCTCGGCGAGCAGCGGCCAGGCGTGCGCCGGCGTTGCCGGCACCGCCTGCCCCACGATCGCATGTGCGCGTTCGAGCTCGTTCAGGTCGAACATTTCACCTTCTCATCAATCCATCTCTCGCGACTGTCATCCCCGCGAAGGCGGGGATCCAGTATTCCAGAGGCCCCGAGAGCGATCGAGAGGCCGCGGCGTACTGGATCGCCCGGTCAAGCCGGGCGATGACAGCGGAATTTGTGACGATCACGCTCACACCAGCGCCTTGCCGCCGGCGAACGCCTTTGCGGTGGCTTCGTCGTTCGCCTGCTCCGGCAACAGCATCTCGTTGTGCGCCTTGCCGGAGGGGATCATCGGGAAACAATTTTCCAGCGACGCGACGCGGCAGTCGAACAGCACCGGACGCTTGACCGAGATCATTTCCTGGATGGCGCCGTCGAGATCGCCCGGCTTGTGCACCTGGATGCCGACGCCGCCATAGGCTTCCGCGAGCTTGACGAAGTCCGGCATCGCCTCCGAGTAGGAATGCGACAGGCGGTTGCCATGGAGCAGCTGCTGCCACTGCCGCACCATGCCCATGTACTGGTTGTTCAGGATGAAGATCTTGATCGGCAGCTCGTACTGCACCGCCGTCGACATCTCGTGCATCGTCATCTGCACCGAGGCATCGCCCGCGATGTCGATGACGAGGCTGTCGGGATGGGCAACCTGCACGCCGACCGCGGCCGGCAGGCCGTAACCCATGGTGCCGAGACCACCCGAGGTCATCCAGCGATGCGGCTCCTCGAAGCCGTAGAACTGCGCGGCCCACATCTGATGCTGGCCGACCTCGGTGGTGATGTAGGTGTCCCTGCCGCGCGTCGCCTCGAACAGGCTCTGGATCGCGTGTTGCGGCAGGATGACGTCGTTGCTCTTCCTGTAATAGAGCGAGTTGCGGGCACGCCACTGCGCGATCTGCTGCCACCACGCCTTGATGTCGGGCTTCTTCGCCTCCGCCTTGAACACCTGGAGAATGTCGCCGAGGATGTTGCCGCAGTCGCCGATGATCGGCACGTCGACGCGGATGTTCTTGTTGATCGAGGACGGGTCGATATCGATGTGGATCTTCTTCGAGCCCGGCGAGAACGCATCGACGCGGCCGGTGATGCGGTCGTCGAAGCGCGCACCGACGCACAGCATGACGTCACAATCATGCATGGTCATGTTGGCTTCGTAGGTACCGTGCATGCCGAGCATGCCGAGCCAGCTCTTGCCCGACGCGGGATATGCGCCGAGGCCCATCAGCGTGGAGGTGATCGGAAAGCCGGTGACCTCGACCAGCTCGCGCAGCAGCCTGGTGGCCTCGGGACCGGAATTGATCACGCCGCCGCCGCTGTAGATCACGGGGCGCTTGGCGCCTGCGAGCAGCGCCACGGCCTTGCGGATCTGCGTCGCATCGCCCTTCACGCGCGGCGCGTAGGAGCGATGCACGTCGGACTTGCGCGGCGGATGATAGGTGCCGGTCGCGAACTGCACGTCCTTGGGCACGTCGACGAGCACCGGGCCCGGCCGACCCGTGGTCGCAACGTAAAACGCCTCGTGCAGCACCTTTGCGAGATCGTTGACGTCGCGCACCAGCCAGTTGTGTTTGGTGCAGGGGCGCGTGATGCCGACCGTGTCGCATTCCTGGAACGCGTCGTTGCCGATCAGATGCGTCGGCACCTGGCCGGAGATGCAGACCAGCGGGATCGAGTCCATCAGCGCGTCGGTGAGCGGCGTCACCATGTTGGTGGCGCCGGGGCCGGAGGTCACCAGTGCAACGCCCGGCCTGCCGGTCGAACGCGCATAGCCCTCGGCGGCGTGGCCCGCCCCCTGCTCGTGGCGGACCAGGATGTGCTGGACTTCGCTCTGCTGGAAGATCTCGTCGTAGATCGGAAGCACCGCGCCGCCGGGATAGCCGAAAATGTCGGTCACGCCATGATCGATGAGCGCGCGGACGATCATTGCGGCGCCGGTCATCTGGTTCGGATCGTGGCTCTTGTCGCTCATTGGTTTGCTCCGGATGCGCTGTTGTCAGCGGCTTCGTTCGTGTCGGGTTTTCGGAAATAAAAAAGGCCCCGAAGAGGGCCCATGCACACCGCCTGTCATGTGGATGGCAGCTAGCCACCCCCGGCGGTGTGCCTGGGTACGACGGCGATAAGGAGTTTGGTAATAATATTACGCATGGCGGCGGCTCGGCTTCCCAAAGGTTGCGCGAAACATAGCGGCCAAAGCCCGGATGTCAAGGCGATGCGGCCGTTCCTGCGCGATTTTGGCAGTGTAGCGGCGTTCCCGGGGTTGGGCGAGAGGTAAATTCGGCGACCGAGGCACAAAAGCGTGTCAACCGGGGTCCCGGGCCGCGTTCACCGCCGCCGCCAGCCAGCCCCGCACCCCCTCCGGCTTCACCCACTCGAATTCGGGCAATTGGTGCCGAAACCAGGTGAACTGCCGCTTGGCGTAGTGGCGGGTGTCGGCGCGGCCGATGGTGGCCGCCTGCTCCAGGCTGAGCTCACCACGCAGATGCCGGACCAGGGCCGGCACGCCGTGAGCCTTCATCGCCGGCAGCAGCGGATCGAGGTCTCGGGCGGCGAGACGCTCGACCTCCTCCAGCGCGCCGGCCTCCAACATGACATCAAAGCGGGCGTCGATGCGCGCATAGAGGTCGTCGCGCTCGGGCGCGAGGAACACCGCGCGAAAACTGTCCTTGGGCAAGAGCGGCGGCTGCCCCTCATGGTGCCAGTCCAGCAGCGAACGGCCGGTGGCTTCGACCACTTCGAGCGCGCGCGCAATGCGCGTGCGGTCACGCAGGTTCAATCGCTCGGCCGCCCTGGGATCGGCGGCTGCGAGTTCCGCGTGCATCGCCTCAACGCCGTTCCGCTCCAGCCGCGCCCGGACGTCCTCGCGCACCTCGGCGGGGATTGGCGGCACCACGGAAAGGCCCGCCGTCAGCGCCTTGAAATACAGCCCGGTGCCGCCGATGAAGATCGGCAGGCGGCCTTCGGCTTGCGCCTCTTCAAGCGCCCTCGCCGCGTCACTCACCCAGGCTCCGGCCGAAAAATTCACGGCCGCATCGACATGGCCGTACAGGCGATGAGGCACCTGCGCCTCGTCGCCAAGGGTGGGGCGCGCGGTGATGATGCGGAGGTCGCGGTAGACCTGCATGGAATCGGCATTGATCACGACCCCGTTCGCAGCGAGCGCAAGCTCGATCGCGAGCGCCGACTTGCCGCTGGCGGTCGGGCCTGCGATAAGCACGGCCTTGCCAACATGCCCTCTGCCGACTTGCCCCTCGCTCACGAAAACCTCAAATGTCCCTCGTTGCCACGCTGATCTGCAACCCGAATAACCCCGCGCTCGACTCGACCATCGTCGACGGAGCCCGCGCCGTGCTGCCTCAGGCAGCTCCCGCGCACTGGCTGTTCGACGGGGTGGCAGTCGACATCCCCTTCGGCGCCGACAGTAACCTCGAAGGCGACCGTCACGCCATCGAACAGCGGCTCCGCGAGCTTCGCGGCGACCTACCGATTGATATCGTGGTGCAACCAGTCGGCTTCCGGCGCAAGAAGCTTTTTCTCGCCGACATGGATTCCACCATGATCGGCCAGGAATGCATCGACGAGCTCGCCGATTGCGTCGGGGTGAAGGCCCATGTGGCAGCCATCACCGAGCGTGCGATGCGCGGCGAGGTCGAGTTCGAGCCGGCGCTGCGCGAGCGCGTCGCGCTGCTCAAAGACCTCCCCGCCAGTGCCGTCGACGAGGTGCTGGCCAAGCGCATTACGCTGACGCCGGGTGGCCGCGAATTGGTCGCGACCATGCGCGCCCATGGCGCCTATGCCTGTCTCGTCTCCGGCGGCTTCACACTGTTCACCAGTGCGGTCGCCACCAGGATCGGTTTCCAGGAGAACCGCGCCAACGAGCTCGTCGTCCGCGACGGCAAGTTCACCGGCGAGGTGAAGGAGCCGATTTTGGGGCGCGCGGCAAAGCTCGCGACGCTGGTGGATCTGATGGAGTCGTTCGATCTCGACGACGTCGACTCGCTGGCGGTCGGCGACGGCGCCAATGATCTCGCGATGATCCAGGCGGCTGGGCTGGGCGTGGCGTATCATGCCAAGCCTGCGGTGGCCGCGGCTGCGGCAGCCCGGATCGATCATGGCGATCTCACCGCGCTGCTGTATGCGCAGGGGTATCGGCGCGAGGAGTTCGTGGAGGCGTAGCCTCCTCTCCGCTGTCATCACCCGCGAAAGCGGGTGATCCAGTATTCCAGAGACAGGGCGAGGATACGGAAAGGCCGCGGCGTACTGGATGCCCCGCTTTCGCGGAGCATGACAGTGAATGTGTGGCGACTCATGCCCCTTACTGCACGCTCAACGCCACGAAGCGCAGCTCGCCGTCGGCGTTCGACACCAGCAGCAGCACCGACTTCTTGCCGTCCTTCTTGAGCTGGTCGACCCGCTTCTGGATGTCGGCGCCGCTGGAGACGCCCTCCTGCGCCACCTCGACGATGACGTCGCCGGCGGAGAGGCGCTTCTCGGCGGCGTCCGAATTGGCGTCGACATTGGTGACGACCACACCCTTGACGCTGTCCTTGATCTTGTAGCGCGCACGCAGGTCCTTGCTCAGCGCCGCGAGATCGAGGCCGAGCGCCTTCTGCGTCACGGTCTTTTCAGGCGGAGGCTCGTCGGTCTTCACTGCGGCCTGCACCTTGTCGGGATCCTGCAACCTGCCGAGCGTGACCTTCTTGGTCTCCTCCTGACTCTTGCGGATGATGACGACGTCGACCTCCTTGCCGACCGCCGTGTCGGCGACCACGCGAGACAGATCCTTCGGGTCCTTGACGTCCTTGCCGTCAAACTTGACGACGACGTCGCCGGGCTCGATGCCGGCCGGCTTGGCCGGGCCCTTGTCGTCGACGCCGGCAACCAGCGCGCCGCGCGGCGGCTTGATGTTGAGGCTCTCGGCGATCTCGTCGGTAACGCTCTGGATGCGCACGCCCAGCCAGCCGCGGCGCAACTCGCCGAACTGGCGGAGCTGGTCGACCACACCCGCGACCGTCTTCGACGGTACGGCGAAGCCGATGCCGATCGAGCCGCCGGAGGGCGAGATGATCAATGTGTTGACGCCGATGACGTCGCCATCGAGGTTGAACAGCGGACCGCCGGAATTGCCGCGGTTGATGGAGGCGTCGGTCTGAATGTAGCTGTCGTACGGACCTGACGAGATGTCACGGTTCTTCGCCGAAACAATACCGGCCGTCACGGTGCCGCCGAGGCTGAAAGGATTGCCGATCGCGACGACCCAGTCGCCGAGGCGCAGCTTGTCGGAATCGCCGAACTTCACCGACACCAGCGGCTTCGGCGGCTTGAACTTCAGCACGGCAAGGTCGGTCTTCTTGTCGACGCCGACCAGGTCGGCCTTGATCTTGGTCCCGTCGTTGAGGATGACGTTGATCTCGTCGGCGTCCGCGATGACGTGGTTGTTGGTGACGACGACGCCTGACGTGTCGATGATGAAGCCGCTTCCGAGCGAGTTGGTCTTGCGCGGCGCCGGGCTATTCTCTCCGCCCTTGCTGCCGCCGCCGGGACCCTTGCGATTCTTGAAGAAGTCGTCGAAGAACTCCTCGAAGGGCGAGCCGGGCGGCAGTTGCGGCATGGCATTGCCGCCGCCGCCCTTGGCTTCGACGGTTTGCGAGGTCGAGATGTTGACGACCGCGTCGATCACCTTCTCGGCGACGTCGGCGATGCCGTCCGGTCCGCGCGCAGAGGCCGGTGTGCCGAATGCGCTGAAAGCGCCAACGGCGAGCGCGGCCAGCCCTAAGCGCAAACGGGTCGGGGCAATGGTGGCAGCGGTCATTGTGATCTCCAGGAAGCAAGGATTCGGCGTCAAGACTGCGCTCGAACGGGGGGACGGCGCAAGCGCGGACCTTAACGGGCCTCAAGACCCGGACAATAAGGCGAAAACCGGTCCCTCGCCTTCACTTTGGCGTTGGTGCGACGGCTAAATTGGCCGTCGCATAACCCAGATCAGGACCAAGCCGGCCACGGCCGAACCAATGCCGACCGCTCGCAGGACATTGTCCGGTGTGGCCATCGCGCTTTTCATGGCCTTGCGCATCCAGGCCGGGCTTGCCGCGAACATCAAGCCTTCCAGCACGAACAGGATGCCCAAACCGATGAGGAAGTCGGTGAACGCAATGGACCTCATCGGATTGGAACCTCCCGTTGTGCTGTTCTTGTCTGGACGAGGGGCGGCCAGACCTGAGGCCCGACTTGCCGCCCTTGTCTCACTTACGGCTTCGCTGGCGTCGTGGTCGCCGTCTTGCCGGACGGGTTACCAAAGAACCGGAAGAAATCCGAGTCCGGGCGCAGCAGGAAGCGGGTGTCGTTCGCGCGCAGCCCGTTCTCATAGGCCGTCATCGAGCGGTAGAAGGAGAAGAAATCCGCATCCTTGCCGTAGGCTTCGGCGAACAGACGGTTGCGCTCGGCATCGCCGACGCCGCGCGTCTGCTCGGCCAGCGACCTCGCATCCGCCTCGATTACGGTCGCCTCGCGGTCGGCCTTGGAGCGGATCTCTTGGGCCTTCTGGCCGCCCTGCGCGCGGAACTCGGCGGCTTCGCGCTCGCGTTCCGTCTTCATGCGCTGATAGACCGCCTGGCTGTTCTGCTCGGGCAGATCCGCACGGCGGATCCGGACGTCGACGACCTGGATGCCGTAGCCGTCGGCCTCATGATCGAGCTGATCGCGGATGCGCTGCATCAGCTTCTCGCGGTCGTCCCGGACCACGTTGATGAAGGTGACCTCGCCGAGCACGCGGCGCAGCGCCGCGTTCAAGAGCGTGGTGAGCTGGATGTTGGCGGCCTGGATCGAGCCGATGCTCTGATAGAAGCGGAGCGCGTCCTTGATGCGGTAACGCGCGAAGGCGTCGACCACGAGCCGCTTCTGGTCGGACGCGATCGCTTCCTGCGACGGGTTCTCCAGATCGAGGATGCGCTTGTCGATGTTGATCACCGAATTCCACGGTGCCTTGAAGTGCAGGCCGGGATCGGTGACGACGTCGACGGGCTTGCCGAATTGCAGCACGATGGTCTGCTCGGTCTGCGCCACCGTGAACAGGGACATGTAGCCCACGATCACGACGAGCAGGAGGCCGAGCAGCGTGACAATGCCTGTGACCGGAGATCTCATCGGTTGCCTCCGGTCGTCTGCTGGCCGGTTGCAGGCGGCCGCTTGGCCGTCAATTCGCTGAGCGGCAGATAAGGCACGACGCCCTGGCCCGACTGGCCGCCGTCATAGATGAGCTTTTCCGAGCCGCCGAGCACGCGCTCCATCGTCTCCAGATAAATCCGTTCACGCGTCACGTCGGGCGCCTTCTTGTATTCCTCGTAAACCTTCAGGAAGCGCGAGCTCTGGCCCTTGGCCTCGGCGACCGTCTGCTCCCTGTAGCCTTCGGCGGCCTGCATGATCTGCGCCGCACGTCCGCGTGCCTGCGGCACGACCTGGTTGGCGTAGGTCTGCGCCTCGTTCTGCAGCTGCTCGAGGTTGGCGCGCGCCGCCTGGACGTCGCGGAAGGCGTCGATCACCTGCGCCGGCGGGTCGACCTTCTGCATCTGCACCTGGCTGATCTGAATGCCGGCGCCGTAGCTGTCCAGGGTCTTCTGGATCAGTTCCTGCACGCCCTGTTCGGTGACGTTGCGCGCGCCGGTCAGGATCGGCTGGATCTGCGAGCGGCCGATCACCTCGCGCATCGCGCTCTCGGCGACCGCCTTCACGGTGCCTTCGGGATTCTGGATGTTGAAGAGGAAATCGCCGACGCCATTGGGCTTGATGCGCCAGAGCACGGTGAAGTCGACGTCGACGATGTTCTCGTCGCCGGTCAGCATCAGGCTCTCTTCCGGCACGTCACGAATGGAACGGCCGCGCCGCGCCGGATCGTCGATCAGCGTCATGCCGATGGAAATGGTAGAAACGCGCAATGCCTTTGGCAGCAGCACGGTCTCGATCGGATACGGCAGGTGATAGTTCAGGCCGGGCTCCACGGTGCGGACATGCTTGCCGAAGCGCAGCACGACGCCGAGCTCTTCGGACTGCACCCGGAAGAAGCCCGACAGCAGCCAAAACGCGACGATGAGCAGCACGATCAGCGTGATGCCGATGCCGGAGAAATAGCCGCCCGGCATGATCTGCTGGAGGCGATCCTGGCCGCGCCGCAGAAGGTCTTCCAGATCCGGCGGCCTTGGCCCGACCGGTTGCGGGCCGTTGCCCCATGGTCCCTTCGGACCCGAGCCCCATGGGCCACCGCCCTGATTCTTCCACGGCATTCGACGCTCTCCTCGGCAGGGTGAAATTGCCCCCGCCCGCTTTGTCCGGTCCGGCTTTATAGGGGACAGGCAGGTCCCTTACAACGCAGCCCTCGCCGCCCTCCGAGCTAAGCTTGGGGGCAGAAAAGTCAATGTTAACATTGGCAAATGCGGTTAATGGCCCGCCCGCCGACGATATGTCACATAGGAGTAGTCGGCGCTGTCGTGGGGTCCGGCAGGATGACGGATGCGCTCGACCTCGTCCCACTCTGCCCTGTCGATGTCGAAATGCGTGTCGCCTTCGGGGCGGGCATGCACTTCGGTGATTTCGAGGCGATCGGCGCGATCGAGCCATTGCCGATAGATTTCGGCACCGCCAATCACGGCGATCTCGGTGACCGAACGCCGCAGGGCATCGCCGCGCGCGATGGCGTCTGCCTCGGCAGTCGATGTCGTGACGATGGCGCCGGTGGCGCGATACTCCGCATCGCGCGTGACGACGATATTGGTGCGGCCCGGAAGCGGCCGGGGCAGGGATTCGAAGGTCCTGCGGCCCATGATCACGGGCTTGCCGATCGTGAGCGCCTTGAAGCGCGCCATGTCGGATTTCATTCGCCACGGCATCGCGTTGCCGGCGCCGATGACGCCGTTCTCCGCGATGGCGACGACGAAGACGATCTCCATCAGGTCGCGCTCCCGGCAAGCCGTGTCAGCGCCGGACCGGTGACGCGGCACAGCGTCCAGTCCTCCAGCATGACGGCACCGAGCGACTTGTAGAACGCGATCGACGGCGCGTTCCAGTCGAGCACCGCCCATTGCAGCCGCGACCAGCCGTTCTCGACGCATTCCCTGGCAAGGTGCACGAGCAGAGCCTTTCCGAGGCCCCTGCCCCGATGCGACGGCCGCACATACAAATCTTCGAGATAGATGCCGTGCCGGCCGCTGAACGTCGAGAAATTCGCAAACCACACCGCGAAGCCGACCGGCTCGCCGTTCCACTCGGCGAGGGCGCAATGGAGTTGCGGTCGCTCCCCGAACAGTGCGTCGGCGATGTCAGCCTCGGTCGCCTCGACCTCGTGCGAAAGCTTTTCGTACTCGGCGAGCTCGCGGATGAAAGCAAGAACCAGCCCGGCTTCGCCGGGACGCACAGGGCGGATGTTGAGCGACATCGGCGTCAGACCGCGACCGCGGCCTTGATGTGCGGATGCGGGTCGTAGCCGACGAGCTCAAAGTCCTCGTAACGGAAGGAGAAGATATCCTTCACCTCGGGATTGATCCGCATCACCGGCAGCGCGCGCGGCGCGCGCGTGAGCTGGAGCTTCGCCTGCTCCAGATGGTTGGAATAGAGATGAGTGTCACCGAATGAGTGCACGAAGTCGCCGGCCTTCAGGCCCGTGACCTGCGCCACCATCAGGGTGAGCAGCGCATAGGAGGCGATGTTGAAGGGCACGCCGAGGAACACGTCGGCCGAGCGCTGATAGAGCTGGCACGACAGCTTGCCGTTGGCGACGTAGAACTGGAACAGGCAGTGGCACGGCGGCAGCGCCATCTTGTCGACCTCGGCCGGATTCCAGGCCGAGACGATCAGGCGGCGCGAGTCCGGATTGCGCTTGATCATGTCGATCACGTTCGCGATCTGATCGATGCTGCGTCCGTCCGGCGCGGGCCAGGAGCGCCACTGATGGCCGTAGACGGGGCCGAGATCGCCATTGGCGTCGGCCCACTCGTCCCAGATGGTGACACCGTTGTCGCGCAGATATTTGATGTTGGTATCGCCCTTCAGGAACCACAATAGCTCATGCACGATCGCCTTCAGCGGCAGGCGCTTGGTGGTCAGCATCGGAAAACCGGCAGACAGGTTGAAGCGCATCTGATGGCCGAACACCGACAGCGTGCCGGTGCCGGTCCGGTCGGTCTTTTCGGCGCCGTCTGAAAGAATCCGCTCGAGCAGGTCCTGATACTGGTGCATGTGCGTGAGCCTTTGGGGAGGCGGCGAATTTAGCGGCCGCCCCCGCGCTGCGACAGCGGCGATTCGCCATCGATACGCATTATACCCGGAAAAGTGAGCGTTCCCGGTGCAAACGACAAGGGGCGGAACTCAGCATTCCGCCCCTCGTCTATCAGATTGATCCTGCTGGCCAACTTGCCGGCTGGGTTCGAGGCACGACGCGCCGACGCAGGCGCGGCGCCCTTAGTTTTCGGATTCCGTGAATACCTCGTCGCGCTTGGCACGCAACGCGGGCAGCACCGTGAGCACCAGGAGGAAAGCGGCGATCGCGAGCAGCACGGCCGACAGCGGACGCGTCAGGAACACGCTCCAGTCGCCGCGCGAGATCAGCAGCGCGCGGCGCAGGTTCTCTTCCATCAGCGGTCCGAGCACCATGCCGAGCAGCAGCGGCGCCGGCTCGAAATCGTGCTTGATCAGCCAGTAGCCGACCAGACCGAACACGCCTGCGAGGATGACGTCGACCGGCGCGTTATTCACCGAGTAGATGCCGATCGCGCAGAAGATCACGATCGAGGGGAACATCAGCCGGTAGGGAACGCGCAACAGCCGCACCCAGATTCCAACCAGCGGCAGGTTGATGATGATCAGCATCAGATTGCCGATCCACATCGAGGCGATCATGCCCCAGACCAGCTCCGGCTGCTTCTGCATCACTTGCGGACCCGGTACGATGCCGTGGATGGTCATCGCGCCCACCATCAGCGCCATCACGGCGTTGGGCGGGATGCCGAGTGTCAGCAGCGGGATGAAGGAGGTCTGCGCCGCGGCATTGTTGGCGCTTTCCGGCGCCGCCACGCCCTCGATCGCACCGCGGCCGAACCGCGACGGGTTCTTGGCGATCTTCTTCTCGAGCGTGTAGGACGCAAAGGACGCGATGACGGCGCCGCCGCCCGGCAGGATGCCGAGGATCGAGCCGAGCACGGTGCCGCGCAGGATCGCAGGTGCCGAGTCGATCAGGTCCTTCCTGGTCGGCATCAGGCCGGTGATCTTCTGCTGCACGAGGTCGCGGTTCATCTCGGCGCCGGCGTCGAGGTTGCGGATGATCTCGGCGAAGCCAAACACGCCCATCGCCACCGTCGCAAAGCCGAGACCATCGGCAAGCTCCGGAATGTTGAACGCCATGCGCGAGGCGCCGGTCTCGATGTCAGAGCCGACCATCGACAGCATCAGGCCGAACACGATCATCGCGATCGCCTTCAGCACCGAGCCCTTGGCCAGCACCACCGCGAAGATCAGGCCCAGCACCATCAGCGAGAAATATTCGGCCGGGCCGAACGCCAGCGCGAGCTTGGTCAGCGGCGCACCGAGAACGGCAATGAGCACGGTCGCGACGCAGCCGGCGAAGAACGAGCCGATCGCCGCGATCGCCAGCGCCGGGCCGGCACGGCCTTGCTTTGCCATCTGATGGCCGTCGATGGCGGTGACGACCGACGTCGCCTCACCGGGAATATTGACCAGGATCGAGGTGGTCGAGCCGCCGTACTGGGCGCCGTAATAGATGCCGGCGAGCATGATCAGCGCGCCGACCGGCGGCAATCCGAACGTGATGGGCAGGAGCATCGCCACGGTTGCGACGGTGCCGATACCGGGCAGCACGCCGACCAGCGTGCCGACCAATGCGCCAATCAGGCACATGAGAATGTTGATCGAGATCGGCAGCGACAGACCGTAGAGCCACCAGGGTGACCACCAGGAGATCTGAAACACCACACCGAAACCGAGGCCCAGATTGTGGAAGAGATCGAACATCACACCCTCACTGAACCAGGAAGCGCGGGAACATCGGCATCGGCAGCCCGAGCACGTAGGGGAAAAGCAGCGCGCAGCCGAGCGTCAGGCAGGCGCCGACGATGATCGCTTCGAGCCAGCGCGTTTCATGCGTGCCCATCGCCGCGATCAGGAAGCTTGCGAATGCCGTAACCACCACCCCAAGCGGACGAATCGCCAGCGCGAAGAAGACGATCGAGATCATCACAAAGAGCGGCCCACGCCAGGCATAGTGCGCCATGCCCGGCCCGTCGGTCAGCAGTCCCGTCAACGCGATGCCGGCGCCAAGTGCGACGAGCAGCCCGCCAAACATCCGCGGCGCCGTGCCGGCGCCGAAGGAGAAGCCGCGCATCCCCTGCAAATCGCTGGAGGCCCACAGTGCGAACAAGGCGAGCGCCATCAACACGATCCCGCCGACATAGTCCTGCGCCGACCTGATCGTCATGAAGAACGTGAGAATCGCCACCGCAAAGATCGGATAGGAATAGATCAGCGCCAGCAGCACATCGGATGACGCCTTCTTGGCGTCACCGCCGACCGCCCCGAGCAACGCGCCGGGCGCGCCCGCGAGCAGCGCCGTAGCGTGGCTGATCACCACGGCGGCCGGGCCACGTCCGGCGCCCCAGCCAAAGATCGTCCCGAACGACCAGATGAATTCGAAAATCTGCGGCGCTATGGCCAGCAGACAAAAGCTGATCACCACCGAGGTGTTTCGGTTGGCTGTCGCCGAGTGGCCCATCGTATCGGCCATGCATGTCTCCTCCGCGACCCGTAAGTCACGAGCACTGTTGTTCTAATCGGCTGGAAATCGATGCCCCCGCCCGGATCCCTGCCTAGCCATTTTCACTACACAATGCCAGCAAAACCCAACAAGCCCCCGACCAGCAAAATCCATAGTGGATTGATGCGCGAGACGGATGCGACCACTGCAACCGTCGCGGTCAGAAGCAGCGCAGCAAGCGTGCGATCGGTCGACTCGGCGAGGATCAGGGCGCTCGCCGCCATCAAGCCGATCGAGAGCGGAACCAGTGCAGCCTGGATCAGCCCGGGCCAGCGCGATTGGCTCGGCCGATTGAGGAGCCGGCTGACATAATAGGCAAGCAGCGCGGTGGGCAGGCACATGGCCAAGGTCGCCGCCAGGGCGCCGGGGATGCCGGCGACGGCATAGCCGATTAACGTGACGATAAGGACGTTCGGACCTGGCGAGAGCTGCGCGATCGCATAGGCGTCGGCGAACTGCTTGTCGGTCATCCAGTGATGCACCTCGACCGCGATGCGGTGCATCTCGGGCACGGCCGCCGCGGCACCGCCGACCGCGAACAGCGACATCAGACCGAAGGTCGAGATCAGCGCCCAGATCGGGTTCTCCGCGTTCATGCTGCTACCTTCCGCCGCATCAGGAAAATGGCGCCGACGCTGAGGGGGATCGCGACCAAAAGCACGGCCTGGAGCGGCAGGCGAAGGACGCCGATGGCGAGGAACACGCCCAGCATCAGGATGAGCGCGACGGCGTCCAGCCGCTTGAGCAGCGGCGTCATCATCCGGAAGACCACCGCGATCAAGAGGCCGACGGCCGCACAGGAGATGCCCGCGAGGCTGCGGCGCAGCACGTCCACATCGCCGAACCGGGCGTAGATGATCGCGAGCACCGTCATGATCAGCGTGGGCGGGAGCAACAGCCCTGCAAAGGCGGCAATGCCGCCGGCGATTCCGCGCAGCCGCGCGCCGAACACCATCGACAGATTGACGATGTTGGGCCCGGGCAGGAAATGGCAGAGCGCGAACGTCTCGTTGAACTCGTCCGCCGTCATCCAGCGGTGCTGTTCGACGATGGCCTGCCGGGCGAATACCAAAACCCCGCCGAAACCTGCCAGCGACATCCGGGCGAAGGCGAGGAACAGCGCGAGCAAGCCCGGCGGAACGGCGCTGGTGGCCAGACCGTCCGGCTCTTGAACTGGTTGTTGGGCGGCCGGTGCGGAATCCTCGGACATGTCAGGAGCTTAGAACGCCGGCCGGCGCGCGGCCAAGCCTGGCGGGAACCTATCCATAGGGAACCTCGGAATGATCGCTCGAAACACCTGTTATTTGAAACGTTTGCCCCCTATATTGGGAGTGCCGGTTCGCCGGCTATGGAAATAAACGGTCGTCGCAATAAACCATTCGGACCCGGGGGCGGTACCCGGCGCCTCCACCAAAGCCCACCAGCGGGCTAGCCCTGAGGCGGGCTTTGGCGGGGGCGAAATAGGATCGACGAGGGCGTAAAGGGCGTTCTTTTTCCCGGTATTGTTCCGCCGTTATCGGGCTATGCAATAGTTGCCAACGACAACTTTGCTCCGGTTGCTCAGGCTGCGTAACGCAGTTTGAAAGACCATTCTGAAGTCCTAACGGGTTAAGCTCCGTTAGGCGGGGTTCGGAGGCACCTGGCAACAGAAGCCTCCACTTACCTCTTATTTCCTACCCCGCGGGGACTCCTGCTGACCCGTCAGGCGCGGTACTATTGCGGCTTGGCGAGTCGGGCCGGCAGGGCCCAGCTCCTGGAATGCAACAGGACCACCATGGCGACCGATCATATCCGATACGATGTGCTGGCCCGCGACGCGCTGCGCGGCGTGTTGCGCAAGGTGCTGACCGACGCCGCGTCCCAGGGACTGCCCGGCGAGCACCATTTCTTCATCACCTTCGTGTCGAAGGCCGAGGGCGTGAAGCTGTCGTCGCGGCTGCTGGCGCAATATCCGGAAGAGATGACGATCATCCTGCAGCACCAGTTCTGGGATCTGACCGTGCTCGAGGACCGCTTCGAGGTCGGCCTGTCCTTTGGCGGCATTCCGGAGCGGCTGATCGTGCCGTTCAGCGCCATCAAGAGCTTCCTTGATCCGTCCGTGAAATTCGGCCTCCAGTTCGAGACTTCCGATGTCGCCGACGTCTCGGGCGAGACATTGCCGGCCGCTCCCGCCCCGTCCGCGGTCGCGGTGCCCCCTGCCACTGAACCTGCGGAAGGCACGGAAGAGCCGGCGGCCCCGAACCAGGGCGGCGCCGAAGTCGTGCGATTGGATCGTTTCCGCAAGAAATGATCTAGATCGGACTGGCGCCCGTCGCAGGCGGCCAAACTCCCTATATAGAGGCGCATGAAGAGGCCGCGCGGCATTTCGCGCGGCGGAATGGATGTGCTCATGGCCAAAACTTCCTCCTCGAAGACTTCCCTCTCGAAGACTTCCCGTTCGAAGACCGATCGCGCCTCGCGCCCGGCGACCCGAACCGAGACCGACAGCTTCGGCCCCATCGAGGTCCTCGCCGATCGCTATTGGGGGGCGCAGACCGAACGCTCGCGCCAGAATTTCCGGATCGGCACCGATCGCATGCCGATCTCGCTCGTGCACGCGCTCGGCATCGTCAAGCTCGCCGCGGCGCAGTCCAACCAGGAGCTCGGCCTGCTCGACCAGCGCCGCGCCAACGCCGTTATCCGCGCCGCACGCGAGGTGATCGAGGGCAAGCTGGACGATCATTTTCCGCTGGTGGTGTGGCAGACCGGCTCGGGCACCCAGAGCAACATGAATCTCAACGAGGTCATCGCCAACCGCGCCAATGAGATGCTCGGCGGCGAGCTCGGCACCAAGAAGCCGGTGCATCCCAACGATCACGTCAACATGAGCCAGTCGTCGAACGACTCGTTCCCGACCGCGATGCATATCGCGGCGGCAAGCCGCATCACCGCCGATCTCGTCCCTGCCCTCGGCGAATTGCTGCGCGCGCTGCGCAAGAAGGAGAAGGAGTTCGCAAAGATCGTCAAGATCGGCCGCACCCACACCCAGGACGCGACGCCGCTGACGCTCGGCCAGGAATTTTCCGGCTATGCCGCGCAGGTCGAAAGCGGCATCGCCCGGCTCAAGGTCGCCGTGAAGGAGCTCTATCCGCTGGCGCAGGGCGGCACCGCCGTCGGCACCGGGCTCAATTCGAAGCCGCGCTTTGCAAAACTGTTCGCAAAGCACGTTGCCGGGATTACCAAGCTGCCCTTCACCAGCGCCGCCAACAAATTCGAGGCGCTGGCCTCGAACGACGCCTATGTGCTGGCGCACGGCGCCATCAATTCGGTCGCGACAGGACTGTTCAAGATCGCCAACGACATCCGCCTGCTCGGATCGGGTCCGCGTTCGGGCCTCGGCGAACTGATGCTGCCGGAGAACGAGCCGGGCTCCTCGATCATGCCGGGCAAGGTCAATCCGACGCAGTGCGAGGCGATGACGATGGTGTGCTGCCAAGTGTTCGGCAATCACACCGCGATCACGGTCGCCGGCAGCCAGGGCCATTTCGAGCT
This sequence comes from Bradyrhizobium sp. JR4.3, assembly GCF_040547695.1. Lineage (NCBI taxonomy): Bacteria > Pseudomonadati > Pseudomonadota > Alphaproteobacteria > Hyphomicrobiales > Nitrobacteraceae > Bradyrhizobium > Bradyrhizobium sp. JR4.3. Next base: position 10,774 of record NZ_JBEPQF010000030.1, on the reverse strand, counting down.
CAACGTCTACAAGCCTGTGCTGGCCTACAACATGCTGCACTCGATCCGGCTGATGGCGGACGCCGCACGCTCCTTCACCGAGCATTGCGTCAGCGGCATCCGCGCCGACGAGAAGCGCATCAAGGAACTGATGCAGCGTTCGCTGATGCTGGTGACGGCGCTTGCCCCCAAGATCGGCTACGACAACGCGGCCAAGGTGGCCAAGACGGCGCATGCCAACGGCACCACGCTGAAGGAAGAGGCGCTGCGGCTCGGCTTCGTCTCGGCGGAGGAGTTCGACCGCCTGGTGCGCCCCGAGAAGATGACCAGCCCGGGATAAATTCCGAATTCCGATAGCCATCCGTAATGATACGGAGCCCCAAGCTCCATTAAATGTAGGGCTTAAAGGACGGGATTTGATTACCGTCAATGTCGCGGCGGGATTGCGTGTTACGCAGCCCCTCCGTCCCCAACGGGGCGGAATTCATCGTTTGATGGCCCAAGGGTCGATTGACGAGGACAAGCGAATGGCGATCAAGTCTCATTGGGCGCAGTGCGGCGCACAGTTTCTGAATGTTTCATCCTGCCCACGGAGGATCGGATGATGGAGACGCGACATGGCGAACGTCATCAACCTGAATCGTTTCCGGAAGCGCGCCGAGCGGCAAGCCACGGCGAAGCAGGCGGACGCCAACCGAACGAAGTTCGGCCGCACGAAGGCGGAGCGGTCGGCGGAGGAGACGCGCGCGGACCAGGCGAAGGCGCACCTGGACCAGCACCGGATCGATCGCGAGGAGCTGCCATGAAGTCGCCCGTCGTGAAACGGTCGATCGTCGTCGCCGGCCACAAGACCAGCGTCAGCCTGGAAGAGGCGTTCTGGAACGGCATGAAGGAGATCTCGGGCCTGCGCAACATGACGCTGTCCGAGCTGGTCGGCGAGATCGACGGCAACCGCCAGCAGGGCAATCTGTCCTCGGCGATCCGCCTGTTCGTGCTCGACTACTTCAAGAGCCGCGCCATGGCCGCCATCCAGGCGGAAAAAGTCCCGGCCCAGTAGCCGACTTGGTGCCGAGCTTGGTGCCCGATCTTGGCGCCAATCGCCTCCGTCACGAAGCTGATACTTTAAAATCACTCTAAGGTGCAGTTTCAGCGACCGAGCGCGCTTGACCTCGATGCCCTGCGTTGAAAATACAGGGCATGACCGACATCCATGATACGCGTCCGCAGATGCCGCTGGGCCTGGCCCAGCGCGGCTATACCGGCGTCATCCAACACCTTTCCCCCAAGGACGCGGGTTCGGCGCTCTCGGACATCGAGCTCGAGAGCCGGCTGATCGAGCTTGGCTTCGTCGAGGGCGCCCGGGTCGAGGTCCTGCACGAGGGGCTGGTCGGGCGCGACCCGATCGCCGTGCGGGTCGACAGCATTACCATCGCGGTCCGCCGTCGCGAAGCCATGGCCATCATCGTCGCCTGAAGCGACCGGACCCTAATTCCATGGAATTGCCCCTACTTCATCTCGCCCTGGTCGGCACGCCAAACAGCGGCAAGACCTCGCTGTTCAATGCGCTGACCGGCAGCCGGCAGAAGGTCGCGAACTATCCCGGCGTCACCGTCGAACGCAAGGAAGGCTTCTTCGTCACGCCCATGGGACGCCAGGTCTCCGTGGTCGACCTGCCCGGCACCTATTCGCTGCGCGGCCGCAGCCCGGACGAGGAGATCACCCGCGACTTCGTGCTCGGCAAGGCCACCGGCGAGATCGTGCCCGACCTGGTGCTGTGCGTGGCCGATTCCACCAATCTGCGCCTGACCATTCGGCTGCTGCTGGAGCTCAAGCGCACCGGCCGGCCGATGATCCTCGTGCTCAACATGTTCGACATCGCGAGCCGCCGCGGCATCACTGTCGACGTCGAGCGGCTCGCCAAGGAGCTCGGCGTGCCCGTGGTCACCTCGATCGCGGTGCGCAAGGGCGGCACCGCCGACCTGCTGTCGCTGACCGACGAGATTTCGGCAAAGCTCGCGGCCGAGCCGGGAGAGAACAATTGGCGGGCGCTCAGCGTGGCCGATTTGCGCGCCACCCAGCGCGAAGCCGACCGCATCATCGCAGACTGCGTCAGCCTGCCCAGCCGGCCCGACACCTGGACCGCGCGGATCGACGCGATCGTGCTGCATCCCGTCGGCGGGCTGATCGTGCTCGCGGCGATCCTGTTCGTGATGTTCCAGGCGGTGTTCGCCTGGGCCCAGCCGCTGATGGAGCTGCTCAATTCCGGCTTCGACGCGCTCGGCGAGTTCGTGCACGCCACCCTGCCCGCCGGCCTGCTGCAGAGCTTCCTGCAGAACGGCGTGATATCGGGCGTCGGCAGCGTCATCGTGTTCCTGCCGCAGATCATCATCATCTTCCTGTTCATCCTGCTGCTGGAAGATTTCGGCTACATGGCGCGCGCCGCGTTCCTGATGGACCGCATCATGGGTGGCGCCGGCCTGCACGGCCGCGCCTTCATCCCGCTGCTGTCGAGCTTTGCCTGCGCCATCCCCGGCATCATGGCGACCCGCGTGATCGACAACAAGCGCGACCGGCTGACCACGATCCTGATCGCGCCGCTGATGACCTGCTCGGCGCGCATTCCCGTCTACACACTGATCATCTCCGCCTTCATTCCGGCCAGAGACGTCTGGGGCTTTATCAACCTCCAGGGCCTCGTGATGTTCGGCCTCTACGCTGCCGGCATCACCAGCGCGCTTGCCGTCTCGTTCCTCATCAAGTTCTTCATGCTGCGCGACTATGCGCCGGCGCCGTTCATGCTGGAGCTGCCGGACTACAAGATGCCGCGGCTGAAATCGATCGCGATCGGCGTCTACACGCGGGCCAAGATGTTCCTGCACCGTGCCGGCACCACGATCTTCTCGATGATGGTGCTGATCTGGTTCCTGGCCTCGTTCCCGCAGCCGCCCGCGGGCGCCACCGAGCCGGCGATTGATTTCAGCCTGGCCGCGATCATCGGCAAGGCGCTCGAGCCGCTGCTGGCGCCGGTCGGCTTCAACTGGCAGATCGCGGTCGCGCTGATCCCCGGCATGGCGGCCCGCGAGGTCGCGGTCGCAGCGCTCGGCACCGTCTATGCGATCGAAGGCGGCAAGGAAGCGGCCGAGCAGATCGGCCAGGTGCTAGCGACGAAATGGTCGCTCGCGACCGCGCTATCGATGCTGGCCTGGTACATCTTCGCCCCGCAATGCGCATCCACGCTCGCCGTGATCCGGCGCGAGACCGGAAGCTGGACCTGGATGGCCGTGACCTTCTTCTACATGCTGGTGCTGGCCTATGCCGCGAGCCTTCTGACCTACAATGTCGCGGTCGCGTTCGGGGCGGGATAGCCCCTCCCGAAAATAAAAAGCGCGAAAACAACCCCATGCACAGTAGACGGATGCTGTGAGATCAATGGGTTACGCGTGTGTGAAAATCGTCGGACCGTAGCCGGATAGAGCCCGTACAATCCGCGCGACCGGCTGTTCGCCGGTTGCGCCGTCGGGCAAAACAGGCGCATGATGGCATTGTCGGAGAATTGGCGCGACGCTCCGTGACGGCAAGATAGGCCCGCATAGCGCGCAGCGGCAAGGAAGTCCGCCGTTGCAGCTACCGTCCGCTCCGCCGAGAGCTGACCGCGGGTCGCCCCTCGGGCGCCGCCCACCCCTGAACACTCACATCCGCCAGCGCGTCGAATATAGCCGCTGTGCGTTCCAGGCGGGCGATCGTACGGGCGCCTTCGACGGCAGCGACCAACGCGGAAGCGGTCGAAGAAGCGCGGGCGGAAGTGAAACCGCACCCCCTGAAATGCTCCACAACGATCTCGGTTGAATCAGCAAATCCGCGCGCGACTCGTTTGGTCAGATCAGCGTCGAGTGCAGGAAGCTCGTTCGCCAGATTTTGCATGAGACATCCATACTGGAAATCAGAGGCGACCATTTCGGCCGCGAACGCGCCGAAAATCTGACGAACAAAACTCAGGGCGTCACCGGTCGTATTCGCCGAGATGCCCCGCAACACAGCAATTCTACTCGCAACGTAGCGATCGATTGCTTCTTCTGCGAGCTGTGCCTTACCGCGCGGAAAATGAAAATAGAACGATCCTTTGGGCGAGCCGCTTTCTTCGATGATCTGGTTCAATCCCGTCGCAGTGTAGCCTTGGATGCGAAACAGTCGCTCGGCAGTGGCAATCGCGCGAGCGCGGGCGTCAGTCTTACGGGGCATCCTTCAACGTAACACGCCTGGCTTGACACCGCTATGGTGATCGCCATACTATGGCGATCACCATAGTAAATGTGCCCGCTGTACACCGCTCTCAAATCGACCTCCAGAAGTTGCATGCGAGGGCACGACACTCTCCCGGATTGCTGCGCAGGAAATACCCATGAGTTCGAGCAACTTCAGTTTCGGCAATTGTTCCAGCGAACGGGATCACTGAGATGGCCTCTAGATCCTGCGCGATGATGCTTTTAGGAGCTGCCATGTTCACTGGGATGTCCACTCGCGTCGTTTCCGGAGAGACGTCAGGCGATGCCATCTGGCACAATAAAATCCCTGCCGCTTTGAGTGAGCCTGCCGCTGATATCGATAAGGATCCGAACCTTCAGCACAGATATGCGGAGAATGCGGGAACGAAAATCCACTACGTCACCATGGGATCCAATCAAAAACCGCTGATGGTGTTTGTGCACGGATTTCCCGACTTTTGGTATTCCTGGCGAAATCAGCTCCACGAATTTTCAGCAAATTATCAGGTGGTCGCCCTTGATCTGCGCGGTTACGATTTGAGCGATCGGCCAGAAGGTGTCGAGAACTATAAGTTTCCGGTTCTCCTTGATGACATCCGCGCCGTGATCGATGCAGAGGCAAACGGGCGCAAGGCCATCCTGATTGGGCACGACTGGGGCGCCGCTTTATCGTGGCTATTCACCGGGCAAAATCCGGATCTGATCGAAAGACTTGTCGTCCTCAGCGTGCCTCATCCAGGCGCCATCACGAGGGAGTTGCTCCCTTGGAACCACCCTATCGCGCAGGCCAAGGCCAGCGCCTACGCCACACGGTTCTTCGCTCGAGGCAAAGGCGACAATCTGACTGCGCAGGATTTGGCATACTGGGTCGTCGATCCCCAAGTTAGGAGTCGATACATCGAGGCTTTCGCGAAATCCTCCATCACGTCCATGATGAATTATTACAAAGCCAACTACGCGTTTTCTCAGCTTGCGCTCAATCTTTTCGATCCAACCATGAAGAAGCTCACCGGTGCCGCGATCAAATGCCCGGTCTTGCATGTGCACGGAATCGAGGAGAGCCACGCTTTGCTAAGCACTATTGATTTGGAAAAGTCATGGATTGAAAATCCCGACAATCTCACGGTCAAAATCGTACCTGGCGTTGGCCACTTCATTCAGCATGAAGTGCCGGACTACCTTAATCAGACGATTGCCTCCTGGTTGAAAGATTCAGGAAGCTGAGCCCGGTCTTGCGAGGCTAAGCGCCGAGGGGCTTCGTGAAGATCACCTGGCCGGCCTCCTCGTCGCATTGCATCTCGATGCCGAGCTATCCGGCTCAGCGTACTCGCTCAGTGCGTTCGCTCGGTGTACTGGAGCCCGAACTGACGTCTTCTTCGTTCGAATGGCTCTCCGGCTCCTGGATCAGCACGGCCGGTTCGTCGTAACCCTTGCGGCTGCTGTAGAACACCAGCGCCATCAAGCCGATGCCGACGACCAGCGAAAACACGACACCGAGCACCAGTGCGACATAACCCGACGCTGGCACCTCCGTCGTCGTGCTGAACCAGCCAAGATAGCCGAGCGCGCCGGCACCGACGAGGAAGGCGCATAACACCGCTATGACCAGCCATCTGGCGATCTTGCCGTCTCCGGGAGCGGGTGATTCCGGTTGCCCGTCTGTGCTGTTCATGGATCTCTCCTCATGGCGCATGCGTCGCGCGGCTATCCCGTCACGCTAGGGTGCGGTGACCGTGGTCGCGATCGCGTGCAGGGCCGCCGTCATGGCGACGATTGCAGCCTTGGCCGGCTCGCCGATGCCGTGACGCCCGGCGATATACGCCGGATCGTTGTAGGACAACCAGGTCGCGCCTTGCTCGTCCTGCCAGACCAGCGCCTTTAGCGGCAGATCGATGCCGCTGGTCTGCGACTGCTGCATCAATGGCGTACCACCCCTGGCGTTCCCGAAGATGATGAGATTGGTCGGGCGCAACGGCAGGCCGGCAGCGGCGGCGCCGGTGGCATGATCGACATGGGCGAATATTGTGAGGCCCTTGGCCGTCACTTCCGCTTCCAGCCGCTTCATCGTCTCTTCAGGCCCGAAACTGCTCCTAATCGTGATGAGTCCGTCGACGGCCATTGCTTGGGTCTCCCATAAACATGTCGCAGCAACCAGAACAAGGATCTTGAGCAGCGCCGAAACTCTCATGATCACACGCTCATTTGTTGCGGAATAGTTTTGCCGGATCGAATTGCGGATCCGGAATGAAGCCGTCGCGGTTGGGCATCTTGATCTTCGGCAAGCTGTCCTTGTCGACCTTGCCGTCGGGGGGAACGATGCCGTTCAGACTCAGGATGTAGGCGGTGACGGCATAGGTGTCGTCGGTGCTGAGCGAACCCGGTGTGGGATATGGCATCGCGCGGTGAATGTAGTCGTACAAGGTCGTCGCATAGGGCCAGAAGCTGCCGACGGTCTTGACCGGCGCGCTGGAGGCGAGTGTGCCCTGCCCACCGGCCAGACGATCCTTGATCCCGCCCTGGCCGTTGTCGCCATGACAGGCCGCGCAATTGTCGGCGAAGACCTGCTTACCCTGCGCAACCGTCCCGCTGCCGACAGGCAGACCCTTGCCATCGGGTGCGACGTCGATGTCCCATGGCTTGATCTCCTCCGGAGTGGCGGGACGGCCGAAATCGAATGCAAATGCGGGCGGCGCGAGCAGGCTGAGCGTGAGAGCCGCTGCGACAAGCCCATTGTCATGCGAGGACATTGCGCACCCTCCCGGCCTCGTCGATGCTCCAGGTCTGCTGGGCGTTGTAGTGGAACAGCGCATTGCTCCCCATCGCGGCGATGAAGGACTGCCGGTCCGGCTGAACATTACCTTGCTCGTCGGTCGAGCGGCTCACGATCCGTGTCGGCTTGCCGTCCCAGACCCAGTCCATCTGGAATCGAACCTGGGCTTTGGAGAGCACCGGCTGATTCAGCTGCGCCTGTTTCCAAATTTTCGCGCCGTCGGTCGATATCTCGACCTTGGCGATCTTGCCATGGCCGCTCCAGGCGAGACCGGAGATTATGTTGTAGCCGGGCTGGATCTGCATCGTGCCCGAGGGCTGCGTGATGACGGAGTTGGTTTCCATCCTCAGCTGAAACTGGCGGGCCGTGCCGTTGGCCAGCAGCTGCGTGTAGCGCGCCGTTTCCCAGCGGGTCATCCAGGGCTCAGTGCCGAACTTGAGACGGCGCAGCCATTTGATGTTGAGATTGCCCTCGAAGCCCGGCATCACCAGCCGCATTGGAAATCCATGCGCGGGGCGCAGTGGTTCGCCGTTCTGACCGTAGGCGACAAAGGCCTCGTTCACGATTTCGTCGGTCAGCGGAATGCTGCGGTCGACGCCCGCGCCGTCGCCTCCCTCGGCGAGCATCCAGTTCGAGTTCTTCTCCTTGCTCGCGAGACCAATGAGGAACTTCAGCGGAACGCCGGTCCACTCATTGGTGCTGACGAGGCCGTGCGTGTTCTGCACCGTCAGATCAGGGTCCGCCTTCTTCCAGTTTTCCCATCCGTTTCCCGTGCATTCGATGAAGACCACGCGCGTGACAGACGGCATCCGCTTGAGATCGTCGACGCTGAACACCAGCGGCTTCTGAACCAGGCCATGGATGAGCAGACGGTGCTGCGCGGGATCGATGTCCGGCACCCCGGAATGGCTGCGCTCGTAATGCAGATCGGTTGGCGTGATGTTGCCCACCAGCTTCTGATGCGGCGTCTTGGAATTGATGGCATCACTGGGGTCGACGTTGCGCTTGCCTGGTCCTGCCTCGGGAATGCGATCGATCTTGACGAAGCGCGATCGTTCGCTGTGCGCACCGAGATCGGCGCCGGGCCCGCGATCAGGGATTTCGGCCAGCGTTTGCGCCGCCGCCGCTTCGGTCGCAACCGCCCCCAGAACGCCCGCCGACAGGCCTCCCACGAAACCACGACGCGAGACGCTCGCGGGCCGTGGCGGTGATTCGATTTGCGTTTTGGACGTCATGCAATCTCCGTCGAGCTTCGTGCTGATTTGGAAATTCCACCGCTTTTCCATGGGGACATTGACCGGATGCCGCCGAAATTGCCCGTTAGGATGTGTTAGAAATCATGAGGGGTGGCGAAGGCGCGTCATCCTGCCCTGCTCCGAAAGCGGCTATCCGGGTCCATGGATCATTTCAGCACGGAGAACCTGACTGCCGAGAGGCTTCGTGAAGATCACCTCGCCGACCTCGTCGCGTTGCATCTCGACGCCGAGGTGTCCCGATATCTCGGCGGCGTGCGCCCGGCGGAGAGGACGAAGACCTATCTCGAAGCCAATATGGCGCATTGGGACCAGCATGGCTTCGGGCTGTGGGTGTTGCGAACGAAAGACGGGGCATTCGCCGGGCGAGCGGGCATCCGGCACATCCTGGTGGACGATATCGACGAGATCGAGATTGCCTATGCGTTCAAGCGCGAATTCTGGGGCCGTGGCCTTGCAAGCGAGACCGCGACCGCACTGACCGATATCGGACTGTTACACCACGAGCTGCCGTCCCTCATCGGCCTGGTCTATGTCGGCAATGGCGCATCGCGCCGCGTGCTGGAGAAGGCCAACTATCTCCTCGAGCGAACCACGTTCCGTCACGGCGAGAACGTCGTCATCTACCGGATTCGGCGGTGAGAGACGCAAGTTCGTAGGATGGGTAGAGCGAAGCGAACCCATCACGCATCAACACGCCCGGAGGCAAGATGGGTTTCGCAAGGGCTCTACCCATCCTACAGCTGCGCCGCTGTCGGCGCATTGGCGTGCCATTGGACACCTGAAGTCCTACCTGAAATACCCCAGCACGAGATCGACATCCGCGCTGCCGGCCACCGTGCCGTTCAGCTCGGCGTCGATGACGCGGCGGCAAGCTTCGATCGCGGCGTGGTCACCGAGGTCGTTGGCGGCTTCCAGCACGAGCCAGGCGGCATCGACCGAGGCCTGGTCCGCTGCTCCCCCGCCGATCTCGCCGGCTGCGGCCTTGTTGAGGTTCTTGTTTGGATTCTTGCGAACGGCGGTGCCGAATTGAGGCAACATTGCAAATACTCCCTGCCAATTCCCGGATGATGCTCGGTGTACCTGTTCGGTGGACCGCTCAGTGCACCTGCAGCTCGGGCTGACGACCCGTGACGGGATCGGTGCCGGTCTTGCGCGACTGGTAGAACTTCAAGACGCTGCGCGAGGTCTCGATCTTGAGCTTGCCGAAATCGCGCTCGTTGTCGTGGAGCTCGCGCGCCGTGATCAGGTGATCCTTGGCGCCGAGGAACAGCAGCGACATCGTGGTGTCCCATGAGAAATCGAGCGCCTTGCACAGCACCAGGATCATCTCGCGATTGCGGTCCATCATCGCACGCTCGATCACGTCGACAGGCAGCGATGACAGCAGCGACAGCCCGATCTGCACCTCGTCGAAGCGGTGCTGGCGCGCATAGTTCGAGATCGAGTCCTGGTTGAGGTTGCCCTGCCGGTACTGCGTCGTCACCACGCGCTTGGCGACGAAATAGCTGCGCGAGGACGGGCCGAACTTGGATTGCAGGTCGCCGGTGACGTCGCTCACCGAGTTTTGGATCTGCGCCATCATTTCCGGGCGCTCGTGCTCGAGTCGGCGGCGGACGTCCTCCGACGCCTTCGAGATCAGCTGCTGGAAGATGTGACGCGGCACGTCCTTGCGCAGGCCAAGCTGCTCCGCAAGAATCGAGTCACCCTCGGCACGGCGAACCATGTGGAGCAGGCCCGAGCCGGAGAAGCGCGCGCCCTCGTTCCGGGCAACCGACGTCACGACCTCCTGGTCGCCGCGCTTGACCAGCACGTCGGTGACGGCCTCGCCGATCGACTTGCGCTGGGCGATCGCAAGCAGATGCGACTGGCTCTTGGTCATGGCGCTCTCGATCAGCAGCTTCTCGTCGATACGATTGGAGTCGCGCAGCACGGGGCCTGCGACCTCGATCTCGTCGGCGGTCGCGAGTTGCGCAATGACATTGAGCGGAGCGTGATCGCAGGCTGCCATGACCTCGGAGAGCTGCACCCGCGCAGCAACCTCGATCTCGTCGGCGAGCCGGCCGATGACCTCGCCGAACGTGCTGATCTCGTCGTCGCTATAGCGGCCGGTGATCAGAATGTCGGTCGCATGCCACAACGCCTTGTTCCGGCTTTCGTCGGTGCCGCGTGCGATCGCGTCGTCCAGATCCTGCAGAAGTGTTGTCGCGCCGTTCATCCCGATGACCCCAGTTCTTGGCTAGCCATCCTGCTTGTGCCGCAGGACGCCGAGTTCCTCTGGGAACAGAGACTAGGGAACAAACGCGAGAATCCGGTAAAGTCGGCAGATCAGTTTTGCCGGGCAAAATTCGTTAAAAAGCGAGGGAATGAGTTTACCGGTGGGCCACCGGCGAAGGTGCGCTCCCTCTCCCGCCTGCGAGGGCTTTGCGTAAATCGCGAATCTGCGATTCTCTAAGAGACATCTGAAGAGGATCTGGGGATGGCATATCGGCAGGTGGGGCAACCGAGCT
>NZ_JBEPQF010000029.1:0-88961 GCF_040547695.1 Bradyrhizobium sp. JR4.3 | reverse complement strand
GTAAACGACTTTGAAACCCCTCGACAACCCGTTCGGCACGAGGTTGTCACCCATGTCTTAGGTACGACCTGTTACCTATGTCTCCGGTCTGGACATGGGGAAAAGCGGTAGCGGCCTCCTGACTCGAACCCCCGACGCATCGCAACGCCACCGATCTGGCGCGGCGGTAAATCCGCTGGCGCGATTGCGATTCCAGCCGAACCGGATCAGCTCTTAAGTTCGTCAAGGGATCTCGACCGGCTCCAATCCTGTAGGTGGGAGTGGAATGTGGTGTGCGACGAATGCCCATTTGCGGTCGGATAAGCGCAGCAGTGCGATCCATAAGTCATTGATTGTATTTGACCCGTGGCTGACTCTTAATCAGCGGGTCCCAGGTTCGAGCCCTGGTGCGCCCACCATATAAAAGGTCTTGTTTCCCAATACCTTTGCGAAATGTTGGCCGAGAATAGAACGGGTCTCGCGCGATATCTTTCGTGGCGGGACGTCACACGGGCATATCTCACCCCATTCGATATGGTGCGCATAGCCGGGCGTTGACCTTCGGCCGTAGGGCAAGTTAGCCGAAAGCCGATCTCAACAAGCTCATTACGACTGCAAATCGCGAGGCACTCGCTTCTTCGGCCGACCGGAGCGATGCAGACCGCGTACTTCCTGCTGTTGAAAAAGCTCCGCGCAGAGGCCACGCAGCCATTGGCTTGCCGGGTCGTGATGGAAGCGGGCGTGCCAATATTGCTTCACCGTGAAGCCGGCAATCGGCAGCGGGCAGTTGAGCACGCGCAGTCCGTAATAGTGAGCCAGGGTTTCGCCGATGTGCCTTGGCAGGGTAGCAAGCAGGTCAGTCGTTCCGACGATTGCGGGTAGTCCCAAAAAGCCGGGCAACTCCAGCGCAACGTCAAGGACTATTTTCTGCTCCTGCAGCGCGCCCGCGAGCAACTGATGTCCAGTGCCGGAGCGAATGAGGACGTGCGCCTCACGCCTGAAATCCTTTGCCGTGATGCGTTCGCGGATCCGAGCATGTTTTGCGTTCGCGAGGCAGACCCAATCCTGCGGAAAAAGAGCCTGCTGGAAGTGTCCAGCATCGAGATCCGAGATGTAGCCGAGCGCCACATCGGCTTCACCGGATTGCAGCATGCGTGGGGTGTCGGCGCCGATCTGTGTCGCCTCGATACGAACGCCTGGGGCAACGCGGCGGACGTGGGCGAGAATGGACGGAAGCAGCGTGACGTGGCTTCCGTCCGTCATGCAGATGGCAAAACGGCGCTTTGCGGTTGTCGGATCGAAATCGGTGCGAAGCTCGGCAAGGCGACGCAGCATTTCCAGCGCCTGCCTCGCGGTGCCGATGAGAGCCTCGGCGCGCGGCGTCGGCAGCATGCCCTTCGCTGACCGGATGAAGAGCGGATCGTCCAGTTCCGCACGCAGGCGGGCCAGCCAGATCGAGATGGTCGGCTGACTTTGGCCGAGCTTTTCGGCTGCCCTGGTGACGCTGCCAGTGGTGAACAATGCATCGAAGAGCCTGAGAAGGCGCGGGTCCAGCAGGTTGGTCTCGGTGTGATCCTGGTGCTTCATTGCGATTCACAATAACGGATATAAGAATCATAACATATATAAATATCGAGCCGCCAGCTACGATGCTTCCAACGCCGAGAATGGCGCGGGAGAAGCGTTCGGATGAGGATCTGCTTTATCGGAGCGGGAGCCTTGGGCTCGACCATCGGCGGTACGTTGGCGCGCGGCGGGGCCGAGGTCTGGCTGATCGATCCGTTCCAGGCTCATGTCGGCGCAATCAATGCCGGTGGCCTGCGAATACTCGAAGATGGCGCCGAGACCGTCGTGAAGGTCACTGCTTGCACCTCCGCGGCTCAGGTCGGCGTAGAAGCGGACCTCGTCATTATCCTCGTCAAATCCTACCACACGCGGGATGCCATCCGTGCCGCGGCGCCGATCATCGGGCCGCGGACGGTCGTGATGTCGCTTCAGAACGGTCTTGGTCATGAGGACATCCTGTCGGAGGAGGTTGGTCGTGACCGGGTCATGGCGGGCAAGACCTACGTCGGCGGTGTGCTGCTCGGCCCTGGTCATGTTCGTTCCGGGGTCATCGGCAAGGAGACCATCATCGGCGAGCTTGATGGGCGCTTGACAGAACGTGCGCAGCGAATCTCCGAGACCTTTAATCGCGCCGGCATTCTCACGCTGCTCAGCGACAACATCTTGGGCACGATGTGGGACAAGTTGTTCATCAACGTCGCCGGAGGAGGAATTACCGCCGTGACCGGGCTGACTTATGGCGGCCTGTATTCGCTGCCGGTTCTGGAAGATTGCGCGCTGGCCGCAATCTCGGAGGGCATCTCGGTCGCGCAAGCTGCTGGCGTGAAGATCTCGATTACCGATCCGCGACGCGCCTGGTCGATGGCGTCCGCTGGACTGCCGCCCGAGTTCAAGACGTCGATGTTGCAGAGTTTGCAGTCCGGCAATCTCACCGAGGTTGACTACATCCACGGCTCCGTCGTGCGCTGGGGCGCCAAGCTCAGCGTGCCGACCCCCGTCAATTCCACCCTCGTCGCGCTGGTCAAGGGCATCGAATACGCCCGCAGCGACTATCCTGGAAAGTCCTGAGATGTCATTGCCCCGCGCTTATGTCGAACACGTCGCGATCCGCGTGCCGGACGTTGATCGTCACGTCGACTTCTTTCGTGAGGTGCTTGGTCTCGCCATTCGCGATGAGCAACCCGCCGATGGTACGCGCCCGCGTCAGGTTTGGGTGCTCGGAAGCGTGCAACTCATCGAAGATCCGAATTTCGTCGGACCAGAGGGGCGTCTCGCCCATCTCGGCATCATGGTCGACGATTACGAGGGTGTGCTCACCCGTGCCGCCGCCTGGGGCGCCAAAGCGTTGCCCGCCGGGCCGAACTGGCTCGAGCTGCCGGGCGGGCTCAACGTCGAAATCTTGCAAGCCAGCGCAGGCGCCGTGGAAGCCGCCCTGGCGATCAATCCCCGTGCCTAGAGGAAGACGCGACATGACAGATGAGCGCTACTGGGACGATGCCAAGGTCGGCGATGAATGCGTAACCCCCTCGGTGACGGTCACCGAAGCAATGGTGAATGCCTATGCCGAACTGACGGGCGATTTCACGCCGGTCCATGTCGACGAGGAGTACGCCAAGACAACGCCGTTCGGCACCCGCGTCGCGCATGGGTTGTTTGGTCTGTCGCTCGCTGACGGATTGAAAACGCGTGCCGCCTACCGGTTCCTCCCGGGAATGTCGCTGGGCTGGACATGGGATTTCAAGCTGCCGATCAAGCTCGGGGACACCGTGCATGTGAAGTTCCGCGTTGGTTCAATGCGCGGCACAAAGAGGGATGGGTGGGGCATCGTTGTGCTGCCTTCGGAACTCATCAATCAGCGCGGCGAGGTCGTTCAGCTAGGTGAGCATCGGCTGATGATCCCGATGCGCCCGAAGACCAGCGCTGCAGGAGAGCAGGCATGACCGCGCAAGATCTGCCGCTCAAAGGCATTCGCGTCATCGACTACAGCCATTTCCTGGCCGGCCCGTTCATGGGCCGTTGCCTCGCCGCGATGGGCGCGGAGGTCATCAAGGTGGAGCGCCCAAAGGGGGGCGACGCAGGCCGGGCCCATGGATATTTCAAGGACGGACAATCCGGCTACTTCCTGCAGCAGAATATGGGGAAGCAGGGACTTTGCATCGACCTGCGCGACGAGCGTGGTCTCGACATGATGATGAAGCTGGTCGACACGGCCGATGTCTTCATCGAGAATTACCGACCCGGCGCACTCGAACGTCTCGGTCTCGGTTACAAAGCACTATCGGCGCGGAATCCGAGGCTGATCTATTGCTCGGTCTCCGCCTATGGCCATACCGGTCCCTATGCCGATCGTCCGGGCTTCGGCCTGATCGCAGAGGCGATGTCGGGTGCGCTGGCGCAACTGGGCAATCCCGGCGAACCGCCGCCGCTGCTGCGGATGCCGCTGGCCGATATGTACACTGGCATTCATGGCGTCGCTGCTATCAATGCGGCGCTGGTTGGCCGTGCGTCGTCCGGGCGCGGCCAACATATCGATCTGGCGCTGTACGATTGCATGGTCTCGATGCACGACTATGCGGTTCAGCGTTACTTCCTCTCGGGCGGCGCTGACCTGCCGAAGCAAACCGGCAGCGGACAGCCGGATTCGACCGTTTACGGCGTCTTTCCGGCCAAGGACGGCAATCTTGTCATCGCTGCGCAAGTCGATGATGCGTGGCGACGATTGGCGAGCCTGATTGGAGGAGACACGCTGGCATTGGACGAGCGTTTCGCCAAGCCCGCCGCGCGGAACGCCCATTATGCTGAAGCCATGGAGATTGTGCGCAACTGGACGCTATCGCAGCCGTCTCGAGATGCGTGTCTTGCGGCACTCGAGGAAGCAGGTGTGCCGTCCGCTCCCGTGCAGACCATCGAAGAGGTCGTGAGGGATCCGCAGATCCATGCGCGCGGCATGCTGGTCGAGCAGGAGCATCCGGTGCTCGGCAAGGTAACGCTGCCGAACCTGCCGTTCCGGTTTTCCGATTGCGACACCACGGTGCGCACTCCGGCGCCACTGCTTGGACAGGACAATCGTCGCATTGCTGTCTCGCTGGGACTGTCGGCCGAAGCCGTCGACGCGATGGTGCGCGACGGCGTGCTCTACAACGAAGCTGCAGTGCAGGAGTGAGCGATGAGCGATCGCTATGCGGTGATTGGCAATCCGATCGGCTTCAGCAAGTCACCTTTCATCCATGGCACTTTCGCCAAAATGATGGGACAGGATCTCGTCTATGAGGCGATCGAGGGGCCCATCGATGGCTTCAGCGCACGGGTTGATCAATTCCGGACGGAGGGCGCCAAGGGGCTGAACATCACCGCCCCGTTCAAGCTCGATGCCTTCGCTTATGCAAATGAGCTCTCAGAGAGCGCCCAACGCGCAGGTGCCGCAAACTGCCTGAAGTTCGAGGGCGATCGGATCATTGCCGAGAATTTCGACGGAATCGGCCTGGCGCGTGACATCACTGCCAATCTCGGCGTCAAAATGGTTGGCCGGCGCGTCCTGATGCTCGGCGCTGGGGGAGCGGCACGTGGCGCGTTACTGCCGTTTCTGCGCCAGCAACCGTCCGAGCTGGTTCTCGTCAATCGAACGCTGTCCAAAGCCGTGGCATTGGCCGAAGAGTTTGCCGGCTGTGGTCCCCTGATCGTGAGCGGCTACGCTGAACTGGCCGACCTTGCCGAGGGGTATGACGTCGTGGTCAACGCGACTTCTGCCAGCCTGCGAGGTGAAATGCCGCCGCTTCCGAGCAATGTCTTCCAGGGCGCGGAGCTGGCGTACGAACTTGCCTATGGCAAAGGATTGACTCCCTTTCTGCAAGCGGCCCGCACTGAAGGCGTGGCCAAGTTGGCTGACGGCGTCGGCATGCTGGTCGAGCAGGCGGCGGAAGCCTTTGTCTGGTGGCGTGGCGTCCGACCGAGCACGGCCCAGATCATCGCCGAATTGACTGTCCCATTGAGCTGACGGACGACGCCGACAATGCATCCTAAACCCAGTTTTCTCGTCGGCCTGATCGGCAGCGGCATCTCGGCGTCTCGCACGCCGCCCATGCACGAAGCGGCCGCAGACGCCGCTGGCATCCGCTATCTCTACAAGAAGATCGATCTGGTCGAGTTGAACCTCGGGGTCGAAGCGTTACCGGAATTGCTCACGGCCGCAAGGCGGATGGGCTTTGACGGATTGAACGTGACCCATCCCTGTAAGCAGGCGATCCTTCCACTGTTGGACGAGCTTTCGCCCGACGCGGAGGCGCTTGGCGCTGTGAACACCGTGGTCGTCAGAAAGGGCCGGATGACCGGCCATAACACGGACTGGTTCGGCTTTGCCGAGAATTTTCGCCGCAGCATGCAAGGTGCACCACTCGGTCGTGTCGTGCAATTCGGCGCAGGCGGCGCGGGCGCGGCGGTTGCTTTCGCGCTCATGAAGCTTGGCGTGCAGGAACTGACCATCATAGACGTCGACTTGGCCAAGGCGCAGAGCGTGGTAGACGGCTTGTCCTCTCGATTTGTCAAAGGGCGCTTGAGGGTCGGCCGGGATGTCGCAGCGGCCGTGGCTGCCGCAGACGGAATTGTAAACGCGACGCCCATTGGCATGGACAAGTATCCGGGAACGCCGCTGCCGCTGGCAATGCTCTGTTCCGGTCTCTGGGTCGCTGAGATCATCTACTTCCCGCTGGAGACCGCGCTGCTGCGCGCGGCGCGTACCCTCGGCTGCCGCACGGTCGATGGTGGCGGAATGGCAATCTTCCAGGGCACCGAAGCATTCCGCCTGTTCACGGGCGTCTCGCCTGATCCAGACGTCTTCTTCGCAACTTTCGCATCCCTGGGAGGATGACATCCGGCCGATGGGCGAGCGGTACGCACAACGCCCGAGAGGAAACGCAAGATGGGCTACACGCTCGATTTCTCGGTGGTTTGGCACGCAATGCCCGCGTTGCTGTGGGGTTGCGTGGGGACGTTGGGTTTGGCGCTTGCTGGCATGACGCTCGCAATGATCATCGGCGTCGCGGGCGTCGCAGCCCGCGATGCGAAGGCGGCCTGGTTGCGCGCCATCGTGATCGGCTTCGTCGAAATCGTGCGCAACACGCCGTTCCTGGTGCAGATCTTCTTTCTGTTCTTTGCACTGCCGCTCGTCGGGGTAAAGCTCAATCCGACTGCCACCGCCATTATCGCGCTCGGTGTGAACGGAGGGGCATACGCCATCGAGATCATCCGCGGCGGCGTGCAATCGATTCACAAAGGGCAAATCGAGGCTGGCTACGCGCTCGGACTGCACAAAGGGCAGGTATTCCGTTCCATCGTACTCAAGCCCGCGCTTCGCGCGATCTATCCCTCGCTCACGGGGCAGTTCATCATGCTGACGCTGACCTCGTCGATCTGTTCGGCTGTGTCCGCCTATGAATTGACGTCGGTTGCGCAGCGCATCGAAAGCGACACATTCCGCAGCTTCGAGGTCTATTTCTTCGTCACTTTCCTCTACCTCGCGATCTCCTGGCTGCTGATGGCGGGCTTCGCAATCATCTCTCACCGCTTCTTCTCATATCCGACGCGCTGAGGAGCACAGATCATGACACCGCATTTCGGCCTTCCC
The DNA here is from genome assembly GCF_040547695.1 of Bradyrhizobium sp. JR4.3. Taxonomy (NCBI): domain Bacteria; kingdom Pseudomonadati; phylum Pseudomonadota; class Alphaproteobacteria; order Hyphomicrobiales; family Nitrobacteraceae; genus Bradyrhizobium; species Bradyrhizobium sp. JR4.3. Next base: position 81,796 of record NZ_JBEPQF010000029.1, on the reverse strand, counting down.
GAGTTCGGCTTCCTCCTGCGTGGTCTGCAATGGACGGTGCTGCTGACGCTGGTTGCATTCATCGGTGGCTGTACCGCCGGCCTGATCGTCGCACTGTTGCGCACCTGCGGTCGCACGACTGTGGAATGGATAGTCCGGATCTATATCGGAATCTTCCAGGGGACACCGCTGCTGCTGCAACTGTTCGTGGTGTACTACGGCTTGGCGCTCCTCGGATTGAAGCTGTCGGCATTCGTTGCGGTCGCGATCGGGTTCACCGTCAACGCCTCGGCTTTTCTCGGCGAGATCTGGCGCGGCGCAATCCAGGCCGTGCCTCGCGGTCAGACCGAGGCTGCAATGGCGCTCGGTCTGCATTATTCCGCGCGCATGCGCGACATCGTGCTGCCGCAAGCCATTCGCATCGCGCTGCCGGCGACCATCGGCTATCTCGTGCAGCTCATAAAGGGCACCTCGCTCGCTGCCATCGTCGGCTTCATCGAACTCGCCCGCGCCGGTCAAATCGTATCGAACCAGACCTACCAGCCGTTGCTCGTCTTCGGTGTGGTCGGCGCAATGTATTTCATCCTATGCTGGCCACTCTCATGGTGGGGCAGTCGGGTGGAGGCCAGGCTCGCCCTGGCCGGTCAAAGGTAGGTTCGGCGCACCTACTCAATCAAACACAGCCATCACCAGGAGGAGATACTCATGTTGTTTTCGCTCAATCGTCGCCAGCTCGGCATTGCGCTGCTGACGCTCTCGGCCATCGTTGTCGCAGGCGGCTCGCAGGCGGGCACGCTGGAGGACGTGAAGAAGAAGGGCGTCGTCGTCATCGGCATTCAGGGCGATAATCCGCCCTGGGGCTATGTCGATAGCTCAGGAAAGCAGGATGGGATCGATGCCGACATGGGGCGCGCCTTCGCTGAATATCTCGGCGTGAAGGCCGAGTTCGTCCCGCTGGCGGTGGCCAACCGTATTCCGGCGCTGACCACAGGCCGCGTGGACATTCTGTTCGCGACCATGGCCATGCTGCCCGAGCGCGCGAAGGCGGTACAATATTCCAAACCGTATGTTGCCAATGAGATTACACTGGTCGCTGCCCAGGCAACTCCGATCAACAGCAATGCCGATATGGGGAAGTACGTTATCGGCGTCCCACGCTCCTCCACGCAGGACACCCAAGTCACCAATAATGCTCCTGCGGGCGCCGAAATCCGCAGGTTTGATGATGACGCGGCCACGATCCAGGCGCTGCTCTCGGGTCAGGTGCAGGCGGTCGGCGCAAACAGTTTCTACCCGCAGCGTCTGAACGCTGCAAAGCCGGAACTTGGGTTCGAGCCCAAGCTTCACTTCACCGCCTTGTACAACGGGGCCTGCACGCGCCTGGGAGAGAAGGAGTGGAACGAGACGGCGAACAAATTCATCGACCAGATCAAGTCCAATGGCAAATTGGCCGGTTTCTACGCCAAGTGGATGAAGGCGCCCGTGCCAATCTTCCCCGACTCAGTCCCCGGAGTTCCGTTCACAGTTCAATAGTCACTGCAAGCGGCCGACGCGCTGGGCGCGTTGGCCGTCGTCCGATAACGGAGGCCGAATCCATGCAGGACCAGATCCTGATCGAAATGAAGGGCGTGCAGAAATGGTACGGCGGGTACCAGGCTCTCCGCAACGTTGATCTCACTGTGCGCCGAGGTGAAAAGATCGTGCTCTGCGGTCCTTCCGGTTCGGGCAAGTCGACGCTGATACGCTGTATCAACCGCCTGGAGGCGATCCAGCAGGGCAGTATCGTGGTGAACGGTCATCGGCTGGACGACAGCATCAAGGCCATCGATGTCGTACGTCAGGACGTCGGCATGGTCTTTCAGAGCTTCAACCTTTTTCCGCATATGACGGTCTTGCAGAACTGCATGCTCGCGCCCATTCGCGCGCGCCGCATCGGCAAGACCGAAGCGGAGGCGACCGCGCGAAAATATCTCGAGCGGGTGCGCATTGGTGAGCAGGCCGAGAAGTATCCGGCTCAACTCTCGGGCGGTCAGCAGCAACGTGTCGCTATCGCGCGTGCTCTCTGCATGCAGCCCAAGGTCATGCTGTTTGATGAACCGACCTCGGCTCTCGATCCGGAAATGGTCAAGGAAGTGCTCGACACGATGATTGGCCTCGCCAACGACGGCATGACCATGATTTGCGTCACCCACGAGATGGGTTTTGCCCGCCAGGTTGCCGACCGTGTCATCTTCATGGCTGAAGGGCAGATCATCGAAGAAGGTGTGCCCGACGCTTTCTTCCGCAATCCGCAGCACGCTCGCACCAAGCAGTTCCTTGGCGAGATCCTAGCCCATCACTGAACGGAGTTTATCCATGAGTCGTCTTGTCTACGTCCTCAACGGGCCAAATCTCAATTTGCTTGGCAAGCGCCAGCCCCACATCTACGGTCACGAAACGCTTGCCGATGTGGAGCGGGATTGCCGGGCGCTGGCCGGGGAGCTTGCTCTGGAGCTACGCTTTCACCGGTCGAACAGAGAATACGAGTTGATCGATTGGGTCCACGAGGCACGCGAGACGGCTGTCGGCATCGTGATGAATCCCGCGGCTTTCACCCATACGTCGGTCGCCATCCTGGATGCTTTGAACACGTTCGAGGGGACAGTGATCGAGGTGCACATTTCCAATGTGCACAAGCGCGAGGAATTCCGCCACCACTCGTTTGTCTCCAAACGAGCTGATGGGGTCATCGCCGGCTTCGGCACTCAGGGTTATCTGCTCGGCTTGCGTCGCGTGGCCAAGCTGCTCGATGAGAAGAACGGATAGAATCGCATGAGTGCACCCATCCGCCTGACGGTCATGGGAGCGGGTCTCATCGGCAAGCGACATATTGAACATATTCTCGCGCGGCCGGAGGCGGTGCTGTCGTCGATCGTCGATCCGACGCCGGCGGCACGAGAGTTGGCGGTTTCGCTGAACGTGAACTGGTTTCCGTGCTTTCGGGACATGCTCTCCGAAAGTCGGCCCGACGGGGTGGTCGTCGCCACCCCCAACCAGATGCACGTGGCGAACGGCATGGATTGTATCGCTGCGGGCATCCCGGCGCTGATCGAGAAACCGTTAGCGGATGATGTCGTTGCTGCACAGGCGTTGGTCGAAGCCTCCGACCGGGCGGGCGTGCCGTTGCTAACCGGCCACCACCGCCGCCACAACCCGATGATCCAGCGCGCCAAGGCGGAGATCGATAGTGGCGGGCTCGGTCAGATCGTATCGGTGCATGGCATGTTCTGGTTGATCAAGCCGGACGATTATTTTGAAGTGTCCTGGCGCCGCGAGAAAGGAGCGGGCCCCATTTTCCTGAATCTCATCCACGATATCGACCTGTTGCGGTATCTGTGCGGCGATATCGTCGCGGTACAGGCTGCCCAATCCAATCGGCTGCGCGGAAATGGCGTTGAAGAGACCGCGGTGGTGATCCTGCATTTCGCCTCCGGCGCGCTGGGAACGGTCAATGTCTCCGATACCATCCAGTCGCCTTGGAGCTGGGAATTCACCGCCGGTGAGAACCCAGCCTACAATCGTACGCAGGAGGCGTGTTACCAGATCGGCGGCACGCGGGCATCGCTGGCTATTCCGCAACTCGATTTATGGCATCATCCGAGCAAGGCCAGTTGGTGGGCGCCGATTGAGCGCGAGCAGCTAAGATATGAGAAGGAAGACCCGCTTGGCCTGCAGATCGCAAATTTCTGTGGTGTTATCTGCGGCACGGCCACGCCTGTGGTGAGTGGGCACGAAGGGCTAAAAACGCTCAGGGTGATCGACGCGGTCAAGCGCGCAGCGGAAACCGGAGATCTCGTGTCGGTTTGATTCGGGCGAGGCACCTGTGTTCTCGCGGCGGGATCCGCGCGAAGATCGCGCTAGTCATGCTCATACTGTTCCGAGAGAAACTGGTTGATCGCGTCGAACGCCTGCAACCGGTTCTTCTCCAGCAGAACCATGTGCGTGCCTTCGCTGATCTCGACCCATCGCCGATATCGCGCCTGTTTCAGTGAGAGGAAGAGGTCCTGTGCCGAGCCGATGGGCACGTCGCGGTCCCATTCGGCGTGGACCAGAAGCACCGGCACGCGAATCTCGCTGGGCTCGTAAAGGGCCTTGCCGGCGGCCCAGTACTCGCGGATGTCCAGGATCGGGCCGTTCACGGCACGCATGAGCGGACGAGCTCCTGCGCTGGCCTGCGGGTCCGTTGCGAGCGAGATGTTCGCCCACAGTTCGAAGCCGCCTGCTGGAATCAGATTTGGCCGCGCTGCTTCGGGCGCTGCCGAAAGCCAGCGCTCCCTGAAGTCCAGAACAGGGACGTGGCGATAGGCCCCGAGGCGGCCGCCCGCATCGATCGGAGCCGGGCCCTTCAGCAACCACAGTGGCGCGACCAGCGCCAGCTTTACGATCTTGTCGTTATTGCTTGCCGTGTAGGCACCGGCCACAGAGCCGCCCCAGGACATCGCGACCAGATTGAGCCGCGTGATGTTGCGCTGCTTCAGGATGTATTGGACTGCGCTGGCGAGGTCACGCACGCCGACTTCCGTGCGCACAATCGGCTCAGATTCCTCAGGCTGCGCGTCCATTTGGGGCGGACGCGTCGATCCGCCATAGCCGCGCACGTCGAGTGCAAAGACGTCGTAGCCATGCCCGGCGAGATAATCCATGAAGGAGATGCCATCGAGCGGCACATCGAACAGACTTTCCGACGAATAGGTCGCGCCATGCATCATCAGGATGGTTCGCTCGGCGGAAAACGTCTTGAGCGCCGCTGGTCGCTTGTTGCGCAAGTGAAGCGAGATGCCGGCCGTGTCGCTCGGGATCATGAGATCCTCGACCACGATGTCGGGCCTCTCTGCCCGCGCGTAAGTTTGCTGGTCCATGTTCGGTCTCCTTGATCAGAGGAATTGCCAGGCGAAGCGATCGCCGCGGCGGTCGATGCGTCCGACGGACGATTGTGCGAAATGGGTCGTGAAGAGGGTGGCGCCACGCTCGGCTGCGTCCTCGAGGACGCTGGCGCGCGAGCGCAAGGCGGCCTCGGGGAATTCGCAGAAGCAGGAATTGAGCGAAGGCTCATACACCTGCAGTGGATGGTGCATCACGTCGCCGGCAAAAAGCGCCTGCTCGCCGCGGGATACGAGACGGATCGACGCGTGATCGATACTGTGGCCGGGCGTCGGGATGAAAGAGATGCCCTCAAGGAGCTCGTCGCCATTGACTGCGATGAGCTTGGCGAGGCCGGCCTCGATCACCGGCCGCACGCTGTCGTCATAGACGCGGTCGGCCGGCTTCCGCGCCGCCGGGCCGAGCGCCGGGTTGGGGCGGGCTGCCCCTGTGGGCTCCGTGCCCGCCGCGAGGTTCTCGCCGTAGGCCTGCTCGATCCCGGAGAAGACGTAGGTTGCGTTCGGGAATGTCGGAATCCAGCGACCGTCGACCAGGCGCGTGTTCCAGCCGACGTGGTCGGCATGGACATGCGTGAGCAGAACGTAATCCACCTGTTCCGGGGTGACGCCGGCCGCCGCCAGCCGCGCCAGGAAAGGTTCGTTCAGACGATGGAGCGGCGGGATGTCGGGCCGGTTCTTGTCGTTGCCGGTGGCCGTGTCGATCAGGATCGTGTGGTGCGGGGTTTTGACCAGCCAGCTGTGGATGCTCTGAATGAAGGTGCCGGTCGCAGGATCGAACGAGCCCGCCTCCAGCCGATCGCGATGGCGCTCCAGCGCATCCGGCTCGGCGTCAGGATAGAGGGCCTCGAACTTGAACGCGGCAAGCCGCAACTCATCAATCCGCGTGACGGCTGCATCGCCAACGCGATAGGTTTTCGTCGCTTGCGTCATCAAGGTCCTCCTCCAGGTCGTGGCTGAGCCGGCCTGATTGCCAGCGCCGCGGTGACCGGGAAGTACGAAGCGCACCACGCCGCCGGGAGGGCCGTGGGCTCGATAGGTCCCATCGACGACGTCGATATCGAAAGGCGGTCAGCCCAGCTTTTCAGACCGCCATTTTGGCTCTACCTCTCTCATCGCGGCTCGTTCGGCCGCGATCATGTGCTTTGAACGGAGGAAGACCGATGCCGGATGCGGAACACGGTCCAGGTCGGCTGGCCGACGACACCGATCTCGCCGAGATCGACCTCGGCCTATTGCTCGCCCTGGAGGCTCTGCTGCGCGAGCGGAACGTCACGCGCGCGGCGTCGCGCCTGAACATCGGTCAGCCCGCGCTATCGGCTCGATTGAACCGGCTGCGACAGGTCTTTGCCGACCCCTTGTTCGTGCCCGCGGCGGCGGGCCGCGGCGTGGTGCCGACGACGAGAGCGGTGGAGCTGCAGGCGGAGCTGGCAGACGTGCTCGGCAAGCTCCGTCGCATGGTCGAGGGACCGGCCGTATTCGACCCGGTCCACAGCCAGCGCACCTTTGTCGTTGCCATCCACGAGAATCCAGCCGTGACGCTGGCGCCCGGATTCGTCGCGCGGTTGACCTCCACGGCCGCACGGGCGCGGCTAGCCTTCGTCCATCCGACGCGCGACGTTGTCGATCGGCTTGAACGGGGCGAGATCGACATTCTGGTGACGGGGGCTGATGGGGCACACGGCGATCTGATGCAGCGCCCGCTTTTCGAGGACAGCTTCCTCTCCGCGCAGCGCAAAGGTCACCCGCGCGGCCACGGGCCGCTTGATCTCGATGGTTTTTGCGCGCTCGACCATCTGTTGATCTCCGCCGACGGTGGCGGCTTTTCTGGTCTGGTCGACGACGCACTCGCCGGGCTAGGCCGTTCCCGACGCGTCGCCGTCTCGATTCAAACCTATGCGCTGGCGCCGGTCATCCTTGCCCACAGCGACTGCATCTGCACCCTTCCGCGACGTTTTCTGATGCGATTTTCCCACGAGCTCGATCTTACATCGCCGCCGCTCGATCTGCCGCCGGCGCGCATCGTTGCGCTGTGGCATCCGCGCAATCAGGAGGACGGAGCTCATGCTTGGCTACGTGAGTGCCTGTACCAGGCGGCCGCCTCGTGATTCGACTTGCCTCAACCGCCACCAAGTCACGCATTTTGGGGCTGATGATCGTCGGGACCTCTCGACCAGCGGATTCCGTGCCACTATTGTCGAGCGGCGATGGCCGTGATCTCGAGTTTGACGCCAGGACCGAGATCGGCCACGCCGATTGCGGCGCGCGCCGGCAGATGAGCCTCTGCAAAATGCGCCTTCCAGGCCGCATTGAACTCTGGCTTTTCCTTGAGGCTCGCCATGTAGATGGTCACTTGCAAGACGTTGCTCAGATCGGATCCGAGGGTATTGAGCAACTGCGCCAACTGCCCGAGGACATCGTTGGCCTGGCCCGACATATCGAGGCTCGTGTCCTCGGGGACGATTCCACCGATGTAAAGCACGCCATTGTGCTCGACCACTTCGTGGAGCAGACCTTCGTAAGGCAATTCGCGCTTGATCATGATGGGACCGATGTTGCTGTGTGACGGGCGGGATATTGCACATTTCAATGTCAGTGTCGTCGCAAGAGATCTCGCGCCAAGTCTTGCCGGAAAACGGACCGCACGGCCCTGAATGCAGACGGCTAAGACGTTGAAAATAAAAGCACAAACTGGTCGAAAAATCGCCGCCGGTCGTCCCTGCGAACGTTCGCCAATCTGTCTTTGCACGAGCGCCCGGCATTTTCGCCGGCCCTGACCCGACGACATCGAAGCGCGGATCGCTATACTGCGACCCGGATTATCGGTGCGGCCGGGACAGTGCCGCGACCGGAACAAGGAATGCGACGATGGACGATACGATTGGCTTCCCCGACCCCGGCCTCGACCTGTCCGACGGCTTCAAGCCGCACACCTCGCATTGGGGCGTGTTCTCGGCACGTCAAGGCGAGGCCGGGCTCGAGGTCAGGGCCTATGCGGGCGATCCCGATCCGAACGGCATCATCGGCAATTTTCCCGGCGCGCTGCGCCATCAGGCGCGCATCACCCAACCTGCGATCCGCCGCGGCTGGCTCGAACGCGGTCCCGGTCCGGACGATCGCCGCGGCCGCGACGAATTCGTCTCCGTCAGCTGGGAGAAGGCGCTCGATCTGCTCGGCGACGAGCTGGCACGCATCCGTGACACGCGCGGCCCCGGCGCGGTGTTCGGCGGCTCCTATGGCTGGTCGAGCGCGGGCCGCTTCCACCACGCCCAGAGCCAGGTGCATCGCTTCCTCAACATCGCCTTGGGCGGATATGTGCGTTCGGTGAACTCCTATTCCTCCGGCGCGTCCTCGGTGCTGCTGCCGCAGATCTTGGCAGGCTACGAGGACATCACCAAGCGCAACGTCACCTGGGAGCAGATCGCGGCCGATACCGACATCGTGCTGGCGTTCGGCGGCATGGCGCTGAAGAACTCGATGGTCGCAGGCGGCTCGATCAGCAAGCATGTCGAGCGCGGCGCGATGGAAGCTGCGCGCCGCCGCGGCTGCGAGTTCATCCTGGTCAGCCCGCTGCGCGAAGACCTGCCTGTCGAGGCCGGCGCCGAATGGATGACGTGCGTGCCCGGCACCGACACCGCGCTGATGCTCGGCATCGTTCATACGCTGGTTGCGGAGAACCTGCAAGACCAGGCTTTCCTCGATCGCTACACCGAGGGCTGGCCGGTCTTCCTGCGCTATCTCACCGGTGACAGCGACGGCCAACCCAAGCACGCCGAATGGGCCGCAGCGATCTGCGGCGTCGACGCAAATACGATCCGCACACTTGCGCGCCGGCTCGCCGGCAAGCGTGCGCTCATTACTGTCTCCCATTCGCTCCAGCGCGCCGAGCATGGCGAGCAGCCGGTGTGGATGGGCATGGTGCTGGCGGCAGCGCTCGGCCAGATCGGCCTCTCCGGCGGCGGCTACGCCTATTCGTTGGGGGCGATCGGCTATTACGGCCGCCGCGTCAACGACGTGCCGGGGCCGACACTGGGGCAGGGCCGCAACGCTGTCCGCGATTTCATTCCGGTGGCGCGCATCGCCGACATGCTGCTCAATCCCTGCGGCACCTATCGCTACAACGGCGAGACGCGCACCTATCCGGATATCCGCCTCGTCTACTGGGCCGGCGGCAATCCCTTCCATCACCACCAGGACATCAATCGCCTGCGCAAGGCGTTTGCGAAAGTCGACACGCTGGTCGTGCACGAACTCGCATGGACTGCTACGGCCCGGCATGCCGACATCGTGCTGCCCTCGACGATGACGCTCGAACGCGAAGACATCGGCTATTCCAGCAACGATCCCCTCATGGTCGCCATGCACCGGATCGCCGAGCCGTTCGGCCTTGCGCGCGACGACTACGAAATCTTTGCCGATCTCGCCGACCGTCTCGGCGCGCGCGAACCCTTCACCGAGGGGCGGACGTCACGGCAGTGGCTGGAACATCTTTATGAGCCGACCCGCGCCTCGCTCGAAGCGCGCGGTTTGGAGGCGCCGAGCTTCGAAGAGTTCTGGCGGCGCGGCAGCCTGGTCGTGCCGCAGCAGCCCGACGACGGTGGCCGGCTGCGCCGCTTCCGCGACGATCCCGTCAATCACGCTTTGCCGACGCCGAGCGGTCGCATCGAAATATTCTCTGCCAAGATCGCGGCTCATGGCGATGCGGATTGTCCGGGCCATCCGGTCTGGCTGGAGAAGTCCGATATGCCGAAGCCGGGGGCGCCGTGCTTCCTGGTCGCCAACCAGCCGGTGACGCGTCTGCATAGCCAGCTCGATTTCGGCGGACATTCGCTTCAAAGCAAGCATCGCGGTCGCGAGGTCGCGCGCATGAACCCGCGGGATGCTGACGCGCGCGGGATCAAGCACGGCGACATCATTCGGCTGTTCAACGCGCGCGGCGCCTGTCTCGCCGCAGTCCACGTTACCGACGGCATCGCGCCCGGCGTGGTTCAGCTGCCGACCGGCGCCTGGTACGACCCGATGGACCCCGAAGACGACGCGCCGCTCTGCGTGCACGGCAATCCGAACGTGCTCACCCGCGACGTCGGCACCTCGTCCTTCGCGCAGGGCTGCACCGGCCAGCTCACGACAGTCGAGGTCGAGAAGTTCACCGGCAATCTGCCGCCGATCCGGGCTTTCGATCCGGGGTAGAAAAAAGGGGCCGCCCTGTGTGCGGGCAGGGACGGCCCCGAGTGGCTCGCAGGCCCGGGAGGATGAGGGCGCGAGCGAATGCTTAGGCGGCTGCGCTGATCCAGTCTCTCTCGGTCGAAGGATGACGCGGCGGGAGTGCTTGCACCTCTCGCCGTTCGCCCTTGCTGGCGAGGCGCCAGCGTGCCGGGGATTGATCGCTGATGCGCTTGAAGACGGTCGAAAAATGCGCCTGCGTGCTGAAGCCGACCGCAAGCGCAATCTCCGCCAGCGGCCGTTCGGTGGTGGCCAGCAGCGTCTTGGCGTGCTCGATCCGGTGATTGAGCAGATATTCTCGGGGCCGGTAACCGGTCGCGGCGCGGAATTGCGCCGCAAAGTGCATTCTGGACAGGCCGGCGACATTGGCGAGTTCGGACAGGCTAATGCAGCGGTGGAAATGATCGGCGACATATTGCTCGACCCGCCGCAGCCGCCATTTCGGCAAGGCATTGACCCTGGCGCGTGGCAATTCCAGACGTGCGAGATGCATCGCAAGGGTCTGGCCGATGCAGCGCGTGAACTCGTGGTCCGCGGCGTCGCCAAGTTCGATCAGCGCCTTGGCAAGCTCGGCTGCGAGCGGATCGCGCAACAGGACGAGGTCATTCAATCCCTCGGTCCCGGAAAATTGTGCCGGAAATTGATCCGCGGAGATGTAAAAGTGCAAGAAGGCGCATGGCGACTGGAATTGCACGGCGAGGGGCTTCGACGGCGCGGTGAGATACAGTGTGCCCGCGGGCATGGTCCCGTCGAAAATGACCTGGCGATCCCGGGTCAGTTTCGCGCGCGTGGTCTTGAGGGCGATGCCGACGAAATAGCGATCCTCAGGGGTCGTCGCTTCGTGCGACGAGGTGCTCCGCGGGTCTTCCCATCGCGAGATCGCGATGTCCTTGGCGGCCACCCCCGCGCGCGGATCGACCTGACGCCATTGACGCTCGCGAATGATCGCTTGTGTTGCCTGAGGTATCTCGCAATCCGCCGAGGCGCCCGGAAATTCAATCCAGGCATCACTTGCCTGCAAATTGGTCAACATCGTTCGTCCTCTCCGGGCGTTCTCCGCTGTTTGCAACCAGCAAACGCGCAAAGCCCTGCTTTCCATGTTGAGAGGATAGGCGTGAGCTGACCTGCAAGCTCGTTAGTGGTGATTAGGATGTGTTAGTTTTTGTGGGAGCGCATCAGGTGCGGCATCCCGTCTCAGGAAGCGTCCTTTTTGTACAATTTATCAGATATTTGCGCATCCCCGGCTCGACATAGGAGAGCGCCGGACATCGCGTGGAGATCGACGCGGCGGCGTGAGTTCCGTGGTTTGCCCTCGCTGGACCTCGCACTGGCGCGGGGTATAGTCGCGCCGCATTTCGATGGAGCGGCCGTCAGGATGAGTCAGAAGTGACCGAGCTCTCGGCAGGACATGGCCCCCGCAGCAGCGACGCCGCGGCGATCCCAGATTTCGATGCCGTCGCGTTCGGGCCATTTTCGCTTCGGTCGCGGCTGCTGGAGAGGGATGGCTTGCCGGTCAGGCTCGGCAGCCGCGCGACGGATATTTTGCGCCTGCTGGTCAGTCGCGCCGGCGAAGTGGTCCCGAAGGACGAAATTCTCGGCTATGCGTGGTCCGGACTTTCCGTCGAGGAGGTCAGCCTGCGCGTCCATGTCGCGGAGCTGCGCAAGGTGCTCGGCGACGGAAAGGATGGTGCCCGCTACATCACCAACATCCCGGGCCGGGGCTATTGCTTTGTCGCCCCCGTGCGGCGTGGCGAACGCGCGGAGCTGGCTGCGCCGCCGTCGCGTGCGCCTGGAAGGACTGCGCCGCCACCTTCGCTGCCGCGCCGATTGGACCGGATGGTCGGGCGGGAGGACGCTGTGGCCGAGTTGGCGGCCCGCTTGCTCCGCGATCGCTTCGTCACGTTGCGAGGGCCGGGCGGCATCGGTAAGACCACTGTTGCGACCGCGCTCGCGCATGAGATGTGCGATAGCTTCGACGGCAATGTCCATTTTCTCGAATTCGGTCCGCTCAAGGACGCGGCCCTGGTCGCGAGCACGGTTGCCGCCGCCTTGGGCCTCGTCGTGCACCATGATGATCCCTCGGCCAGCATCGTCAATTTCCTGCGGGGCCGCCGGCTGCTTCTCGTGCTCGACAGCTGCGAGCACGTCATCGAGGAGGTCGCGCGGCTTGCAGAAAACATCTACCGGGAGGCGCCCGGCATCGTCATCCTCGCAACCAGCCGCGAGTCGCTGCTGGTGGAAGGCGAGCAGATTTTCGAGCTCGTTTCGCTTCCTGGTCCGCCGCAGGGCACCCGCCTCAGCGCCGGCGAGGTGCTGGCTTATCCCGCCGTGCGCCTGTTCGTCGATCGCGCCGTCGCGGCCGGGCATCGCGACGACATCACCGACGAGGATGCCGAAGTCCTGGCCCGGATTTGCGGCAAGCTCGACGGCATCGCACTGGCGATCGAGCTGGCTGCCGCACGCGTCGGTCTCTATGGACTGCGCGAGATGGCGGCACTGCTCGACAATCGGTTGCAGCTCGAATGGCGCGGGCGGCGAACGGCGCCGCCGCGGCAGCAGACGCTCGGTGCGACGCTCGACTGGAGTTTCGGTCTGATCGGCGAGAGCGAGCGGATCGTATTTCAGCGCCTCGCCGTCTTCGCAGGTCACTTCACGTTGAAGGGTGTGATAGCGGTCGCGGCCGGGGCAGAGATGCCGGAGGATCGCGCCGTCGAGGCCCTGGAGCAACTCGTGGTGAAGTCGCTGATTTCCACCCAGCCGGACGGCGCATCGCGGCGCTATCGCCTGCTCGACGCAACGCGCGCCTATGCCCTGCAGAAACTGGCCGATGGCGGACAGCTGGCCGAGATCGCGCGCCGTCACGCTCTCTATGTCCAATGCACGCTCGAAGCGGGCATGAAGGATGAGGGCAGCAATCATGCCTCACGTTTGCAGGAACGCGCGAGCCTGCTCGCCGATGCCCGCGCTGCGCTGCAATGGGCTTATGCCAACGACGAGGGCGCCGGCTTGCGCGTGCCGCTCGCCGGCAGCTGCACAAGGCTCTTCGTCGAACTCAATTTGCTCAACGAGGCGCGCATCTGGTCCGATCGCGCCTTCGCAATGCTCGACGAGGCCGACCGGGGCGGCGCATGGGAGCTCGAACTTCAGTCGACGCTCGGTCACGCCTTGATGTTCACCGAGCGCAACAGCGAGCAGGCGGAAGCGGCGCTCAGGCGCGGGCTGGAAATAGCGGAAGCGCTTTCCGATCACGCCAACACATTCAGGTTGTTGTCCCGGCTCAACATGTTCTACCGCCGGACCGGTCGCTATCGGCATCTGGTGCCGACTGCGCTTCACGCCGAGCGGATTGCCCGCGTCATCGGCGATACCGCGGGGATCGCCGGGAGCAAAGCGCTGCTCGGCGTGTCATATCACCTCACCGGAGACCAGGCCGCGGCGCAAGCCCATCTCGACCAGGGCCTGCGCGACGACGCTGCGCTCCGCGGGACCCAACCCGGGCATTTCGCCTATTCACGCACACCGCAGATTCCGCTTGCGCGCGTGCTATGGCTGCGCGGCTTTCCCGATCGTGCGCTTGAATGCATCCGGCCGCTAGTCGGCGCTTCAGCGCCGCATGACGTGGTCATGCATTGTATCGCATTATGCTGGTCCGCCTCGGTGTTCGGCTGGCTCGGCGACTGGTTGTCAGTTGAGGCCATGACCGATCGCCTGGCCGCGCATGCGAGCATGCACGGACTCGTGCCCTACGAAGCCGTCGCGACGGGTTTTCGGGCACAGAGCATGATCGCTCGGGGCGAGGTGGCCGGCGGCGTCGACCTGATGCGGAGTGCGCTTCCACGCCTGCATGCCGATCGCTACGAACTCTATGCCTCGGCGTTCGCCGCGGATCTGTCTCGGGGCCTGGTCAGCTTGGGACAATTGACGCAAGGCATTCAGGTTCTTCACGAAACCATTCTGCGGGTCGAGCACGAAGGCGGCGCCTTCGACATGCCCGAGCTGCTCCGTCTGCGGGGAGAGCTGGAGGCCCATGGCGGCAATCCCGACGCGGCCGAGGCGGATCTTGTCGCCTCGATCTCGCTCGCCGAACAGCAGGGCGCGTTATCCTGGCGGCTGCGAGCCGAGATGTCGCTGGCGAGCCTTCGAATCCGGCAGCGTGTGCAAATTCCGCTCGAACAGCTCGCTCGAACCTATGCCCGGTTCACGGAGGGGTTCGAGACCGCCGATCTCAGGGCAGCGCGGCGCATGTTGAACGAGCCGGCGGCCCGGTGAAGTCGAAGCGATTTTTTGCGCGGGCCGCTACTCGAAGACGGCGTCAAAGATCTCGACGTCCATCAGTACGGGCTTGGCGACCACTGTTCCGTCGGGCCGCAGCGTCTGCGCGCGTCGGAGCGTCGGCACCACGATGCCGCCGAAGCTGTCATGGGCCCAGGAGTAGTGCGCGACCTTCATCCCGAACAGATCGTGATCGGTCCGACGTTGCAACGCGTTATCGTCGAAATAGAAGATCTGCTCGGGCGCGAGCGTGATCAGGCCCGGAGGGAACTGCGCCCGCAACCGCCGCCATGACTCGTTGTTCTCCTGCCACGGTGGCAGCTCCTCCACCACCACGTCGGGATGGGCGAGCAGGAATGGATTGGTCAGATAATTCCAGATCGCGACGCCGCAGAAGAAGACGAGATGCAGTTCGTCCGCCAGCGTAGGCGAACCGGCCTCGGTGAACGCAACGCTTGGATTGCGCCAGGTCCTGAGGACCTCACCCTCGAGGCTTTCGATCGTGATCGCGTCCGGCTGAAACGAGCCGGAATGTTCCCCTCCGGTGATGCCGGTGAAGCGGACCGACTGCGTGCGGGTCGAGCCCTCCGCCGTCACGTCCTTGAATTCGCTGGCATGTCCGGTGCTGGAGAACAGCGTTCCGGCAACGGAGAGGTGAAGCGTGAACCGGCTCAAGCTATTCCAGCGGGCCATTCCGCCGCTGGCATCAA
Organism: Bradyrhizobium sp. JR4.3; assembly: GCF_040547695.1. Taxonomy (NCBI): domain Bacteria; kingdom Pseudomonadati; phylum Pseudomonadota; class Alphaproteobacteria; order Hyphomicrobiales; family Nitrobacteraceae; genus Bradyrhizobium; species Bradyrhizobium sp. JR4.3. The sequence goes on along the minus strand of NZ_JBEPQF010000029.1, from coordinate 66,696 downwards.
TTACATCGTCAAGAAGCGCCATGTCCCGCCATATCCACCGTGAAGTGCCAGCACCATGGCGGGGCGGATGCGGCTTGGCGTGTTAGAAGTTGTTAGGAGTTGCGAGCGCGCAGCATGGCAGTATCTCATTGAAGATACTCTCAATTCAGCGCGCCCAGGAGCTCCCTGGCGGCGACGAGATCACGGGTCTGGAGGCCCTCTTGGTAGCGCGCGACGAGCGGGGCGAGCAGGGCGCGCGCGTCTCCGGCTTTTCCGGCCTGGCGCCAGAACCGGCCGAGACTGATTGCCCCCCGCAGCTCCCAGCCGAGCGCGCATTGGCGGCGTGACAGATCGAGCGAATCCCGGAAGCAGCTCTCGGCCTCCGCGGCATTGCCCGACCGGGCGAGGATATCGCCCTTGACCCTCAACATCTCGGGCATGTCGAAGGATTCGCCATGATCGGGGATCTCTGCGATGGCATCATTGATGGTCTGCAAGGCTTCGTCGGCCTGGTTCTGCGCCACGAGTCCCTCCGCGAGCGCGGTCGCAAACACCGTCGTCATGATCCGGTGTCGCGTTGCGTACAGCGTGGCCTGGCTGCGGCGGAGGTGCTCGATGCTGGCGGTGACGTCGCCGCGGCGAAGCAGCAGCTCACCCTTCTGGCCGATGCCGACCGCATGATAGGGGCCGAGGAAGTGCCGCGCCGAATGATCGATCAGCCGCTCGATCAGGATTTCCGCATTCGCCAGGTCGCCGACCCAGAGGAACACGTAGATGGTCCAGATCAAGGAAATACCGAGAGTGAGCGGTTGCTCGAGCAGCTCGGCTTCGCGAATGGTGTATCGGGACGCCTCGATCGCACGATCGGGCCGGCCGGTGAGCCAAAGCCCGCGCGCGAGCGCCACCAGTGCGACGATGCGGTCGTCATAGCCGAGATGCCCGATATTCAGCCGCTGCGAGCCGGGATTATGCAACATCGCGCTCTCGCAGAGCTGCACCGCCTTGTCCTGGTTGCCGATTAAATGATGGGCGACGCCCAGCATCCATTCGACGTTCAGCGTGCTGGCGGGATCGTTCAGCTTCCGCGCGACGCTCTCGCCCTGTTCGCCGGTTCCGAGTGCTCCGTGAAAATCCCCGACCCTGGTCAGGTAGATGTGTAATCCGCGCAGCAGCCAGAGCTGCCAGTGCAGATCCTGGAGCTCTCGGGCAAGCTGGAGACTGCGCGTGAACGCCGAGCGGACCGCTTCGGTATTGCCCTGCGTGAACATCGCGGAGACGCCGAGCGCGGCGTGCAAGATCATTTCATTGCGGCCATCCACCGCGCTCGCGTCGAGGGACGCCAGCGCCTGCTGGGTCCAGCGGTAGCATTCCGTCAGCAATGTCAGCTCAAGGAAGAACTGGGCTGCCGAAGCCGCGAGATCCACGCCGATCGTTCGGTCCCCGCCGTCCGAAAAGCTCCAGGTCAGCGCGGCCCGAACATTGGGCAGGTGGTCGGCACAGGGAAGAAAGCCGCCGGCACTCTGCATGCCCGTGGATTTGAGCGCAATGTCGCGCAGGAAATCGCGGAAATATTCGGCGTGGGCGCGTGCGACGCGGTCCGCTTCGCCGTTCTCGACGAGCTTGTCCGCGACGAAGGCACGTGTGGTGTCGAGCAGGCGATAGCGCAGCCGCCGCTCCGCAGGCGAGGTCGCGATCAGCGATTTGGAAAGCAGATTGGAGATCGCCTCAGCGGCTTCCGCCTCGCCGATGCCTTGACAGGATGCGACCGCTAGCGCGGCTTCCAGGGTGAACGGCCCGACGAACGTTGATAATCCGCGCAGCGTTGCGCTTTCGTTTGCCGGCAGCAAATCATAGCTCCAGGCGAGCGCCGCACTCAGGGTGTGGTGCCGCGGCACAGCGGTGCGCCGACCGCGCCATAGCAGCGAGAAACGGCTGTCGAGCAGCGAGGCGGTCCCGGCAATGCCGTAGGCGTTCACACGCCCGGCCGCGAGCTCGATCGCGAGCGCGATGCCGTCCAGCCGACGGCAGATCTCGGCGACGAGCGGCGCATCCTCTTCGCTGAGCTCGAATTCGCTCAGGCTCTCTGCAATGCGTTCCACGAAGAGCTGAGTTGCGGGATAGGCAAGGATGTCGGCGATGCCGAGCCCGTCGCGCTGTGGCGGGCAATCCAGTGGAAACAGCCGATGGACACGCTCACCGTCGGCGCGGAAGGATTCGCGGCTGGTGGCGAGAATATGCAGCCCGCCCGCTTCCCGGACGATGCGTTCGGCCAGGGGGGCGAGATCGTCGAGGATGTGCTCGCAACTGTCGAAGACCAGCAGCATCCGCCGGCTGCGCAGGAATGTCAGCAACCCCGGCATCGGGTCGTCGGAATTGACTGTAAGGCCCAGCGCGGCCGCAATCGTTCCCGCAACGAGCCGCGTCTCCCTGAGTGCGCCGAAATCGACAAAACACACCTGGCCGCCGAAGGCCTGGAGTTCGCCATGCGCCACCGCCAGTGCGACCGAAGTCTTGCCGATCCCGCCGGGGCCGACGATCGTGACGAAGCGATGCAAGGCAAGCTCGGCGGAAATTCTCGCGACCGCATCGTCCCGCCCGATCATCTTCGCGAGCGGCGAGGGCAGCGAGCGCGGCGCAGCGACGGGCAGGCTGGTCCGGTTCTCCGATGGGGCAGCCCGGAGCAGCGCGGCCGTGAAGCAATAACCCCGCCCGGGGACGTTGACGACGTAGCGGGAGCCTTCGCCCGGATCGCCCAACGCCTTGCGCAGTGTCGTGATGTGAAAGCGCAGGCTGCCTTCGTCCACATTCACGTCGGCCCAGACGCGCCGGATCAACTCACGCTTGTCCACGACCTCCCCGGCGCGCTCGGCCAGAAAAACGAGAATATCGAGCGCACGGCCGCCGAGGTGAACCGGGGCGCCGTCCTTCTCGAGCAGCCGCGTCTTTGCGAACAGCCGGAATGGCCCGAAAGCAATGGCCGAATCCTGGTCGTTAGTGTCCGGCACGGGCCAATCATTCCAGTGAGAGCTGAACTCTGCACTTTGATTTAGCAGAAGGGAACCCCGAGTAAACTGGGCGAAAGTGGCGAAATCGCGTGGGGCGCCGGCAATTGGCCGTCGCGCGCGACGATCCGTCGCAAATTGTACTCAAACGCGAGCATCTTGCGAAGCGATAGGGGCAGCCCGGCGGCGCGCTTGACCGCCCAGCTCACGGCTTGGAGTCCCCGTCGTCGCACCGCCATCATAACAAAATCTTGCAACGTCTAACGAGCAATGCACGCGAACTGCATCCAGTATCCGTTCCGAGTTTGACGTTAATTCCAACGGGGAGGCGACGATGTCCGGTATCAACGCTCGGCCGAATGACGACGTCGTTCGATCTCAGCTTGTGGCCAGTTTAGACGATCAGTCGCGTGACTGGCAGCTCGTGCTGCGGGAATCCCACCATCGGATGAAGAACACGCTGACGATACTGGGTGCGTCAGTCCGCCGCGATTTCACCCGGGCAGGCACCAGGGACGTGTCGCTTGCCGCGGACCGGCTCGAGCGGCGCATCGTCGCCTTCGGCAGGCTCTATCAACTCTTGTCCGACAATGACGATCATACGGCGATCCCGGTGGCGGCCTTCTTCGAAAATTTGTGCGGAGCGATTTCCGAGGCCGTGCTGGAGCCCGCGGGCATCCGCTGCGAGGCGGCGATCGAAAACGGGACCCTACCGGCATCGCAATGCCATCGGCTCGCGCTGATGCTGACGGAGCTGGTGACGAATGCGGCCAAGCACGCCTTCCCGAACAGGAATGATGCAATGATCCGCATCGAGATAGCCAATCGTGACGGCGCCTGGTTCTGCACGGTATTAGACAACGGGATCGGCGCGACCGGGCCGCTTCAGGGCACAGGCAGCCGGATTCTCGAAGGACTCGCACGCAGCATTCGCGCCCGGCTGCAGGGCGAGGCGGGAGAAGACGGCACACGTGTAACGATCGTGATGCCGATCGCAGCTGCTTGAAGTTCGTCTTCGATCCAACCCAGGGAGTTCGACATGGCCACTACCGAAATCGACCGCGACGCCGCGGCCAAGTCTTCCAAGAACCCTTCCAACAAGTCTGCGAGCAAGCCTTCGACATCGCCTAGAATTGATCAGAGGCTCGAGGTGATCGTGATCCCCGTGTCCGATGTCGATCGCGCCAAGGCCTTCTACGCGCGTCTCGGTTGGCGACTTGACGCCGATTTTGCCTCCGGCAATGACTGGCGCGTGATCCAGTTCACGCCGCCAGGCTCGGCCTGCTCGGTGATCTTCGGCAGGAACGTGACCGCGGCAGCGCCGGGCTCGGCGCGAGGCTTGTACCTGATCGTCTCCGATCTGGAGGCGGCGCGAAAGGATCTGCTCGGCCGCGGCATCGAGGTCAGCGCTCCATTCCATGGTGCCGGCGATGTCCACGCCGGAACCGACGAGCCTTATCTCTCCGGCAGCGTTCGGGTTAGCGGTGCTGACCCGAAGCGCGGCAGCTACGGCTCATTTGCCTCGTTCAGCGATCCCGACGGCAATGGCTGGTTGTTCCAGGAGGTCACCACGCGATTGCCGGGACGGATCGCGGGCGACGGCACGACATTCGCTTCGCAGGCTGCGTTGGCCGCAGCACTGCGCCGCGCGGCGGCGGCACATGGCGAGCACGAAAAGCGGACCGGCGGGCACGATGAGAACTGGGCCGATTGGTACGCCGATTATATCGTCCGCGAGCAGGCGGGCCAGCCGCTGCCATCCTGAGCTGGACGGCGGCTTCTCGACTGATGCAAGCCGACGCGGCGCGCGATGACTGAGCTCATCGCGCGCCGTGTTGCTTTGGCGGCGACCATCGTGGATCGCCGCTTGCTCTGCTCGGCGTCGCGCGGCTCGCAACGGCTAACGCGGTCTAACAACCCATAACGAGCAAATTGCCAGGGCCTGCGCCAATCTCTCTGCATGACGAACCGAGGCGTTGATGTCGAATTCGGTCAGCGTCACCGACCAAAGCCAGGGAGATCGAACATGACCACGCAAGCACGTATCGACATTCTCAATCCAGACCGCCGTCAACTGTTGAGCCAGGCCGCGATGACCGCGGTTGCCGCAAGCGTATCGAGCCTGTTGCCGCTGCATTCCGCCAAGGCTGGCGTGAGTGGGGCGGTTCGCCCGTTCCACGTCAGCGTGCCCGAGCAGGATCTGGTCGATCTTCGCCGCCGCCTCGGGGCGACGCGCTGGCCGGATCGTGAGATCGTTGTCGATCAATCGCAGGGCGTGCAGCTGACGACGGTGCAGCAACTCGCGAATTACTGGCAGAACGACTACGACTGGCGCAAGATGGAGGCGCGGCTGAATGCCTTGCCGCAATTCGTCACCGAGATCGACGGCGTCGACATCCACTTCATTCACGTTCGCTCGCGTCACGAAAACGCGCTGCCGATGATCGTCACGCATGGCTGGCCCGGTTCGATCATCGAGCAGATGAAAATCGTCGGCCCGCTCACCGACCCCACCGCACACGGCGCGACGGCGGCGGACGCCTTTGATCTCGTGATCCCGTCGCTGCCCGGCCACGGCTTCTCCGGCAAGCCGACGGAGCTGGGCTGGGATCCCCAGCGCGTCGCGCGCGCCTGGATCGTGCTGATGAAGCGGCTCGGCTACAACCGCTATGTCGCGCAAGGCGGCGATTGGGGCAATGCCGTGACGGAGCAGATGGCAGTGATTGCGCCGCCCGAGCTGCTCGGCATCCATACCAACATGCCCGCGACCGTTCCGGACGACATCGCCAAGGCGCTTCAGCCCGGCGGATCGCGGCCGTCGAACCTCTCGGCCGATGAGCGCTACGCTTACGATCAGCTCGATGACTTCTACAAGCACGGTCTCGGCTACGCCATCGAGATGTCGAACCGGCCGCAGACGCTCTATGGCCTGGTGGATTCGCCGGCGGGCCTCGCGTCCTGGATGCTCGACCACGATGCGCGCAGCACCGCGATGATCGCCCGGGTGTTCGACGGCAAGGCGGAAGGGCTGTCGCGCGATGACGTGATCGACAACATCACGCTCTATTGGCTCACCAACACCGCGGTGTCCTCGGCGCGGCTGTACTGGGAGAACAAGCTGGTGTTCTTCGAGCCCAAGCACATCAAGATCCCGGTCGCCGTCAGCGTCTTCCCGGACGAGATCTACGCCGCGCCGCGCAGCTGGACCGAGAAGGCCTATCCGAAGCTGATGCACTACAATCGCCTCGACAAGGGCGGCCACTTCGCCGCCTGGGAGCAGCCCGCGCTGTTCTGCGCGGAAATGCGCACCGCCTTCCGACCGCTGCGTCAGTCGATCTGAGACCTGCGGGGACGCGCACTTCCGCGCGTTCTCATTTTTCCCCACAGACAGGAATGCAATCATGAACCGCCCCGAACGCACCTTCACGACCGACCAAATCCGCCTGGAACGTCGGCTGCCGTCGTATTGGCGTGTCACCTTCGACATGCCCCCGGTCAATATCTTCGGCCCCAAGCAGCTTCCGCTTCTCGACGACGTCGTCACGGCGATCGAGACCGATCCTGAGGTGAAGGTCGTGGTGTTCGACAGCGCCGTCGAAGGCTTCTTCATCACGCATTACGACTTCCTCGCGCCGCTGGAGGATTCGCTTCGTATCCCGCCCGGGCCGACCGGCCTGCAGGCACTGCCCGACATGCTGGTGCGTCTCAGCCGCGCGCCCGTTGTTTCGATTGCCTCGATCAGGGGCCGCGCGACCGGCGTCGGCAGCGAGCTGGCGCTCGCGAGTGATATGCGCTTTGCCAGCCGCGAAAAGGCGATTCTGTCGCAATGGGAGGTGGGTGCGGGCCTAGTGCCCGGCGGCGGGCCGATGGCGCGGTTGCCGCGCCTGATGGGCCGCGGCCGCGCGCTCGAAGTTCTGCTCGGCGCCGATGACATCCACGGCGATCTCGCCGAACGTTACGGCTACGTGAACCGGTCGTTGCCGGATGCCGAGCTCGACAGCTTCGTCGAGGCGCTGGCCATGCGCATCGCGTCCTTCGACAAGGAGGCGATTGCCGAGACCAAGCGCCTCGTCGACGTCGCGAGCCTGCCGCCGGATGTCGAGATCAAGCCGGAATGGGACGCGTTCCTGGCCTCGCTCAGCCGCCCCGCGAGTCAGACCCGCATCAAGGCGCTGATGTCGCGCGGCTTCCACCGCGCCGGTGACGTCGAGAACCGGCTCGGCTTCCACGTCGGACAGATCGGTAACTAGAGCGTTTTCGAGCAAAGTGGATACCGGTTCGCGTGAAGAAAACGCGTCAAAGCAAGAATCAAGTCCCGTTCGGAACGGGACTTGACGGAACCGCTGCGGCGCTCGGCCGGTTGGAATTGGCGACAGGCGGTCGTGCCAATGTCGCTTTCCTTCGGTACCGAGCGCCGGTGCTAAAAAATCAACCAGGAGAATTGAGATGATCCGCAAGGCAACAGCAGTCTGGAAGGGCACCGGTCGGGACGGGACCGGTCAGCTATCGAGCGAATCCGGCGTGCTCGCTGCGACGCCCTATTCCTTCAAGACCCGCTTCGAGAACGAGAAGGGCACCAATCCCGAGGAGTTGATCGCTGCGGCCCATGCCGGTTGCTTTACCATGGCGCTGGCCTTCGGCCTGCAGCTCGCCGGCTTCACTCCTGACGAACTCTCGACGGAAGCCGCGGTCACGCTCGAGCCGGAAGGCAAGGGTTTCAAGATCAGCAAATCGGCGCTGACCTTGCGTGCCAAGGTGCCGAACCTCGACGATGCCGGCTTCGCCCGCATCGCGGGCGAGGCCGAGAAGAACTGCCCGGTGTCGAAAGTGCTCAACGCCGCAATCACGCTCGACGCTAAACTGACGTAGGGCGCGCTCTCATTGTGTCTCCATCCGGTTCTGGAAGCTTGCGCCTCGCGAGAGGAGCTGGATGGACAAATGCCTGGCTTTCGGCTGAGCCGCCAAAAGCATAGGATGCGACGGATTCAGAACGGACAGACGGATCAATTGGGAGTGGAGATATGACAACGGAACGCGCAGTTTTAGCCGGAGGCTGCTTCTGGGGCATGCAGGATCTGATCCGCAGGCAGCCGGGCGTGATCTCGACCCGCGTCGGCTACACCGGCGGCGCTGTGAAGAATGCCACCTACCGCAATCATGAAGGTCATGCCGAAGCGATCGAGATCACCTTCGATCCCGCCAAGACCAGCTTTCGGACCATGCTGGAGTTCTTCTTCCAGATCCACGATCCGACCACGCTCAACCGCCAGGGCAATGATTTGGGCACGAGCTATCGCTCGGCGATCTTTTATACCAGCGACGAACAGAAGCGCATCGCAAAGGATACGATTGCAGACGTCGAGGCGTCCGGTCTCTGGCCTGGCAAGGTCGTGACCGAGGTCGCGCCCGCGGGCGAGTTCTGGGAAGCCGAGCCGGAGCACCAGGATTATCTCGAACGCTATCCGGACGGGTACACCTGCCACTTCATCCGCCCCGACTGGAAACTGCCGCGGCGCGGGGCTGCAGCGGCAGGCTAGAGCTGGTCGTCGTTATTGTCGGGGAGAGCCATGCCCGAAATCCGCGAGATCACCGCCGGCATCCGCAGAGCACATCGACCGCTTTTCGGGCCATCTCCCTCAGCTCGGAGCGGCGGGCGCCGGCACGGGCGCGAATGGCGATGGTGTGCATCGTGGCTGAAGCGAGAATGGCAAGCGCCGCTGGATCGGCGTCGCGCTTCAACTCGCCCTTGTCCTGCGCAAGGCGGAAGCGGGCTTCGAAATCGGCATCGATCATGCGCAGTCCCGCCGCAACGCTACTCCGGATCGCGGCATCTTCAGCGACTTCGGTCACCGCCGTCCCCACCACGAAGCAGCCGCGCGCGGCTCCCTTTCCGGAAAAGTAGATCGACAGCGCCGCGTCATAGGCCAGCATCAGCGCTTCGTCCAAGGGATGGTCCCCGGCGAGAGCCTCACGCGTTGCCGCAAGGCTGATCTCCCAATAACGCGCGAGCGCCTCGAGGTAGAGCGCATGCTTGTTGCCGAACACCGCGTAGAGGCTCGGCGGACTCATCCCGGTCGCGGCAGCGACCTTGTCCAGGGAGGTACCGGAATAGCCCGTCCTCCAGAACGTCTCCGTTGCCCGCTTCAAGGCGGTCTCTGCGTCGTAGGCCGGTGGCCGTCCCCGGCGCGCCGGGCTCGTTTCGCTCTTTTTCCGTGCCATATCGTCAGAACCCCGGTTGCCCTGTTCCACACGTATATTTGTATGGATCGTTATAAAAATCAAGGGTCGCAGCCTTGATCGCCGCGTTGGAGTGCAATATTTGTAACGAGCGTTATTAAATAGATTGAACCCGAGGATCTTCCGATGCGTTTCGATTTCGCGCCAATCGCCGGCGGGCTCGGCGATGGCAGCAGCTTCCGCCCGAGCGAGGCTGCCGCGCAATGGTTCGGGGCAGGGCTCGGCAAGCGGCTGCGACGGCCGCTGATGCTCGCGCTGCCGATGGCGGTGGCCGTGGTTGGCGCCTTCGTCTATCTGGCGCAGGAGCAATATGTCTCGACCGACGACGCCTTCGTGCGTGCCGCCAAGGTGACCGTCAACGCGCGCGTTTCGGGCCAGGCGGTCGAGATAGCCGTGCGCGACAACGAGCGCGTCCGGCGGGGGCAGGTGCTGTTTCGCATCGACCCGGAGCCTTATCAAATTGCCGTCGACCAGGCCGAGGCGCGCCTCGGAAGTGCGCGGCTCCAGATCGAGTCCCTCAAGGCGACCCATCGTCAGCAGCAGGCGGAGCTGCAGTCGGCCAAAGAGACGGCTACCTTCGACGAGCGCGAATTCGACCGCAAGAAGATGCTGGTTGCCTCCGACTTCACGCCACGCGCGGTCTATGAACGGGCCGAGACGGACATGAAGGTCGCTCGCCACCGCATGGCGTCGATCGAACAGCAGATCGCCAACACGATCGTTGCCCTCAACGGCGATGCCGATATCGATGTCGACCGTCATCCGACCGTTCGCGCGGCCAGGGCACAGCTCGACCGTGCGCGGCTGGATCTCTCCTACGCCACCGTGACGGCGCCGGACGACGGCATCGTGACCAAGGTGGACGATCTCCAGATCGGCGGCTTCGTCAATGCCGGGGCAACGACGTTCTCGCTGCTGTCGAGCCGGCACGTCTGGGTCGAGGCGAATTTCCGCGAGACCGGCTTGACCCACATGCGCCCAGGCCAGGAGGCGACGATCGACGTCGATGCCTACCCCGATCGCAAGTTCAAGGCGCACATCGTCAGCATGAGTCCGGGGACCGGCTCGGACTTCTCGCTCCTGCCGCCCGAGAATGCGACGGGAAACTGGGTCAAGGTCGTGCAGCGATTGCCGGTGCGCCTGGAGCTCGACGATCTCGATCCGAACCGGCCACTGTTCTCGGGCATCAGCGTGACGGCGCGGGTCGATACAGGCCATCGCCGCAGCTGGCCGCATCTGCTCCAACCGGCGCCTGCAACGGAGGGCAAATGAGTACGCCCCTTCCATCGACCACGGCGTCCGGCGGTCATCACGCGATCGCCGCGGCCGCACTCATGGCGACCTACATGCAGGCCGTCAACATTTCGATACCGAACGCGGCGCTACCCCATATTCAAGCGACGCTCTCGATGGCCAATGACGAGGTCGGCTGGGTGTTTTCCTCCTATATCGCGGCGAGCGCCGTGACCATGTCGATCACGCAATGGCTGGCGGGACGCTACGGCCGGAAAGTGGTCTATCAGGCCGCTGTCACGATCTTCGTCTTGGGTCTCGCCCTCGACACGCTGGCGACGACGTCGATTCAGTTCGTGCTGGCGCGAATCCTCCAGGGCGCGGCGAGCGGACCGCTGGCGCCGCTCTCGCTGGCGATCCTGCTCGAGGCGACACCGCCGGCGCGACATGCGCGCATGAACTTGGCCTGGACCGTCTGCTCCCTGCTCGGCATCAGCAGCGGCCCGGCCATTGGCGGCTGGCTCAGCGAATATTACGGCTGGCCCGCGATCTTCTATTTCAGCCTGCCGATGACGGGCTTCATTTTCCTGACGATGGCTCAGCTGCTCGGCGAGAAGCGGGCGGAGCGGAGCCAGCCCTTCGACTTCTTCGGCCTGACGACGTTCTCCGTCGGCATGATAGGGTTGCAGATGTTGCTCGACCGCGGGGAGCGCCTCGAATGGTTTGCCTCGACGGAAATCTGGATCGAGGCGGGCGCCTCCGTGCTCGGCTTCTATCTCTTCGTCGTGCACGTCATGACGACAAAGGAGCACTTTCTCCGCACGGCGCTGTTCAGGGACCGCAATCTCGTGCTCTCGACGGTCATCTCCTTCGCGGTTGGCTTCGTGCTGCTGCCGACCCTGGCCCTGACGTCCCCGATGCTGGAGGAATTGCTCAACTACCCCGTTGACACCACCGGATACATGACCGTTCCGCGCGGCGTCGCGCTGGTGGGAGCGCTGGTGCTGACGAGCCTGGTCCCGGCGCAGATCGACTACCGGCCGTTCCTCGTGGGTGGAATGACGCTGGTGGTCTATGCCAACTGGCTGATGCTTGGCTATTCACCGGCGATGGATTGGCGGCCGGTGGTCGAGGCCGGCCTGCTCCAGGGAGCGGGCCTCGGCATGTTGCTGCCCGCGCTCGCCAGGGCCGCGTTCGGCACGCTCGATCCGAAGCTCCGCCCGGAAGGCAGCGCGCTGATCAACCTGTCGCGCCTCTATGGCAGCACCATCGGCATCGCGGTGGTCCAGCTCTTCTTCTACGCCAACACGCAGGCTGTGCACGTCGCACTCGCAAAGAACCTCACGCCCTACCGAGTCGCTGCATTCGTCGGGGGGCCGATCGCGAAGCCAAGCCTTGCCGCCCTCAACGGCATGGTCACGCGTCAGGCGGCGACCGTCGCGGTCATCGACCAGTTCGAGATCCTGATGCTCGCCATGCTCGTCGTGATTCCGCTCGTGTTTTTTCTCCGTAAGCCGCGGCCGACCGGTTAACGCCTGGAGCCGTGGAATGACATCGCATCGAATACCTCGTCCCTCGCTTTTGAGGGAGCCGAGGACAAACAAAGGAGTATGAGCATGACTTCGTCAGATACGCTTCGTTATACGAGGATTCCAACTCATCAATCCGGGACGATTCCCGCGGTGGGATTTGGCACGCTCATTCCGGATCCGCTCGTGACCAGGCAGGCCACCAAGGCTGCATTGGAGGCCGGATTTCGACACCTTGATTGCGCGGAGCGCTATCGCAACGAGGAAGCGGTCGGCGATGCGCTGCAGGAGACGTTCAAGGAGGGAACGCTTCAGCGCAAGGACCTGTTCGTTACGACGAAGCTATGGAACACCAATCATCGGCCGGAACGGGTCAGGCCTGCCTTCGACGCCAGTCGCCGGCGGCTGCAAGTCGACGAGATCGATTGCTACATCATCCATACGCCCTTTGCCTTTCAACCCGGCGACGAACAGGATCCGAGAGATGAGCACGGTCGGGTCATCTATGATTCAGGGGTTACGCTGGCGGAGACGTGGGGGGCGCTGGAGCGCCTGGTCGACGAGGGGCACTGCAAGTCGATCGGTCTGTCGGACATCACCCTGGACAAGCTGCGCGAGATCGTTTCGGTCGCGCGGATCAGGCCCGCCATGGTGCAAGTCGAATCGCATCCGTATCTTCCCGAGTGGGACCTGCTCGACTTCTGTCGAGAGCACGGGATCGTCTTGCAGGCGTTTGCAGCGCTGGGGCACGCGATGAAGCCGAACGTCCTGGCCGATCCGGTGATCACTGCCATCGCGGAGCGTTTGCACAAGACACCGGCCCAAATTGCGCTGGCGTGGGCCGTCCAGCGCGGCACCGCTTTCCTGACGACTTCGACCAATCCCCGGCGCATCCAGGAGAACTTCGATATTTCGGCTTTGCCAAAAGACGCCATGCGAGAGATGAGGGACGAGATCACGACAAACATCAGGTTCAACACGGTCGTCGAGACTGGCGTGCCCGGATTCATTCCGCGCGCCGGATGAATCGGCGCCGGCCAGCCGACTCGTCAAGCTCGGAGCTGCTCGATCAAATCGTGGGCGCTGCGGATTTCGGCGATGCCGGCACCTTCGGTGAACGGCCGGCATGCGCGTTCCAGAATTGCCAAGGCCTCCTTGGTCTGGCCAGCGCCGATCATGTACCGCGCCAGGCTGACCGCGCTTCGCAGCTCCCAGAAGCGCGCGCCTTGCTGGCCGGCAATGTCCATGGCCTCGCGAAAGCGCGGCTCGGCGTCTCCTGAATGCCGGGTGCTCCTGAGCATCAACTCTCCCTTGATGCGGATCAGCTCCGGCAGATACCAGAGCTCCTGCCGGTCGTTGCAGCGGGTCAGGACATCCTCGATCACGTCGAGGCCGCGATCGACCTGGTCGGCCTCTCCGGAACACGCGGCGAGCTCGCCGAGCAGGGGCAGAAAACGCGGCAGGAAGCGCGCATCGCCGGCGCGATTGAGCTCCTCGCGCAGCAGCGGAAGGCCGGTCGAGTCGCCGCGTTTGACCATGACTGCGGCGTTGAAGGCCCTAGCCCACAGGCCCCACAGCCGGATCGCGTGGCGCTCGGTGTGTTCGAGCAGCTCGGCGCCGTGACGCTCCGCGGCGTCGAAATCGCCGGACCAGAAGGCGATCGGACAGGCGGCTTGTCCGAGTACGCTGCAGAAGGTCAGCGCGTGGCCATTGGCGCGGCCTTCCTCGATGTTCCTGGCGGTGAGGGCCTGAGCCTGATCGGCCAGGCCCTGAAGCCACAGGATGCGAGCTCGAAAATATTGGGTCGAGATTCTCAGATCGAGCGGGAAGATTTTCGGCTTCTCCGCCAACACATGCAGCGATGCATTGACCCGGTCGATGCGTAGCCGAGCTTCGTCCTGATCCCCGAGATAGTGCAGCGCTACGGCCATCAGGCGGTCGCCCAGCATGACGTCGGTCCTGTCGGACGAGTTCGCCGCTGCGTTCGCAAAGCGATCGGCGAGCGCACGGGCCTTGCCGAACTGTCCGTTGTTGAACTGGTCGATGCACAAGCCCCAGAGCGCGCGCAGCCGGAAATCCTTGTCGTCGAGCCTGTCAGCCAGCTCGAGGGTCGTCTCGAGGATCGGCCGCGCCTCGCGCGCGCGGCCCTCGCCATACATCAGCGACCAGCCGAGTGCCGACAGGAGCTGCATGCGGATGCGGTCATCGTCGGCGGTGTCTCCGAGCGCTGCGAGTGCCGTTCTGCTGCGCTCACGGCATTCCGCGAACAGTGAAAGACGCACCCACAGCGTGATCGCGGCCGCCGTCAGCGCGATGCCGAGTGTCGCCTCGCCGTCGGGCCCGAAGGCCCAGTCCAACGCCGCGCGCACATTGTCCAGCTCCGCGCCATAGATGCTCAGCCATTCGGGCAGCGGCGTCGAAATATCCGCCTCCGCGCGCTGGAATAAATCGCGAAAATGCTCGGCATGACGCCGCGCGAACTGCCTGGCTTCGCCGAGCTCGTTGAGTTTTCCGTATGCATAGGTGCGCGTGGTGTCGAGCAGCCGATAGCGCAGCGTCCGCGAGCCGGACGGCGAGATCAGCGACTTGGTCACCAGGCTGTCGATTGCTTCGAGGGTCTCGGATGCGTTGAGGCCGTCACCGGACGCGACCGCTGCCGCCGCCTCCGGCGCGAAAGGCCCGGCAAAGACCGACAGGCGTCGCAGCGTGGCGCTCTCCACAGCGGGCAGAAGGTCGTAGCTCCAGTCGAGAGCCGCAGCGAGTGTCTGGTGTCGCGGCACGGCGGTGCGCCGGCCGCGCCATTGCAGGGAAAAGCGGCTGTCGAGCAAAGATGCCGTGCCGGCGATGCCGTAAGCATTGACGCGGCCCGCCGCGAGCTCGATCGCCAGCGCGATGCCGTCGAGGCGCCGGCAGATGCTCGCGACGAGGGGCGCCTCTTCTGCGCTGAGCTGAAACGGTCCCGAGCTCTGCGCAATGCGGTCCACAAAGAGTTGAGCCGCGGGATAGGCAAGAACCTCGTCGACAGCAAGCCCTTCGCGCTCGGGCGGACAATCCAGTGGGAACAGCCGGAAAATCCGCTCGCCTTCGCTCCGGAACGACTCGCGGCTGGTTGCGAGAACACGAAGCTGCGGTGCTTCGCGAACGATGTGCTCGACGAGAGGCGCCAATTGATCCAGCACATGTTCGCAACTGTCGAAGATCAGCAGGGCCGGGCCGATCTTGAGGAAAGTCAGAAGGGCCGGCGTCGGATCTTCCGCGCTGATGGTCAGTCCGAGCGCCGAAGCAATGGTGGTCGCGATGTGACTGGCATCCCTCAGCGGACCGAAATCGACAAAGAAGACTCGCCCGCCGAAATCCTGGGAGCGGCGATGCCCGACGGTGACGGCGACCGAGGTCTTGCCGATGCCGCCCGGGCCGACGACGGTCATGAAGCGATAGAGGGAAAGTCCGTTCGAGATCTTCTCGATGACATCTTCCCGGCCGACCATCCTGGTTAGCTGAGCGGGCAGGGAGCGGGGAGGGGCGGTTTCGGCCGCGAGCGGGGCGGCTGGCGCAGCTGCTTGAGCGAACGAGGCGACAAAGCAATAGCCGCGGCCCGGCACGTTAACGACGTAACGGGCCGACTTGCCGGTATCGCCGAGCGCTTTGCGCAGCGCCGCGACATGGAAGCGCAGACTGCCCTCGTCGACATTGACGCCGGCCCAGATGCGCTTGACCAGCTCTCTCTTGTCGACGACTTCTCCGGGGCGTCCGGCAAGGAAGATGAGAATGTCGAGCGCGCGGCCGCCGACATGAAGCGGCGCCCCCTCCTTCTCCAAGAGCCGGGACTTCGGAAACAGTCGAAATGGCCCAAAGGAAATGGCCGAGTCTTCGCTACGATCTGGCACGCGCCATCGCCCCCTCGAAGGGAGTCAAAAGGTATTACTTTTTGGTCTACCAGAACGAGGCGTACAGTAAACTGGCCGAAAGCAGTGGGCAGGGCTGGCAGCCCTGCGTGGACGGCTTGGGTCGGCTCGCTCGCCCGAATAACGCTTGGAAAGTAAAGAGTTAGGCCGATGTGACAATGCGATGACGCCGAGGCTCGTCCGGATGGAGCATTGACTGCGATGCCGGATTGCTGCGATGGCATGGTCCGGGAGCCGGTCCCGCCACCACATCGATTGCCGACTTCCGGAATTTCCAACATGGCCTCTTTCACGCGGCGACAATTCGTGCACGCGTTGACAAGCGCAGCGGCGCTCCCCGCGCTTCCCCGCAGCGGACAAGCCGCCGACTATCCGTCTCGTCCCATTCGCCTGGTGATTCCCTACGGACCCGGCGGATCGGGTGACCAGATCGCGCGCCCCTGGGTTGACAGGATGCCGTCGCTGCTGGGGCCGACCTTCGTCGAATATATCGGCGGTGCGGGCGGCGCCATCGGGACCGCGGCGGTCGCACGCGAGGAGCCCGACGGCTATTCGCTGCTGCTCGGCAACGGCAGCACGCAGGTCATCATTCCCATGACGTCGGCGAATCCCGGATATTCGGTTGCCGATTTCCGCGCCATCTACCGGCTGATCAACAGCGCGCTGGTTTTCGCCGTCAATCCTTCGGTGCCTGCCGCAAACCTGCGCGAGTTGATCGCCTATGCGAAAGCCAATCCGGGAAAGCTGTCCTATGGCACGCCGGGGATCGCCACCGGAAACCATCTGGTCGGCGAATCCTTCAAGCAGCAGGCCGGTGCGCTGGACATCGTCCACGTGCCCTATCGGGGCATCGCGCAGGCGACCAACGATCTCGTCAGCGGCCAGATATCGCTCGTCATTGCCGTCATGTCCGTTCAATTGCAGCAGCTGGCTCAAGCGGGGAAAGTCAGGCTGCTCGCGGTCACCACCGAAACGCGGCTGAGCGGCGCGCCGGAGATCCCGACGGCCGTCGAATCCGGCATGCCCGGCATCCGGTATGAGGGATGGTTCGGTTTGTTCGCGCCGAAGGACACCGATGATGCGATCATCGACCGGATCGCGCAGGCGACGCGGCTCGCCATGGCCGAACCGGCGCTTCTGGCGGGCTATCGCGCTCAGGGCATGGAGCCGGACAACGATTCAAGTCCGGACAAATTCCAGCGCATCGTCGAGGCCACATCCGCAAGCCTCGCGCCCCTGATCAAATCGATCGGGCTGAGCAATTTGTGAGGCCGCTCAGCCGTCGGCGCGCGTAACCATGCGCGCCGTCAGCGTGACGAGGCCCATCAGCGCGGCCAGGAGCCAGAACGCCATCGGCAATCCGCCAAAGCGTGCCACGAAGCCGACACCGGCGGGGCCGACGAGAACGCCGGCGTAGCCGGCGGTCGTGATCGCCGCGACGGCGAGCCCCGTGGGCATCACCGTCTGCCTCGCCGCCCGGCGGAACAGCACCGGCACGAGGTTCGATGCGCCGAGGCCGATCAGCAGGAAGCCGGCTATGGCGACCGCCACGACGGGAGCCGTGAGCAGGACCACGAAACCCGCGATCGCAATCAGGCTGCCCCAGAACAATGTCGTGCGGTCTCCGATGCGTGCGACGACGGCGTCGCCGCCGAGCCGCCCGATCGTCATGGCTACCGAGAACACGATGTAGCCGATCCCGCCTTGCGCTTCGGAAACGAGACCCGCGCCGATGACGAGCAAGGCGCCCCAATCGAGCATCGCGCCTTCGACCAGGAAGGTGATGGCGCAAAGCAGCGCGAGCAGGAGCACGGCGCCATGCGGCAGCACGAACAACGGCCCCTCCTGCACCTGCACCGAGCGAAGCAGCCGCGGCCACGCCGCCAGCATCGTGATCAGCATCAGGACGGAGCAGATCAGCGTGCAAGCGAGCGCGCCGAGTTGCAGCGAGAGTAGTGCGGTCATCAGCGCGGCCCCGGCGAAGCCGCCGATGCTGAACAGCGCGTGGAAGCCGGACATCAGCGGACGTCCTGCGGCGCGCTCCACCTCAACCGCGTGGATGTTCATGGCGACGTCGATGGAGCCGAGCGCGGCGCCAAATGCGAAGAGTGCCAGCGCGAGCGTCATGGACGAGCTCGCGATTGTCAGCAGAGGCAGGACCAGGGCAAGACCGAGCCCGCCCGCAATGATGATCGGCTTGCTGCCATAGCGCGCGCTCAGCACGCCGGTCAGAACCATCGCGACGACCGAGCCGATGCCGAGGCTGAGCAGGAGCAGTCCGAGGATGCCGTCGTCGACGGCGAGCCGCGCCTTCGCGAACGGCACCAGCGGTGCCCAGCACGCGATGCCGAAGCCCGCGACGAGAAAGGCAAGCCTGGTCGCAAGGCGTGTCGCCGGCCCATCGGCAGAGGACATGGGAACTCCGGGGAGGGGAAGCAGGGCAGGGGCAATCGACAAGCCTCGCAATTGTCGCGTCTTTATGTCCGCGGCGGACTCGGATTGTCGCAGGCGGCCCGTGGGGCGGACGGAACGCCAGTGCCAACCAAGGAGTGAGGCTTCGTAGCCCGGATGGAGCGCAGCGCAATCCGGGGCCGCTCACGCGGCATTCGGCACCGTCCCGGATTACGCTTGCGCTCCATCCGGGCTACCGGATCTTGCTGTGTCGCTCCCCCTGTCAATTCGCCGCCGCAAAAATATTCCACTTTACCGAAATTCGGTTTTGGCGTATGTGTTGCTCATCCCGGCTCATCCTTGAGGGGCGATCTTGTGGTCGTCACGTTCGCGAGCCGGGCTTGCGGTGGACGCGGCAGCGTTCGGGTACGAGTGGCTAAGGGCAGGGCGGATTGCTCTCCGTGAGCCCGAGGCTTCGTTCCGACGAGCGGCGCTGCTAGGCTTCGTCTCGTCTGTAAGTTTCCGGCTCCGTCGACAGGGCTGGAAAAACTGCGGCGAAATGGCGGGCCGTGCGTACGGCAAAACCGTGTGGTCCTGGCCGTCGTTGCTACGGTCAAGCCCTGGCGAATGCGGCATCTGCGTCAACCGGCGCGGTGCCGGTGAATTTCGCGAAGGCGAGGGAGGCCAGCAGGAACTCGGCTCCCGGGAGAGCACGGCATAAGCCGTCCAACCATCGCGCAGGGAAGGCCGAGTGATTGGCTACACCTGTATGCTGCTGTGCGGTTTCCTTGCGCTACATTTTCGCGCAGCGGACCGCGGGTGCCAGCCGGCACCCGGCCTTCCCTGCGCCCTCTTGGACAAGAGGGTGAAGTGACCAAGCAAAGCTCGGGCGAAACGCGCCGCGAGGATGCGAAGCTGCGTCTGCGGCTACACACTCCCTGTCATCGCCCGGCTTGACCGGACGATCCAGTATTCCGAGACAGTTATGATTGAACCGAGAAGCCGCGGCGTACTGGATTCCCCACTTTCGCGGGGAATGACAGTGGTGCTGGGAGGACGAAGCCGTCACCTCATACTCCGTCATTGCGAGCGCAGCGAAGCAATCCAGTCTGCCGCCACGGAGAGATTCTGGATTGCTTCCGCCTTCGCTAAAGCTTCGGCGGACAAGTCGCTTCGCTCGCAATGACGATGGGGAGAGGGTGGGTCGGCGCGCCGTTCTAGCCGCCGAGTATCCGCCTGCAAGCGTCGACGAACACCTGGGCTCCGGTGATGATGTCGACCTCGGCGGTGTTCTCGGTCCAGTGATGGCTGATGCCGCCGATCGACGGCACGAACAGCATGCCCGCGGGCATGACGGCCGCAAGCATCTGCGCATCGTGGCCGGCGCCGCTGGGCATACGGACGGACCGTCCGCCGGCGACGGCCTTGGCCGCGGCTTCGATAGCGTCCTGAAAGCCCGAATTCATCATCGCGGGCGCGCCAGTGCGAATCTTCTCCACCGTGACAGTGCAGGGACCCTTCGCGCTGGCCTCGTCCGCCATGCTCCGCAGCAGTTGCTCCAGCCGCGCGATGACGGAAGGATCGTCGTCACGGATCTGGAACAGCATTTCGGCACCACCTGGAATGATGCTCGGCGCGCCCGGATCGAGCGTGATGCGGCCGGTGGTCCAGACCGTGCGCGGCCCGCAGCTATCGGGGAAACGTTCGTCGATCGCGACGCAGAACTTTGCCAGCGCCAGCCCGGCATCCTTCCGTGCAGCCATGCGGGTGGTGCCGGCGTGATTCTGCTCACCGGTGAAATTGATCTGGTATTGCCAGATGCCGACGATGGAGGTGACGACGCCGATCGCAAGGCGGCCGCTCTCGAGCGTGTCGCCCTGCTCGATATGGGCTTCCAGATATCCGACGTGCCGGCCCGGCTCGGCGGTAGTGCGCGGTCGTCCTGCGAGCCCCATGTCGGCGAGTGCGTCCCGCATGGTGCGGCCGCTGGTACGGTCGCGTGCGACATCAATGTCGGCCTCGGTCACTTGCCCGACATAGGAGCGCGAACCGAGGAAGTGTCCAAAATGTCCCTCCTCGTCGCACCAGGCGGCAAGTTCGACCGCACCTTCGAGCGAGGGATCGGCATTGAGCACGCGGGCCGCTTCGAGCGCGTAGACGACACCGAGCGGCCCGTCGAGCCAGCCGGCGTAGTTCTGGCTTTCGAGATGCGATCCCGCCAGCAGCTTGGGTCCCGACTTTGCGCTGGTGCCGAAGACATTGCCGATGCCGTCGATCGCGGCGGTGAGGCCCGCGTCGGGTAGCTTCTGCACCAGCCAGTCCAGCGAAAGCTTGTGCGGCTCGGAGAAAGTCGGCTTGTGCACGCCGGTCTTGTAGGCGCCGATGGCACGGAGCGCATTGAGATCGGCGAGAACCCGCTCGCCGTTTGCGCGTGAAAAGGTCTCAGGCATGCTCGGCAACCTTCAACGCCTCGGTGCGGATCTCCTCGACCAGCCGTTCCTTCAACTGGACGAATTCGGGCGTGGTCTTGATCTTGTAGGAGCGCGGATGCGGCAGGTCCACGTTGATCTCGGCCTTGATGCGGCCGGGACGCGCGCTCATGACGATGACGCGGCTGCCGAGGAAGATCGCTTCCTCGATGTCGTGGGTCACGAACAGCACGGTCTTCTGGTCGCGCTCCCAGATCGCGAGCAGCATTTCCTGCATCAGGGCTCGCGTCTGGTTGTCGAGCGCGCCAAAGGGCTCGTCGAGCAGCAGGATCTTGGGATCATTGGCGAGCGCGCGTGCGATCGCGGTGCGCTGCTGCATGCCACCGGAGAGCTGCTTTGGCCAATGGTTCTCGAAACCAGACAGGCCGACCTGGCGGATGAAGGCATCGGCGATCTTGTTTCGCTCCGCCTCGGGCACGCCACGCTCGCGCAGGCCGAAGGCGATGTTCTCGCGCACCGTCAGCCAGGGAAACAACGTGTAGGACTGGAACACCATGCCGCGATCGGCGCCTGGGCCGGTGACCTCGCGTCCGTCGAGGACCACGCGTCCGCCGGTCGGGCGATCGAGGCCGGCGACGATGCGAAGCAGCGTGGACTTGCCGCAGCCGGAAGGGCCAAGGATAGTAACGAAGTCGTTGTTGCCGATCACAAGATCGGTCGGCTCCAGCGCCCTCGTCGGGGCGTTGCCGTGGCGCGCGGGAAAGGTTCGCGAGACCTGTTCGATCTTGAGGATCGTCATGCGAGCCTCCAGGGAAACAGCCACGCGTTGAACGCCTTGAACAGGAAGTCCGAGACCAGGCCGATCAGCCCGATCACGATGATGCCGAAGATGATCTGGCCGGTGTTGAGCAGCGCCTGGCTGTCGGTGATCATGTGGCCGATGCCGGAGGAGGAGCCGATCAGCTCGGCGACGATGACATAGGTCCAGGCCCAGCCCAGCACCAGCCGCAGGATTTCCGCGATCTCGGGCGCGGAGGAGGGCAGCAGCACACGGCGGATGATGCCGCGGTCGCTGGCCCCGAGCGTATAGGCCGCCTCGACCAGGTCGCGCCGCGTGGTGCCGACGGTGACCGCGATCATCAGGATGATCTGGAACACCGAGCCGATGAAGATGACGAGCAGCTTCTGCAACTCGCCGATGCCGGCCCACAGGATCAGGAGGGGAATGAAAGCGGAGGCAGGCAGATAGCGCGCAAAGGAGACGAACGGTTCAAGGAATGCCTCGACCGGCTTGTAGGCGCCCATCAGCACGCCGAACGGCACGGCGATGATGGCGGCCAGTACGAAGCCGCCGACGACGCGCCAGATCGTCATGCCGATGTCGAACAGGAAGCCCTGTTTGACGATCAGATCGACGCCTTCCTGCACCATGGTCAGCGGGTTGGCGAGGAACACTTTCGACACGTGGCCGCCGAAGGTTGCCCAGGACCAGAGGGCAACGAACACCACGAAGAACGCAAGGCCGTAAGCCACGCGCTGCCTTGACGTCACGGGATCGAGGGGACGCATCAAACTGTGTATCCGGGTGGTGAACAAGTCTACCGTCCCCGCCGCGAGACGGGGCCGGCGGCTCCTGGGAGATTTACTTGATGTAGCTCGCGTCGAAGAGATCCTCGACCTTCGGCGCGGCCTTGATGATGCCGATCTCCAGCAGGAGGTCGGCAGCCTCCTTGTTGAAGGTCAGGAAGTCGCCGGCGAAGAATTTCTGGTTCGCGGCCTTGTCCTGCCAGCGCAGATACTTCGCCGAGTTGCCGAATGCCTCGCCGCTCTGCTTCACGTCGGCGCCCATGATCTCGTAGGCCTTGGCCTGGTCCTTGGCGATCATATCGAGGGCCTCGAAATAGCTGTCGGCGAGCGCCTTGGCGGCCTTCGGGTTCTCGGTGAGGAATTTCGGCGTGCAGCCGAACGTGTCCATGACCATCGGATAGTCGAGCGTGGTGGCGATGATCTTGCCCTTGTCGGGGGCGGCACGAACCGTCGACAGATACGGCTCGTAGGTCATCGCGGCATCGTTCTGGCCGGAGACGAAGGCCTGCGCGGCCGCGGCCGGCTCGAGGTTCACGACGGTGACGTCCTTCACCGACAGGCCGTTCTTCTTGAGCATCCAGGCCAGCGCGAAATAGGGCGAGGTGCCGGGCGCGGAAGCCGCAACCGTCTTGCCCTTCAGATCCTTGATCGCGGCGAGCTCGTTCCGCACGGCCATGCCGTCGGCGCCGTAGCTCTTGTCGAGCTGGAAGATCTGCTTGGTCGCGACGCCGTTGGCGTTCCAGGAGATCCAGGTCTCCACGGTCGTTGCCGCGCACTGGACGTCGCCGGACGCGATCGCGAGATGGCGATCCTTCTGCGGAATCTTCTTGATGGTGACGTCGAGGCCGTTCTTCTTGAAGATGCCGGCCTCCTTCGCCAGCGTCAGCGGCGCGAAGCCGGTCCATCCGGAGATGCCGACGCCGACCTTGACGTCGTCGGCGAGCACGGGGGTGGAGACCGTAAGCGCAATGACTGTCGCAAATACTTTCGAACTACGCATGATTGTCGTCCTCTTGCCGATCGATGGATTGACGTCCTGTTGATCTTGGTCGGTCCTCATGGACCTCTGCCCGAAACGTTGCACGATTTGTGCCGACATCGTCCTCTCAGCCTCCCCTGAATCGGGCGACAAGGCGGTGAGAGTCACCGGGATAGAGCAGCCGCACGGCGGTGATCGTGCGCGCGCTGCGCCAGGTATAGCGGTCGATCACGAGGCAGGGTGCGCCGACGGCGATGTCGAGCGCTTCGGCCGTGCGATCGTCCGCAACGATAGCGCTGATCGTATGCTCTGCCTCTGTCCATGGAACATGGTGAAGCAGCCATGAGCCGGGTGGCTCACGCGAAAAATCCGCGGTCGCCGCATCCGGCACCGACGCGAGATCGATCAGTCTGTCCTCGACGGCGAAAGGCACGTTGTCGGCGCTGTGGCGGCAGGTGATCGCGACTACCTTGCCCGCCTTCTTGACGCCGAGGCGGTCGCGGTCGGCAGCGGTTGCGGCGCGGAGCTTGCGACCGATCAGCTCGTAGCCGTAAGCGCGCCCAAGCCCGGTGATCTCTGCGCGCATGTCGGCGATCTTGAGCACGGCCGACTGGTGTTGCGGCCGGCGGACGAAGGAGCCGGCACGTCGCCGCCGCTCGATCAGGTCGGCTTGGGCGAGCTCCGACAGCGCCTTGTTCACGGTCATGCGCGAGCAGCCGTAGCGCGCGACCAGTTCGTGCTCGAACGGGATGCGATGGCCCGGCGGCCATTCCCCGGTCAGGATGCGCTTCTCGATGTCGGCGCGGATCCGTTTGTAGAGCGTCGGCTTGTCGGCGGCATCTGTGGCGAGGCTCATGCGACGAGCCTCCGGACCGACGCGTTGAAGCGTTCGCGTGCGGTCTGGCGCAGCCGGTGCCGTCCGCCCTCGACGACCTTGTCGCCGCCGGCCCAGACGCAATCGACCGCACAGCTGCCTGCGGCAAAGATCCAGCCGTCGATGACGGCGTCGCGCGCGCGCCCCGCCAGCGAGGGATGCGTGGTGTCGAGCGTGACGATGTCGGCGCGCGCACCTGGCGTGAGACCGACTGACATCTGTGCTAGTGCCCGCGCGCCGCCTGAAAGCGCATGATCGAACAGGGCGCGTCCCGTCGAGCGGCCTGCGCCGGCGGAGAGCACGTTGCGCTCGCGGTGCTTGAGCCGTTGGCCGTATTCGAGCTGGCGCAGCTCGTCGGCGACGCCGACCAGCACATTGGAATCCGTGCCAATGCCAAAGGCACCGCCGGCACCGACGAATTCGCGAGCCGAGAAAATGCCGTCGCCAAGGCTTGCCTCGGTGATAGGGCAGAGTCCCGCGACCGCGCCAGTCTTGGCGAATGCAGTGACTTCTTCATCCGTCGTGTGGGTCGCGTGGATGAGGCACCAGCGTCGGTCGACTGGCGCGTGCTCAAGCAGCCATTGCACTGGACGCTGTCCAGACCAGGCCAGGCAATCCTCGACCTCCTTCACCTGCTCGGCGGCATGAATGTGCACCGGGCCGCCGTCCGCGAGCGGAATGATCGCTGCAAGCTCGGCCGGCGTCACAGCGCGCAAACTGTGCGGCGCGATACCGATATTTGCGCCCGGCAATTGTTCAATCGCCTCGCGCGAGGCGCTCACGAGCGCGGCGAACTGATCAACCGTACAGATGAAGCGGCGCTGGTCGGCATGCGGTGCTGCGCCACCAAATGAGCCGTGCGCATAAAAACTCGGCAGCAATGTCAGTGCAATACCCGAGGCTTCGGCGGCCTGCGCGATGCGTGCGGCCATTTCGCCGATGTCGGCGTAGGGCGAGCCATCGCGGTCATGATGCAGATAATGGAATTCGCCGACGCGGGTAAAACCCTGCTCCAGCATCTCGACATAAAGCAGTGTCGCGACCGCTGCGACGTCGTCAGGCGTCATCGCCAGCGCGAAGCGGTACATCGCCTCGCGCCAGGTCCAGAAGGTGTCGGTGCTGTCGCCGCGCAGTTCTGCGAGACCCGCCATGCCGCGCTGGAAGGCGTGGCTGTGCAGGCTCGCAAGTCCCGGAAGCGCGATGTCGTGGTGTTCGTCCCCGGAGGCCGGGGCCACGCCCGGCGTCACCTCGGCGATCGCGCCGGCGGTGATCACCACCTGCACGTCATTGGCCCAGCCCGAGGGCAGGAGCGCGGAGGCGAAATGCAGTCGTGTCATGTTTCCATGCCGGCTGGACAGAACCGCGACACGATTATATGTCTAGACATATAAGTCAAGCATCCCAGGGCGCAGGGGCATCCGCGAAGGGACAGTTGCATGGCAGAGCGCTTCGACCGGATCTGGCATAACGCCCGGCTCGCCACGATGCGGGCCGACCGCCCCGATCTTGGTGAGATCGAGCATGGCGTGATCGCCGCGCGCGCCGGCCGTATCGTCTATGCAGGTGCGCAGACTGATTTTCCGGCGGATGCCGATGCAGCCGAACGGATCGATTGCGGAGGGCGCTGGATCACGCCCGGTCTCGTCGATTGTCACACCCATCTGGTCTATGGCGGCAACCGCGCCCATGAATTCGAGCTGCGCCTGAAGGGCGCGAGCTACGAGGAGATCGCGCGCGCCGGCGGCGGTATCGTCTCGACAGTGGCCGCGACGCGCAAGGCAAGCGAGGCCGAGCTCGTAGCACACGCGCTGCCGCGGCTCGATGCGCTGATTGCCGAGGGTGCCACCACGGTCGAGATCAAGTCCGGCTACGGCTTGGACACCGAGACCGAGATGCGGCAGCTGGCCGCCGCGCGAAGCCTCGGCCGTCAGCGGTCGGTCGCGATCCGCGCATCCTTCCTCGGCGCGCATGCGCTGCCGATAGAGGCGGAGGGCGACAAGGATCGTTACATCGATCTCGTCTGCAGGGAGATGTTGCCTGCGATTGCAAAGGCCGGCCTGGCCGATGCCGTCGATGCCTTCATGGAGGGGATTGCATTTTCCGGCGAGCAGACGGCGCAGGTGTTCGAGACAGCGGGGCGGCTTGGACTGCCGGTCAAGCTGCATGCCGACCAGCTCTCGAACCTCGGCGGCGCTGCGCTTGCCGCGAAATTCTCGGCGCTATCGGCTGATCACCTCGAGCACACCGACGAAGCCGGTGCAGCGGCGATGGCAAAAGCTAAAACGGTGGCCGTGCTGCTGCCCGGCGCCTTCTACTTCATCCGCGAGACCCAAAAACCGCCGGTCGAGGCGTTCCGCAAGCACGGCGTTGCCATGGCGCTTGCGACCGACTGCAATCCGGGCAGCTCGCCGCTGACTTCGCTCCTGCTTGCCATGGACATGGGCGCGACGCTGTTCCGGATGAATGTGGCCGAATGCCTTGCCGGCGTCACCCGGGAAGGCGCGCGAGCGCTCGGCGTGCTCCATGATACCGGCACGTTAGAGGCAGGCAAATGGTGTGATCTTGCGATCTGGGACATCGAGTGCCCCGCCGAGCTGGTCTACCGTATCGGCTTCAATCCGCTGCACCGCCGGGTGTGGAGGGGACAATGACGGAGAAGCGCGCGCCGATCGTCGTCAAGCCGGGAACCGTCGGCCTCGATGACCTCGCGCGCGTGCTCGAAGGCGCGTCTGTTGTTCTAGATCCCTCGTTCTGGCCGCGCGTCGACGCGGCCGCGGAGATCGTTGCAAGGGCCGCGCGCGCCGACGCTCCCGTGTACGGGATCAACACCGGCTTCGGCAAACTTGCCTCGAAGCGCATTCCGCCGGACCAGACCGCGCTGCTCCAGCGCAACCTCATCGTCTCGCATTGCTGCGGCGTCGGTGCGGCGACGCCCGAGCCCATCGTCCGCCTGATGATGGCACTGAAGATCATCTCGCTCGGGCGCGGCGCCTCCGGCGTGCGCCGCGAGGTGATCGAGCAGCTGCAGGCCATGCTGGCGCGGCGCGTCTCACCGCTGGTGCCGCAGCAGGGTTCGGTCGGCGCTTCCGGTGACCTCGCGCCGCTCGCGCATATGACCGCTGTGATGATCGGCGAAGGGCAGGCGATCGTCGACGGCAAGATCGTATCGGGCCGCGAGGCGCTCGCCGCGGCCGGCCTGCCGCCACTGACGCTCGGTCCCAAGGAAGGGCTCGCGCTGATCAACGGCACGCAATTCTCCACTGCCTACGCCGTCTCCGGCGTGCTGCGCGCATTTCGCCTGGCCCGCGCCGCGCTCGTCACCGGCGCGCTGTCGGTCGATGCGGCGATGGCCTCGACGGCGCCGTTCCGCCCCGAAATCCAGGCGCTGCGCGGCCATTCGGGACAGATCGCGGCCGCGGCAGCCTTGATGGCGCTGCTCGAGGGCAGCGACATCCGCCTGTCGCATCTCGAAGGCGACGAGCGCGTGCAGGATCCCTATTGCCTGCGCTGCCAGCCGCAGGTCGCAGGCGCGGCGCTCGACCTGATCGTGCAGGCGGCGCGGACGCTGATCGTCGAGGCCAATGCCGTCACCGACAATCCGCTCGTGCTGGTCGAGACCGGCGAGATCGTCTCCGGCGGAAACTTCCATGCCGAACCGGTGGCCTTTGCCGCGGATACCATCGCGCTTGCGCTGTCGGAAATCGGTGCGATCAGCGAGCGGCGCATCGCGACGCTGGTCGATCCCGCGCTCAATTTCGGCCTGCCGCCGTTCCTCACTCCCGATCCCGGTATCAATTCCGGCTTCATGATCGCCGAGGTGACGGCGGCCGCGCTCTATGCCGAGAACAAGCAGCGCGCGGCCGCCTGCTCGATCGACTCGACGCCGACCAGTGCCAACCAGGAAGACCACGTCTCGATGGCCGCGCATGCCGCACGGCGGCTGTCCGATATGGCCGACAATCTCGCTGCCATCCTCGGCATCGAGTTCCTGGTCGCCGCCCAGGGCATCACGCTACGCGCGCCGCACGCGACGAGTGCGCCGCTCGTTGCCGTCATTGCGGCACTGCGCGAGCAGGTAGCGCCGCTCGGCGCCGACCGCTACATGGCCGGCGATCTCGCCAAGGCTGCAGCGATGATCGAGGCCGACGCGCTGCCGGCTGCGGCGCTCGCCGTACTTTCAACTGACCCGTTTCCGACGCTTGCCTGACGAGGTGTTCCGCATGAACCGCCGACTGGACAATGACCGCACCATCCGCGCGCCCCGCGGCAGCGAAATCAGCGCCAAGAGCTGGCTGACGGAAGCGCCCTTGCGCATGCTCATGAACAATCTCGATCCCGACGTTGCAGAACGTCCGAGCGAGCTCGTGGTCTATGGCGGCATCGGCCGCGCGGCGCGTGACTGGGAGAGCTTTGACCGGATCGTTGCTTCGCTGCGCGAGCTCGAGGACGACCAGACGCTGCTGGTCCAGTCCGGCAAGCCGGTCGGTGTGTTCCGCACCCATGCTGACGCGCCGCGCGTTCTGATTGCGAACTCCAACATCGTGCCGCACTGGGCGACGCTCGATCATTTCAACGAGCTCGATCGCAAGGGCCTGATGATGTACGGCCAGATGACGGCGGGTTCCTGGATCTATATCGGCAGCCAGGGCATTGTGCAGGGCACCTACGAAACCTTCGTTGAAGTTGGCCGCCGCCACTATGGCGGCAGCCTTGCCGGCAAATGGATTCTGACGGCCGGTCTCGGCGGCATGGGCGGCGCGCAGCCGCTGGCTGCGACCATGGCGGGAGCCTCGATGCTGGCAGTCGAATGCCAGCCGAGCCGCATCGAGATGCGTCTGCGCACCGGTTATCTCGATCGCCAGGCCGCCACGCTCGACGAGGCACTTGCGATCACGGCGGAGGCGGCCAAGACGAAGAAGGCGGTCTCGGTCGGCCTGCTCGGCAATGCCGCGGAGATTTTTCCCGAGCTGGTCCGCCGCGGCGTCAGGCCCGATATCGTCACCGACCAGACCAGCGCGCACGATCCGATCAACGGCTATTTGCCGAAGGGCTGGACGCTCGCGGAGTGGGAAGCCACGCGCGCCGCCGACCCCAAGGCCGTGGAGCGCGCCTCGAAAACCTCGATGGTCGAGCACGTCCAGGCCATGCTGGATTTCCATGCGCAAGGCATCCCGACCCTCGACTACGGCAACAACATCCGCCAGATGGCCCAGGACATGGGCCTGAAGAATGCCTTCGATTTTCCGGGCTTTGTCCCCGCCTATATCCGTCCGTTGTTCTGCCGCGGCGTCGGGCCGTTCCGCTGGGCGGCGCTGTCGGGAGATCCCGAGGACATCTTCAAGACCGACGCCAAGGTCAAGGAGCTGATGCCTGACGACAAGCACCTGCACAATTGGCTCGACATGGCCAGGGAGCGCATCAAGTTTCAGGGCCTGCCGGCGCGGATCTGCTGGGTCGGGCTCGGCGATCGCGATCGCCTGGGCCTTGCCTTCAACGAGATGGTAGCGCGCGGCGAATTGAAGGCCCCCATCGTGATCGGGCGCGATCATCTCGACAGCGGCTCGGTGGCGAGCCCCAACCGCGAAACCGAAGCGATGAAGGACGGGTCGGACGCCGTGTCCGACTGGCCCTTGCTCAACGCGCTGCTCAATTGTGCCAGCGGCGCGACCTGGGTGTCGCTGCATCATGGCGGCGGCGTCGGCATCGGCTATTCCCAGCATGCCGGCATGGTGATCGTCGCCGACGGGACGCCGGAGGCGGCGAAGCGGATCGCGCGCGTTCTCTGGAACGACCCTGCCAGCGGCGTCATGCGCCACGCCGACGCCGGCTACGACACAGCGATCGAATGTGCCCGCGACAAGGGGCTCGATCTGCCGAGCCTGCGCTAGTCCAGGCGCGACTCAGGCCACGACCCTGGCTCCGGCGCCGCCAAGGCGCTGGCGTTCCTTTGCGAGATACTCGTCGATCGCGTCGCCGTGCATGGGCTTGGCGAAGTAGTAGCCCTGGATGAAGTCGCATCCCAGCCGGCGCAGGGTGTCGAGCTGAGCGCGGGTCTCGACGCCCTCGGCGACGCAGGCGATCTCCATGTCGTCACAGAGGCCTGTGAGGGACTTGATGATCTTGTGGCTCACTGCATTGTCATTGACGTCGGCGATGAAGCTGCGGTCGATCTTGATCTTGTCGAGCGGGAGCCAGTGCACGTGGCTCAGCGAGGAATAGCCGGTGCCGAAATCGTCCAGCGAAATGCCGCAGCCCATCGCCTTCAATGCCGCGATCGACTGCTGCGCGCGTACGAAATCGAAGGTGACGGCGGTCTCGGTGATCTCGAAATCGATCCGGCGCGGCGACAGCCCGCTCTTCTCGACGATGGTGATCAGCGGCAGGATGCCCTCGGGCGAGCAGATGTCGTGCGCGGACAGGTTGAACGACAGGCGGATGTGGTCGGGCCAGGTCCTGGCCGTCGCGAGCGCGCGCGCCAGCAGCGCTTGCGTCAGCGGCCGGATCAGGCCGATGCGCTCGGCGGCGGGAATGAAGTCGGCCGGCGAAACCAGGCCGAGGCGGGAGCTGCGCCAGCGCGCCAGGACCTCGAAGCCGGCGGTGTGCTCGCTCATGGCGTCCACGATCGGCTGGAACACCAAGTCCATCTCGGTGCTGAAATCGGCGGTGCGCAGCAAATTCTCGATGACGCCGCGGCTGCGGATCTCGGCCTCGAGCTCGCTCGAGAAGATCACGGTGCGGCCGCGCAGATGCCGCTTGGCGTGATAGAGCGAATAGTCGGCGCATTCATAGAGCGCTTCCGCCATCGGCGGCGGCGATTCGGCAGTTCGGTCAGGGAATCGAGGTTGGCGAGGCGGAAGTTCTCGTCCGAGAGGGCTTGGGTGGCTGCCTGTTGTGCCAGCAGCGATTTGCGGCTCGCGACGAGATCGGCGAAGTCGCGATAGTAGATGAACAGCACCGTCACCATCGCCCCCGACACGAGCAGATTGTTGACGGCGATCGCCTTCAGCGTCGGCTCGCCGGTGGCCCAGAAGAACAGCACATAGGGCACGTCGACGACCAGCGTCACGATCAGTGCCGCCGAGCGCAGATGCATCAGCGAGAAGATGCAGCCGATCACGGTCACCGCCATGTAGAAGGCAACCTGGCTCTTGGCGAAGGGGTCGCCGTAAGGGTAGAGCGCGAAGGACCAGACTGTGAAGCCCGCGCCGATCGGCAATGTCATCCAGTTGGTGGCGCGCAGATTGCGCAGGATGTCGGCATCGGTGCGCACGAGGTGCCGTTGGCGCAGCCACCAGAAGGTGCGAAGCGCCGCGAGCGCGGTCAGCACGGATGGCACGATGAGCGTCAACCAGTCCGGCGCCACGCTCACATAGGTATAGGCGACAGCGATCGTGTTGCTCATGAGGATGAAATAGAGCAACGGGATCTGCTTGGAGAAGGCGTCGAATTGCGCGCGCGTGAGGTCGGGGTCAGCGGGCACGCGAAACAGCTGCAACGCGGCGGCGAGATGAGACTTCAAATTGGTGACAGGCATTGCAATACGAGCCCCGGATCCCCTTCAAAACGCTGGGGATGTTGCACGGCGAGGGTAAAGGTCGCGTTAGGCGGGTCTCGCAGGAAAAGCCGGCGAAGGTTGTACGCTACCGGGAGTTTTCCGGCCGCCTGCATTGGTGAGGCCGGGTTAACGATAGGCGGCGGCGAAAACGAGCGTATCGATTGCAAAAGACCGCAAAAACGTTGGTGACGCTCTGCTAACCATCGGTGTCGGCGCAGCATTCTGTCGCATCGCCAATGGTGCGAGGCGATCTGCTCGCACACCTCTCTTTGTCGAGGAAAGGTGTGCGGATGCCCGGATGACCGCTATTTCTTCTCGAGCGCGGCGGTCTGCTTGGCGAGCTGCTTGTCGAAATCCTCCGACAGGGTTGTGGCGTAGGCTGCGAGCTCACCCGGCTTGACGAACGGGTTCGGTGCGCCGTCCTTCATTTCGGCACGCTTGGCCTGCATGCCATAGACCTCCGGATGCGGCCCGAGCAGCACGTCGATCTTCATCGCCTTCACCTTGGCGTAGGTCGCACGGTAGTCGTCGACGATTCCGGCATGGGTCGGCTGGCCGACCAGCCGGTTCAATGCCACCGTGCCGCTACAGAAGAACAGCACCTTGCGGTCCTGATTGCCGTCCTTGACGGTCATTTCCCAGCTCGTGCAGCCCGGCGAGTGGCCAGGAGTCGCATGCGCCGTCAACGTGGTGTCGCCGAGCGTGACCTTGTCGCCTTCCTTCACGGCGCGATCGACCTTCACTGCGGGGAAGGCAAGGTCCTCGTTCTTCTCGTCGCCAGGATAATAGCCGCCTTCCAGCAGCTGCTTGTCGCGTTCGCCGGCGATCAGCTGCGAGCCGGTCTCCTTCTTGATTTCGGCGAAACCGCCGGTGTGGTCGAAATGCGCGTGCGTATTGAGGATGATCTTGATGTCGGAGACCTTGAGACCGAGCTTGGCAACGTTGTCCTTGATCATGCCGGTGGATTCCGGAAGCGCCGTATCCATCAGGATCAGGCCCTGTGAGGTCTTGATGATGTAGACGGCGATGCCGTCAGTGCCGACATAGTAGATGTTGCCGATGAGCTGGAACGGCTCGAACGGCGTGGTCCATTTCTTGGTGACCGCCGCAATGAAATCCTTGACGGTCTGCGCCTGCGCGCCGGTTGCGAGGAACGCCAATGCACAGAGCGCGGCCCTGAGCTTTTTCATCGTTTGTCTCCCAGATTGTTCTTGCAGATTGTTCTTGTCGTCTTGATCGGGCGCGGCCTTCGCGCGGCCGGCCGGCAAGCTACGTCGTGCGAGGTGCGGCAGCAACGGCCACATGTCTGAAAAATGTCGTGGCATGCGCGGAATAACCGTGCCCGTCCGTTTTGAGCATGGCGGCCATCGCTGCAACGCGGCCGGTTGGGGTTTGACCGCGCGCAGTCGGCTCGCCATACTTTGCCCCAAGGCGAGCCAGAAAGACTCGTCGGCATCGGGAGCTGAAATGACCAGATCATCCTCCGTCCTTGCGGGGACGCTGAGTTTCCTCGTCTCCTTCACTTCAATTGCCTACTCGCAGCCGGCCTGCGTCACCCAGAAGATGGTGATGCCGCCTGGGGCCAACAGCACCGACAAGGCGGCCCCGTTCTTTATCGATACGACGGGTCTCGATTTCAAGACGGCGCCTCCGACGCACGATCCATCCAATCCCAATTACCCGCGCGCGACCGAGCTTCCTGACGGAACGCTGCCGCCACCGGGTGCCGAGGGCAATTTTATCATCGGCCCCACCCACAATCCTGCGCCGGAGACGATCGCGAGGGAGGGTGTGCCGCGCGGGACGACAAAATCCTTCACGCTGCCGTCGAAGGAGAGCACCATCTACAATCCCGGCCTGATCCGCGACGACGTCGCCGGCTGCACCAACTCCTCGATCATGACGACCGCCACGGCGCCGGAGGACAAGTCGCACATGATCGTCACCACCAGCCATCCTGGCGTCTGGTCGCGCGCCATCGACGTCTATGTGCCGGCGCAATATGTGCGCGGCACCGAGGCGCCGTTCATCGTGGTCGGCGACGGCGGCTCCAACGCCTACAAGGATCTCGCCGTCACGCTCGACAATCTGATCGCGCAGCGCCGCGTGCCGCCGATGATCGCGATCCAGATCGGCAATGGCGGGCAGGACGCGCAGGGCAGTCAGCGCGGCCGCGAATATGACGCGGTATCAGGGGCCTACGCGCAGTTCGTCGAGCGTGAAGTGCTGCCGCTGGTCGAAAAGAATGCCGACGTCAAGCTGACCAGAAATCCCGATGGGCGTGCGACCATGGGGCTGAGTTCGAGCGGTGTGGCAGCCTTCACCATGGCGTGGTTCTATCCCGATCTCTATCACCGCGTGCTGGCGTTCTCGCCGACCATGGTCAACCAGCAATGGCCGCACGACCCGTCGCTGCGCGGCGGCGCCTGGGAATATCACAGCGCATGGACGGGGCCGGCCACACCCAATCTCATTTCCAAGGCTGGCGTGCTCACGCCGGCCGAGCCGCCCGGCGTGCCGCTGATCATCGCTGCGCCGGCCAAGCCGATCCGCTTTTGGTTCTTCGGCGGCGACCAGGACCTGTTCTATCCGAACCCCACCATTCCCGACGGCATGCACGACTGGACCCTCTCCAACGCGCTGATGGCCAAGGTGCTGGCCGAGAAGGGCTACCACTATCAGTTTCTGTTCGTGCGCAACGCCAAGCACGTCGACCGCCCCACGATCGCGCAGACGCTGCCGTCGGCGCTGGAGTGGGTCTGGAAGGGCTATCCTATTCCCTAAGCGAAAGGCATAAAGGGTCAGGCGAGAGCGGCCTGGCGTTCCCGCATTGGTTCGCGGACCCGGTCGGGTTTGCCCGGCTCGGCGAGCCGCGTAAAACTGCGCTGGCTTGCATGCGCGGGTGCTTCGACAATCACGCCCTCGCAAACGATCTGTCCGCCGAGCATCCTGAATTCCAGCTTGTCGTAGCGCGGCATCGTCTCGCCGGGCGCCGGCGGCAGCAGCCCGACGCTCCCCTGGATGTTCAGCGTGGCATCACCGGCGCCGTGAAGCCGCGGATTCCACATCCTGATCCCGGTCTCCGCCCAGCGCTGCCGGATCAGCGCGGCGCGGTCGGCGGGTTCTGCGATCTTTGCACGAATCTTCGGTGCGCCAGTGATCTCCGGAGCGGGGGCCTCGAGGGCCGGCTCCGGCGCAACATCCGTGACGACGCTGGGCGTGTCGTCGGCGACTTTCGCGGCGCTGGGGGAGGAATCGCTGTCGATGCTATCCTCAGCGACATGCTCCGCCGAGATTTCGCGATCGGCAAGCGCCACACACGCATCGTCGAGAGTTGAGCGAGTATCCACGTCGACGGTAGCGGAATGCTCGTCGTTGACGGCGAGAGCGGGGGCATCAACCGGGACGACCTCGACCGCGGCATCGGCGGACGAGGCCTCCTCCGCGACAACGGGCTCAACGGCCGCAAGCTCGGGAGATGCATCGCTGTTGGTGATGAGTTCGGGGACGTCGACCGGCTCGCGCACGACCTCGATGGTCGCGACCGACGCTTCCTCCACGACGACCGGCTCGACGCCCGCCGCCGTCTCCCGGGAGGATTCGTCGCTGCCGCTGATATCGGCTGGCGCTTCCGACGGGCTCTCCGCGATGACAGGGCTGGCGCTGTCGTCTTCGGCCGAAGCCGCGACCGCGGCGTCGCAGTGCGACGTATCCACGCCGATGCTGTTGTCGAGAACCTCCGCGGCTACTGCAATGTCAGCAACAATGGCGGATGAGGCGTCTGCGGTATCAGGCGCGACCGCGATGCTGCCGCCGTGCGGCGCAGGCCGAAGCCGGGTCAACGCCCATTTCACCGCGGGGATGCGGCGCAGCAACGATATCAGTCTCGAAAGCACTGGGAGTTGTCCAAGAGGTACTCGGCTTGAGGCCATCGCTGATTCGCCAGCAATGTAAAAATCCCCGGCTGTCACACTGATGTCAATGTAGGTGGGACCAATTGCAGAACATCCAAGCCTTTAGAGCGCGCGGCTGCGAGTTAGCCGGCGTGACTGTAGTCAAGCTGCAGCCCCGCCAACACGCTTCGTTCGACACCAAGACCTTCGCGTATGACATCGGCGAGCTTTGGCGGCACGAAGACTCTTAGAGAGGGGACGATCGCCCCTCTCCGGACTTCCGATCGATGCAAGCCTACTTTCCGGAGCCCGCGCCGCCGCCGGCCTGGCTGCCCATGTTGTTCGTGTTGCTGCCGCCGGCCGACGGAGTCTGCTTGCCCTTGCTGTCGGCGGCCTCGTTCTGCATGTTCGACGACGCGCCGGTCGTCATGCCCTTGGTCGCGGGGCCCCGCGACGAAGGGCCGACGTCGCCATGGCCGGATGCGCCTGGGGCGGGTTGTGTCTGCGCAAAGGCGCCGCCGGTCGCCAGCGCCATGATGCATGCGGATGCCAAAATGATCTTCTTCATCTGGTTTCCTCCTGGGTTGACTTGAGGACAACTTGCGCGCGGAGCGGACGTTCCTCACAGGGAAGCGTCGCGAGGATCATGACCAAGCACGTTGCGGTGCTTGTCGAGGTTCCCTGTACGGCTCTATCGACGGTAGAGTTTGGAACATCGGGCATCTGGCGTAAGGACGAGGCATGAAAAAGATAATGACTCTCGGAGCGATTCTGCTCTGGTCCACGATCGCAGTCGCGCAGGAGCGCGCCATCACCGTGGCCTCGACGACGTCGACGGAACAGTCGGGGCTGTTCGGTTACTTGCTGCCGCTGTTCTCGAAGGCCGCGGGCATCGACGTGAAGGTCGTTGCCGTCGGTACGGGCCAGGCGCTCGACATCGGGCGGCGCGGCGATGCAGACGTCGTGTTCGTCCATGACAGGCCCGCCGAGGACAAGTTCATGTCCGAAGGGGAGGGCGTGAAGCGCTTTGATGTCATGTACAACGACTTCGTCATTGTCGGGCCGAAGAGCGATCCCGCGAAGATCGCCGGCGGCAAGGACGTGGCCGATGCGCTGCGCAAGATCGCCGCCGCGAAGGCGCCGTTCATCTCGCGCGGCGACAAGTCCGGCACGCACGCGGCCGAGCTACGGCTGTGGAAGGAGGCAGGCATCGACCTCGGTGCCGCCAAGGACGGCTGGTATCGCGAGATCGGTCAGGGCATGGGCCCGGCACTGAACATGGCGTCGTCGTCCAATGCCTATCTGCTGTCTGACCGCGGCACCTGGTTGTCATTCAAGAACCGCGGCGAGCTTACCGTCCTGACGGAAGGCGACAAGCGGCTGTTCAACCAGTACGGCGTCATGCTGGTCAATCCGGCCAAGCATGCGAACGTGAAGGCGCAGGACGGGCAGGCCTTCATCGACTGGCTGATCTCTCCTGGGGGGCAGGAGGCCATCGCCGGCTACAAGGTCGGGGGCGAGCAGCTATTTTTCCCCAACGCGTCCCACTAGCAGGAAGGCGACG
The DNA here is from genome assembly GCF_040547695.1 of Bradyrhizobium sp. JR4.3. Classification (NCBI taxonomy): domain Bacteria; kingdom Pseudomonadati; phylum Pseudomonadota; class Alphaproteobacteria; order Hyphomicrobiales; family Nitrobacteraceae; genus Bradyrhizobium; species Bradyrhizobium sp. JR4.3. Next base: position 29,539 of record NZ_JBEPQF010000029.1, on the reverse strand, counting down.
GTGGACACTGCGACGCTGAGTGCGAGCAGGATCAGCCCGAGCCCGAGCGCCAGCGGCAGGTCGCCCTTGCTGGTCTCCAGCGCGATCGCCGTCGTCATCGTGCGCGTGAAACCGCGGATGTTGCCGCCGACGATGAGGATGGCGCCAACCTCCGCGATCGCGCGCCCGAAGGCTGCTAGAAAGGCCGTCAGCAGCGAGGTCCGGCCCAGCGCGAACAGCAAGCCGATGCTGCGCAACGTCGACAGCCCGTCGATCCGCGCCAGGTCGCCATACTCCGCCCACAGCAGGCTCGCCGGCCGGTGGACGAGTGCAACCACGATCGGTGTTGCGAGCAGCGATTGCGCAATCACCATGGCCGTTGGCGTAAACAACAGGCCGGCGGCCCCGAACGGGCCGGATCGTGACAGCAAAAGATAGAGTGCGAGCCCGACCACGACCGGCGGAAGACCAAGCAAGGCATTGGTGAGGACGATGATGACCTGCCGCCCGCGGAACCGGGTGATCGCAAGCAGCGCCCCGAACGGCGCCCCGATCAGAAGCGCGAGGATGCTGGCGGTGAGGCTGACGCGCACCGACAGCCCGACGATAGCCAGAAGCTCCGCATCGGCCTCGCCGATCAGCGTGAACGCGGCGCCGACGGATCGCGCGAAGTCGTTCATCCGTGCCTGAGCTTCGGCGCCCGCCGCGATGTCTCGCGTGCGCCGATTTCGGGACTGCGGAGGTGATTCACGTTTATTTCCCTGAGGGGATCGTCCTGCAAAGCAGGCGGCGGAGCGGTTTGGTAACCCGAATTGGACCGGAAATCAAAGCCTTGCGCAGCATGGCACGAGGTGGCGTTCGGCCTCATCGTTTTGACTTTGCCCGATGCGGGGACCGTCGGGGCTCAGATCAAGCCGCGCAGCACTTCAATAAGCCGGGCACACTCTGCCTCCGTTCCGACCGTGATGCGCAGGAAGTTCTGGATGCGTGGCTTGCCGAAATGCCGGACCAGAACGCCACGCTGGCGAAGCGCTGCCGCGAGATCTGCTCCGCTCCGGCTTCGATGGCGCGCGAAGACGAAGTTGGCGAGCGACGGCAACACCTCGAAGCCGAGTTGTCTGAGGTCGCGGGCCAAGGTTTCGCGGCTCGCGATGATACGGGCACGGGTGTCTCGGAACCAGCCGTCGTCCTCGATGGCGGCGGCGGCGCCGGCGATCGCGAGGCAATCGACGGGATAGGAGTTGAAGCTGTCCTTCACGCGTTCCAGCGCTTCGATCAGCGGTCGTTGGCCGATGGCAAAACCAACCCGCAGGCCAGCGAGCGAGCGCGACTTCGAGAAGGTCTGGATGACCAGCAGATTGTCGTGGCGTGCAACCAGCGGCACGGCGCTCTCGGCGCCGAAATCGACATAGGCCTCGTCCACCACCACCAGCCGGTCCGGCTGTTCGGCGAGCAGCGATGCGATTGCGTCGCGCTGAAGGGCAATGCCGGTAGGAGCGTTCGGATTGCAGAGGAGGATGGCACTCGATGGCCGCCTGTAGTCGGAGATATCGATCCTCATCGCAGCATCGAGCGGCACCTCGTCATGCGTTATTCCATAGAGGCCGCAATAAACAGGGTAGAAGCTGTAGGTGACGTCGGGGAATAGAAGCGGTGGTTCGTGCTTCAGAAGCGCCTGGAAGGTGTGGGCCAGAACCTCGTCGGAGCCGTTGCCGACGAACACTTGCTCGGGCGCCACATCGCAATGGGCCGCGATCGCCTCACGCAGGCGCGTTGCGCGCGGATCGGGATAAAGGCGCAGCCGCTCCACGGCCGCTGCGATCGCCGCCAGCACGCGCGGCGAGGGCGGGTAGGGATTCTCGTTGGTATTGAGCTTAACGATGCCGTCCTGCTTGGGCTGCTCGCCGGGGACGTAGGGCGAAAGCGTGTGGACGACCGGACTCCAGAAACGGCTCATGATCTCCAATCCGAATGTGATCGGGCACAGTAGGGTATACGGGAGCTCCGCGGAAGTGCGCCTGCATTCAGCAATCCCAGGCAAATCTGCACAGGCTTACTGCCGGAGACGTTCCCAAGCGCGCCCCCTATGCTAGGGTCATCGCACCACCGCCCAGAATGAAAACAAGAACGAAGGCTGGCGCGCCCCAGGGCGCGGAACGGCCGAAAAGAGAGGAACACATGCCGGGTGCAGCCCTTCCCACCGCTCCCTCGATTCCGACCGCGCCAGTGACCTCAGCCGTTCTCGACCGCTTGCGGGCCATCGTCGGCGACAAAGGCCTGATCCTGGACGAGCAGGACAAGCTGCCCTTCGTGACCGACTGGCGGGGCGAGTTGGCGGGGCAGGCCGCGGCGGTCGTGCGTCCGGCCAGCACCGCGGAAGTCTCCGCTGTCGTCAAGCTCTGCTACGACAACGGCATTGCCATCGTTCCGCAAGGTGGCAACACCGGCCTGATGGGCGGTGCCATGCCGTGGCCCATGCACCGCGGCATCGTGCTGTCGCTCGGTCGCATGAACCAGGTGTCGAATATCGATCCCGTCGGCTATGCCATGACCGTGGAGGCAGGCTGCATCCTCGAGACGCTTCAGGACACAGCCGCGCGCCACGACCGCCTCTTTCCGCTCAGCCTCGGTGCTCAGGGCTCGTGCATGGTCGGAGGTAATCTGTCCACCAATGCCGGCGGCGTGCAGGTGCTGCGTTATGGCAATGCGCGAAATCTGGTGTTGGGTCTCGAGGTCGTGCTGGCTAACGGCGATGTCTGGGACGGCCTGCGTGCGCTCAAGAAGGACAACACCGGCTATGACCTCAAGCATCTGTTCATGGGCGCCGAAGGGACGCTCGGCATCATCACCAAGGCGGTGCTGAAACTCTGGCCGGCGCCGAAAGACGTGTGCACGGCATGGCTCGCGATTCGCGATCCCAAGTCTGCTATCGACCTTCTGTCGGAGGCGCATGCTGCTTCCGATGACAATGTCGGCTCCTGTGAGCTCATCAGCCGTGCGTGCACCGACATGGTGCTGCGGCACATTCCCGGCACCCAGGATCCTCTCAAGGCTGAGACCGAATGGTATCTCCTTCTCGAATGGTCGTCGGCCCGGCCACGGCAGGACGGTGGCACGGGCATGTCGGACAGGATGGAGCAGTTCCTGGCCGACCAGCTCGAGGCGGGCCGGGTGCTGGATGCGGTGATCGCGCAAACCGAAACGCAGTCGCGCAACATGTGGCGAATTCGCGAGAGCGTGGCCGAGGCATCGCGCACCGAAGGTCCGGGCTTGAGCTACGACGTCTCGGTCGCGGTCTCAAGGATTCCCGAGTTTATCGACAGCGGTCTCGAGGCCGTGCTCGCAATCCTGCCGCCGATCCGCCCCTATCCGCTCGGCCATATCGGAGACGGCAATGTGCACTTCTCCTTCATGGGTCCGAAGGGCATGGACCGCGATACGCTGTCCCAGTATTCCGCAGCAATCACACGGGCCGTCAACGACCTCGTTACCTCCATGGGCGGCTCGATCTCGGCGGAACATGGCATCGGCATCGAGAAGCTCGACGAGCTCCAGCACTATCGCTCCCGGATCGAGCTCGACATCATGCGCACGATCAAGCGGGCGCTCGATCCCAAGAACATCATGAATCCGGGCAAGGTGCTTCGTCTCGGTTGAGGCGCGTCCACCTCGAGCCCGGTGCTCCCCGCACCCTCGCGCCCTCCGGGGACGGGATGCCGCAGATCGGCCGGGCCAAACGGGCCGGGGCACCAAATCACGCCGTTTCGCGACCGAAAGGCGGCTTTATTCCCGCCTTGGATGCTTTAATGAAGGGACAAGATCAGGTCGCACCCGCCCGGGGGCGGTGCTAGACCCTGATGCAGGAACAATGGGGCGGGGCCGGTAGGGCACGTCCGTAAGGATAAAGGATTTGAGGCAATGATCCAAACCGTTGGCATCATCGGGGCAGGGACCATGGGGAACGGCATCGCGCAGATTTGTGCCGCGGCCGGGCTTTCGGTCGTGATGGTCGATATTTCCGATGCGGCGGTGAACCGCGGGATTTCGACGGTCGGCGGCAGCCTCGAGCGCCTGGTCAAGAAGGAGAAGATGTCGGCGGGCGATCGCGACGCCACGCTCAAGCGCATCACCGGCACCACCGATCGCGCCAAGCTCGTCGATTGCGATCTCGTCATCGAGGCCGCGACCGAGAACGAGGAACTCAAGGTCAAGATCCTGAAGGATCTCTGTGCGACGCTGTCGCCGCGCACGCTGCTCGCCACGAACACCTCGTCGATCTCGATCACGAAGCTCGCCGCCGCGACCGACCGCCCCGACCGCTTCATCGGCATGCACTTCTTCAATCCGGTTCCGGTCATGGCGCTGCTGGAGCTCATCCGCGGCTTGCAGACTTCCGACGACACCCACGCCAAGGCGCTCGATTTCGCCAAGCGCGTCGGCAAGGTGGCGATCACGGCCAAGAACAGCCCGGGCTTTGCCGTCAACCGCATCCTGTGCCCGATGATCAACGAGGCGATCTTCGCGCTGCAGGAGGGGATTGCGACGGCGGAAGAGATCGATGCCGGCATGAAGCTCGGCTGCAACCATCCGATCGGGCCGCTGGCGCTCGCCGATCTCGTCGGGCTCGACACCATGTTGTCGGTGATGGAGGTCTTTTATAAAGGCTTCAACGACCCCAAATACCGTCCAGCTCCCCTGCTCAAGGAAATGGTCGACGCCGGCCATCTCGGCCGCAAGACGGGGCAGGGCTTCTACACCTACGGCGCCTGACCCCGTTATTTGCGTTGTGACAAAGACGGGTGCAGCGACTTGGACCAGGATGGGCGGGGATGCGTCCTTCCTTCTCCCCTTGTTGTGGGAGAAGGTGGCGCGAAGCGCCGGATGAGGGGTTGGTTCCGCGAGCCCAAATGCGTGAGGAATACGCGGAGAGAACCCCTCACCCGTCTCGCCGCTTCGCGGCGACCCACCCTCTCCCACAAGGGGAGAGGGTGAAGACAAAACGGACGAAACAAATATGTCGGATCGACTGAAGGCCGAGCGCGAGGCTGCGGCCGCGCGGCGGAATTTGCTGACCCAGGACGCGATCGAGCGCACGGGGATCACCGAAGAGATGATCGGGGAACTCGTGACCCGTTTCTATGGCCGCGTCCGTGAGGATGCGCTGCTGGGGCCGGTGTTCGCGATCGTGCAGAATTGGGACGAGCATCTGGCCAAGCTCCGGGATTTCTGGTCGTCGGTCGTGCTGATGAGCGGCCGCTACCATGGTTCGCCGATGCGGGCGCATATGCCACTGAACCTGGTCGGGGATCATTTCGACCGTTGGCTCGATTTGTTTGAACAGACCGCGCGCGAGGTCTGCCCGCCGCAGGCAGCCGCGCTGTTCATCGACAGGGCGCGCCGCATCGCCGACAGTTTCGAGATGGCGTCGGCAACCTTGGCCGGCCGTATCGCGTCGCCGCGTCACGTGCTCCGCTCCTAGAACACAGAATGCCTGCCTGAGAAATGCGCAAGCCGCACTGATGGCGCTACGATCGCGCCGAGCGTCGGCGCATTGCACCAATACCGGCAGCATTGATCTGATCTGCAAAATCATCATGCCGGTCGCGTAGCGTGACGTTGCAATTAGAAAAATGCGCGCAAATGCGCGTGTTCGCGTTCAATCAGTGCGAGCATAACCGTGTGATGCACTGCGGGAAAAAATCTTTGCCTTTTTTTCGGCAGAGTTCCAGCGCCTGCTTGTGAACATGTCGAGTGCATCGTTCAACCCATCCTCTTCATCCTCCGACAACACAGCGGAATCCGAAGCTGACGCTTGCACGGAGCAAACCCGGCGGGCACTCTTGAAGAGTGCGCTGGCCACCACGGCGTGCTTCGCCTGTTCCACGCAGGTCCACGCGGGCGAGGATGCGCCCGGCTCCGACGAGCGGCCTCAGAAGGGCGATCTGCTCGTGTTCTCCGAAGGCGATCAGGAGGGAAAGCCCGTCACCGCGGCCGCTCTGTCGGCCGGCGGACCGCCGGTGCATGCCTGGCCGAAAGATCCAAAGACATCGGTCGTGCGCAGCGCCTCGCGCCTCAACGAGATCTTGATCATCCGCCTCGACCCCGCCGAGCTCGACGAGCAGACAAAAGCGCGCGCCGTCGACGGCATCCTCGCCTATTCGGCAATCTGCTCGCATGCCGGCTGTCCTGTCACGGCGTGGGTGAAGAGCGATGTCGGCGACAAGGAAGTGCTCAAATGCATGTGCCACAACTCCGAATACGATCCTCGCGCGGGCGCGCAGGTCGTGTTCGGGCCGGCGCCGCGACGGCTCGCTGCGCTGCCGCTGGCGCTGGCTGACGGCTCGCTCAGCGTCGCCGGAAACTTCGTCGGAAAGGTAGGTGGCGCGCAGCCGGGATGATGGGCGTGCGGGTTGTGCCCGCGTCATGAGAGACCGCATCCGCCGATGGGTGGACGACGGGACGAACGACAAGAATTCAAAACAAGAATTCAAAACGGATGAAAAAGGGGAACGCCATGACCAGGAAGCAGTGGTTACTGTCCGGCTTCGTCGCCTTCACGTGTCTTGCATCGACTCTTTCCTCGACCGCCGCCGCCGTATCAGGCCCGATCGAGAACTACGCGCCGGTCACCGCGCAGCGGTTGGAAAACCCGGAGCCCGCCAATTGGATGCTCTACCGGCGGACCTATGACGGGCAGGGCTACAGCCCGCTCGACCAGATCAACACCTCGAATGTAAAGAACCTCACCCCGGTCTGGACCTTCGCGACCGGCGTGGTCGAAGGTCACGAGGCGCCGCCGATCGTCAACAACGGCGTGATGTTCGTTGCGACCCCGATGGGGCAGGTGATCGCGCTGAACGCCAAAACGGGCGACGAATATTGGCGCTACAAGCGGCAGCTTCCCGACGACCTATTCCAGTTGCATCCGACCAGCCGCGGCGTCGGCCTATGGGAGGACAAGCTCTATCTCGCCACCACAGACGACCATGTCGTCGCGCTCGATGCCAAGACCGGCAAGGTGGTGTGGGACACCAAAGTGCAGGACTACAAGAAGGGCCAGTACATGACCCTGATGCCGCTGATCGTCGACGGCAAGGTCATCGTGGGCGGCTCCGGCGGCGAGTTCGGCGTGCGCGGCTATGTCGCCGCCTACGATGCCAAGGACGGCAAGGAGCTGTGGCGGACCTATACCATTCCGGGCGAAGGCGAACCCGGCCACGACACCTGGCAGGGCGAGGACTGGAAGAACGGCGGCGGCTCGGCCTGGATGACCGGCAATTACGACAAGGACACCAAGACGATCTATTGGGGCGTCGGCAACGCCGCGCCGTGGCCCGGCGAGATGCATCCCGGCGACAATCTCTATACCTCCTCGGTGCTCGCGCTCGATCCGAACACCGGCAAGATCAAGACCCATCACCAGTATCACCAGAACGATTCCTGGGACTGGGACGAAGTCGAAGCGCCGATGTTGATCGACCTGCAACGCGACGGCCGCAACATCAAGAGCCTGGTCCATCCGGGACGCGATGCGATCTTCTGGATACTCGAGCGCACGCCGACCAAAATCAACTACGTCGCCGGCTGGCCGTTCGTCTCCACTGACGTCTGGAAGGGCATCGACGCCGAGAGCGGCAGGCCGATCGTCGATCCCGCGCACAAGCCCGTGGTCGGCAAGCGCGTGGAGTTCTGTCCATCGCTGTGGGGCGGCAAGGATTGGCCGTCGGCGGCCTACAGCCAGAAGACCGGCCTCGTCTACGTGCCCGCCAACGAGAATTTCTGCGGTGGGTTCACCGGCGAGAAGGTTCCGCTCAAGCCCGGCGAGCTCTGGCTCGGCACCAAGCCGGAGGACATCGGCCTGAAGACGAAGCCGGGTGCCGATCATTTCGGCGAGCTCCAGGCTTGGGATCCCGCCACGGGCAAGAAGGTGTGGCAGCACAACTTCCCCAAGTCGCAGCTGTTCGGATCGGTGACGGCGACCGCAGGCGATCTCGTCTTCGTGGGCGGTACCAACGACCGCAACTTCCGCGCCTTCAACGCCAAGAGTGGCGAGCTGCTCTGGGAGCAGAAGACCAACTCCGGCATCATGGGCATGCCGGTGTCCTATGAGATCGACGGCACGCAATACATCGCGATCCAGTCGGGATGGGGCGTGGATGCGCAGCGCATCCAGGATGCACTCGTGACCAACAACATCGGCATCGAAGCCAACGTGCCGCAGGGCGGCGTGATCTGGGTGTTCGCGCTGAAGAAGTAAGCTCCGCTGGCGGATCGAAAGAAGCGGAGTGTCAGGGGGCAAATGCGGCGGACGGCAACGTCCGCCGCATTTTGCGTCGGCGTTGTCCCTTCTCCCCTTGCGGGAGAAGGTGGCGCGAAGCGCCGGATGAGGGGTTCTATCCGCGCATCACAATGTGCGAGACTCACGCAGGCATACCCCTCACCCAAGCGGGGTCGTGGCAACCGGCGTCGCTGCCCTCTCCCGCAAGGGGAGAGGGCATATCGCTGCGCTTCGGCGAAGAAGTAGATCCGACAATCACGGCGTCAAAACGCCGATGCGCGAGATCGCTACTTCCCCTCGCGCTCGACCTTGTCCTTTGCCTTCTGGTTCATCTCGCGAACCTTGGGATCGGGATTGTGCTGCCCGGTGGTCTGGCTGGTCGAGGGCGGCGTGGCATTGGCGTTTGGCAGTGAGTTCTGGTCCGGCGTGCTGGGGCGCGTCGCGGTGGTCGGCGGTGTGGTGTTGCTCTGGGCGTATGCGCCAGTGGCCGTCAAAAGCAAGGCGCTCGACAGCAACGAGACTGCGAGCGCCTTTGAGGTATGGGTCATCGATCTGCTCCTGTCAGATCGATGCAAACGGCGCGAGGCCGCCTTGTGTTCCCGCCTTTATGCTTCCAATTGCTTGCCGAGCGGAAGGCTGCGGATGCGCTTTCCGGTCGCGGCGAAGATGGCGTTCATCAGCGCCGGCGCGAATGGCGGGACGCCGGGCTCGCCCACGCCGCTCGGCGGCGTGTCGGGTCCGGGCGGCACGATGTAGACGTTGGTCACCGCAGGGGATTCATCGATCCTGAGGACCTGGAAGTCGTCGAAGTTCTTCTGCTGCACCTTGCCGTCCTTGAAGGTGATCTCGCCGTATTTTGCGAGACTGAGCCCCATGATCGCCGCGCCCTCGATTTGTGAGGCGATGCGCTCCGGGTTGACATAGGTGCCGCAGTCGATGGCGGTGTCCACCCGCGGCACGGTCAGCTTGCCCTTGTCGTCGACGGCCACCTCGACGATGGTCGCGATATAGCTGACGAAGCTGCGGTGCACTGCGATGCCGAGGCCATGGCCCTTCGGCACCTGACGGCCCCATTCGCCCTTCTCGGCGACCAGCTCGACCACCTTGCGCAGGCGCGCGGTGTCGATCGGATAGCTATCCATCGGTTCGCCGTAGTTCCACATGTCCTTCACAGCAGGCTTGACGATGCGCGGGCTACCGATCAGCGCGAGCAGCGTCTCCTTCTGGTCGCGGCCGGTTGCATGGGCGATCTCGCCCACCATCGACTGGACCGCGAAGGCGCGCGGGATGTTCGAGACCGAGCGGAACCAGCCGATGCGGGTGAACGCCGCGGCCTCCGGGTTCTCGCAGGAGATGTTGGCGATCTCGAAGGGCATGTCGACGAGGCCCATGCCGAGCTCGAAAGGCGCCTGGTGCTTTGCATCTGCCGCAAACGTCGAGCCGATGCTCGGGGCCACGCTGCGATGGCGCCACGCGATCACCTTGCCGCTTTTGTCGAGCCCCGCCTCGATCCGTTCCACGGAGACCGTGTGCAGGAAATCGTGGCGGACGTCGTCCTCGCGCGTCCACTGCACCTTGACCGGGACGCCGAGCTCCTTCGACAGCAGCGCGGCCTCGAGCGCAAAGTCGCATTTCGACTTGCGGCCGAAGCCGCCGCCGAGCAGCGTGACGTTGACGGTGACATTGCCCTCGGGAATGCCGAGCGTCTTCGCAACGTCCTCGCGCGTGCCGCCCGGGCTCTGCACCGGCGCCCAGATCTCCGCCTTGTCGCCCTTGACGTCGGCGACCGCCACCGGCGGCTCCATGCTGACATGGGCAAGATGCGGCAGATAATATTCGCCGACGACGACCTTGTCGGCGCCCTTCAGAGCAGCCTCGGCGTCGCCTTCCTGGCGCACGACAAGGCCCGGCTTGCGCGAGGCCTCCTCGAGCTCCTTGCGGTAGGCGACGGAATCGTATTTGCCGTTGGCGCCGTCGTCCCAGGTCAGCTTCAGCGCGTCGCGGCCCTTGATCGCCGCGCCGGTGTTGCGCGCGATCACGGCAACGCCGCCGAGCGGCTGGAATTTCGACGGCCACGGCCAGCCGCGCACCTGCATCACCTTCTCGACACCGGGGACCTTCAACGCCGCGTCCGGATCGAACGAGACCAGCTTGCCGCCGGTCACTGGCGGGCGCGCGATCACGGCATACTTCATGCCAGGCAGCCGGATGTCGGCGCCGTAACGCGCCTTGCCGGTGGTGATGTCGTGGAGATCGACGATGCCGATCTGGCCCTTGCCGAGATAGCGGAAGTCCTTGGGGTCCTTCAGCTTGAGCCCTTCGATGCTCGGCACAGGTTCCTTGGCGGCATCGGCTGCGAGCTCGCCGAAGCCAAGCTTGCGGCTCGTCGCGCTGTGGACGACCTCGTGATTGACGGCCTTGACCTCCGTTGCCGGCACACCCCAGCGTTTCGCGGCGGCTTGCTCCAACATGGTGCGGGCGGAGGCACCGATCTGGCGCATCGGCATCAAATAATGCCGCGTGCTGCGCGAGCCGTCGGTATCCTGGTTGCCGAATTTGACCTCGTCGCCATGGGCCTGCTCCACCTTGACCCTGGCCCAGTCGGCTTCCATCTCCTCGGCCACGATCAGCGGCAGGCTGGTGCGCACGCCTGTGCCCATCTCGGCGCGGTGAGCAAGGATGGTGACGGTGCCGTCGGGTGCGACCGCGACGAATACGCGCGGATCGACCACGACGCCGTGCGGCATCTTGCCGGCGCCGGTCTCGTAGGCGAACGCCTGGCGCGACATCACGGGCGCCGCGAGCACGAAGCCGCCTGTGATGCCGAGCCCCTTCAGGATGCTGCGGCGCGAAACCTTCTCGACCTTGATGTTCTTCTCGAAGCCACGAAGCTTCTTCGGGTTGTCGATGAAATTCATGTCACACTCCCGTCGATGCGAGATGGACCGCATTCTCGATGCGCTGGTAGCAGCCGCAGCGGCAGATGTTGCCGGACATTGCTTCGCGGATCTGGTCGTGCGACGGCTTTGGGTTGTCCATCAGCAGCGCAGCCGCCTGCATGATCTGGCCCGCCTGGCAGAAGCCGCATTGGGGAACGTTGACTTGGCGCCAGGCCTTCTGCACAGGGTGATCACCGTTCGGATGCAGTCCCTCGATCGTCGTGATCTCGCGGCCGGCGACGTCGTTGATCGACGTGATGCAGGCGCGCACGGCTTCCTTGTCGACGATGACAGTACAGGCGCCGCACAGGGCCTGGCCACAGCCGAACTTGGTGCCGGTCAGCCCGGCCTCGTCGCGCAGGAACCAGAGTAGCGGGAGATCCGGGTCGCCGTCCCAGCTCTGTTCCTGGCCGTTGATCTTCACCTTGATCATGATCGTCCCTCGCTCTTCATAAGCTTGCCGATTTCAGATTTTCCAGATGCCGGTCGGTGCAATGTCCGCTGCGCGGCGTCGCATTCCAGCGGTCATCCCGCGCGGGCAGATCCCGGCAGGACTCAGGAATGCCAATGTCATGTCCGGATGTGTTCGATACCTCCCGTCGTGTTCTTGATTATTGAATTCGCGCGGCATCGTCACGTCGCGATCTTAGCAAGGATCGCTTCGGTCTAGCATTCACAGCCAAGTGTTCTCTAGTCAGCTGTTCTCGATGGGAAAAGATTGCAACGAAGGTTTGTCAAAAGCAGGGCGCCGCATCTCGCCGCGCGCATCTCGATATGGGGACAACAAAAAAAAGCTTCGTCCGCCAGAACACCTGTGCGGACGAAGCAGGATGCCTCAGTCGAGGGAGGGAGAAACGCAAGCGCCGCGCACTTCAAGCGGGAAGTGGTGGCCCTGCGCAGTCATTCAGAGACCAGGACTGAGGGAGCTGACGGCCCCCACACAGGTGCAGTCGAGAAGCGGCGGCATCGCCGCGATCGTCCCGGCCGGCTCCGTCCGCTCGCTGGGTGTGGTGGAACCAGCGAGCGAATGGGGCGCGGCAAACGTCAGGCGGCCTTGGCTCAGGCGGCCTTGGCTTTCGCGACGTGGGTCGCGATCGCGTCCATCAGCGCCGGCGACAGGCAGTCATAGGGCTCAAGTCCAAGCTCCTTGAACCGAGCCCGTATTCCGCCCATCTGCTCCGGCTTCACGCCCGATTCGATCACCGACGAGACGAAGGCGGCGAATTGCGGCGCCTGCGAACCCTGCTCCTGGAACAGTTCGGGGTGGATGAAGTCGAGGCCGTAGAACGGGTGACTCTTGTTCTCGATGCGGCCGTACATATGCGTGCCGCAGGCCTTGCAGGCGTAGCGCTGGATCGCCGCCGATGGATCGACGATCTGGAGCTTGTCGCCGTTCTCGAGCACGGTGACGTTCTGGCGGGGTACCACGGCGACGACGGAGAAATTCGCGCCCTGCGGTTTCCAGCACTTGGTGCAGCCACAGGCATGGTTATGCGCGACGTCGCCCTTGACGGCGACCTTGACCTGATGGTCGCTGCATTTGCATGCGAGCGTGCCGCCGGCGAAGCTGCCGCTGCCCTGTTTAATGCCGTTATCGATCGAGGGATGGAGTGCAACAGTCATGGGTCGATCCTCCTTGGGGTGACGCTTTTCGAGCTAGAACACGACGACTGAACGGATCGATTTACCCTCATGCATCAGGTCGAAGCCTTTGTTGATGTCTTCGAGCTTGAGCGTGTGGGTAATCATCGGGTCGATCTGGATCTTTCCGTTCATGTACCAGTCGACGATCTTCGGCACGTCGGTGCGGCCCCGCGCGCCGCCGAAGGCGGTGCCGCGCCAGTTTCGCCCGGTGACGAGCTGGAACGGGCGGGTAGCGATCTCCTTGCCGGACTCGGCAACGCCGATGATGATCGAGGTGCCCCAGCCACGATGGCAGGCCTCCAGCGCCTGGCGCATCACCGTGGTGTTGCCGGTGCAGTCGAAGGTGTAGTCGGCGCCGCCGTCGGTCAGGGTCACGAGATGTGGGACGATGTCGCCGGTGATCTTCTTGGGATTGACGAAATCGGTCATGCCGAACCGGCGTCCCCATTCCTCCTTGGAGTCGTTGATGTCGACGCCGATGATCTTGTCCGCGCCAGCCATCTTGGCGCCCTGGATCACGTTCAGGCCGATGCCGCCGAGCCCGAACACGACCACGTTGGAGCCCGGCTCGACCTTGGCGGTGTTGACGACGGCACCGACGCCGGTGGTGACGCCGCAGCCGATGTAGCAGCTCTTGTCGAACGGCGCGTCCTGGCGGATCTTGGCGACCGCGATCTCCGGCAGCACGGTGAAGTTCGAGAAAGTCGAGCAGCCCATATAGTGGTAGATCGGCTTGCCCTTGTAGGAGAAGCGGCTGGTACCGTCGGGCATCACGCCTTTGCCCTGCGTCGCGCGGATCGCGGTGCAGAGATTGGTCTTCTGGCTAAGGCAGCTTTTGCATTGCCGGCATTCCGGCGTGTAGAGCGGGATGACATGGTCGCCCGGCTTCACCGAGGTCACGCCAGGACCGATCTCGCGGATGATGCCCGCGCCCTCATGGCCCAGGATCGACGGGAAAATTCCCTCGCTGTCGAAGCCGTCGAGCGTGTAGGCGTCGGTATGGCAGATGCCCGTCGCCTTGACCTCGACCAGGACTTCGCCGACCTTCGGTCCTTCCAGATCGACTTCGACGATCTCGAGCGGCTTCTTGGCTTCGAAAGCGACGGCGGCACGTGTCTTCATCTTAAGCTCCTCAAATTCCAGCAGGGCGCCAAGAACCAGGTCCTGGTCGGGCTCCGCTCGTTCACTTCTTGCCCATGCACGAATCTTCGTTCTTGGTATAGGCGTCGTTCTTGTCCTCGTGCTTGCCGGGTCTTGTGCGGCCCCAGGCCTCGTTGGATCGGGCGCGCAGATAGACGTAGAGATCGTCCATGTAGCAGGCGACGTTCGGGTTATCGCCGAAAGCCGGCATCACGTTCTCTGCGGCAGTCGAGATGTTCTTGCGGCCGGAGGCGACGACGCCGAGAAAGTCGGCATAGCTCATCGTCTTCAGCGAATCCTTCAGCGCCGGGGCGTAGGTCGAGCCCATGCCATCCGGGCCGTGACACACATGGCAGTCCGAGTGATAGCGGCGGTATCCGGAATAGGTGTACCAGTCGACGGATCCGTCGGTGATCTGATAGGTTGGATTGCCTTCCTTGTCGGACCATTCGCCGGTTTCGTTCTGCTTGACGGCAGTCGGATCGCCTGAGCCGTCCGCGACGGCAATTCCCCCGGACGCGACCAAGAACATCGCAGCAATGGCAGAGCAGATTTTACGCAAGAGATTTTCCTCGGAAGGCATTCGGTGAGACGAGCCGGCGCGTGGAGTTGATCCACGCGCCGGAGCGATGCTGAGAGGCCTAGTTGGGCAGCGAGAACACAGTCAGCGTTCCGCCGAGTGCCGTGTAGTTGCTGAGCGCCGCGTAGCCACCGACTGCGCCGAGACCGGCGGTCGGATCGGTCAGGCCTGCCGCCAGACCGATACCGGCCCAGCCGCCCACGCCCGAGAGCACTGCGACATACTGCTTGCCGCCGTTCTCATAGGTGGTGACGTTGCCGATGATGCCGGAGGGAGTCTTGAACTTGTAGAGCTCCTTGCCGGTCTTGGCGTCGACTGCCTTCAGGTAGCCTTCGAGCGTTCCGTAGAACACCACGTTGCCTGCGGTTGCGAGCGCGCCCGACCAGACCGAGAACTGCTCCTTGTTCGACCAGACGATCTTGCCGGTCTTGCCGTCCCAGGCGATGAAGTTACCCATGTGGGTTTCACCCTGCGGCGGATACATCGAGAGCGTCGCGCCCACATAGGGCTGGCCCGCAGTGTAGCTCACCTTGAACGGTTCGTAGTCCATGCAGACGTGGTTGGTCGGAACGTAGAACAGCTGCGTGTCCGGCGAGTAGGCCGCCGGCTGCTCGTCCTTGGTGCCGAGCGCGGCCGGGCAGATGCCCTTCACGTTGTGGTCCTCGCCCGCCTTGTCGGTCGAAGCGGTGTCGAGCACCTTCGGGCGGCCGTAGGTGGCCGAGTTCTTGTCCATATCGACGCCGGAGGTCCAGTTCACCTTCGGATCGTACTTTTCGGCGACCAGGAGCTCACCGGTGGCACGATCGAGCGTGTAGCCGAGGCCGTTACGATCGAAGTGCGTCAGCAGCTTGCGCGGCTGGCCGTTGATGGCCTGGTCCGAGAGGATCATCTCGTTGACGCCGTCATAATCCCACTCGTCGTGGGGCGTCATCTGATAAACCCACTTGGCTTGGCCGGTGTCAGGGTTGCGAGCCCAGATCGTCATCGACCATTTGTTGTCGCCGGGACGCTGCTTCGGATTCCAGGTCGAGGGATTGCCCGATCCGTAGTAGACGAGGTTCAGCTCGGGATCGTAGGAGATCCAGCCCCAGGTGGCGCCGCCGCCGATCTTCCACTGATCGCCTTGCCAGGTCTTGAGGCTGGAGTCCTTGCCAATCGGCTTCCCGAGCGCGGTGGTCTTCTCTGCATCGACCAGGATTTGATCATCCGGTCCTTCGGAGTAGCCGCGCCAAGCCAGCTTGCCCGTCTTGATGTCGTAGGCGGTCATATGGGCTTGAACACCGAACTCGCCGCCGGAGATGCCGATCAGCACCTTGTCCTTGACGACCATGGGGGCCGAAGTACCGGTCTCGCCCTTGCTGGCGTCGCCGTTCTTCGCGGTCCATGCCACCTGACCGCTCTTGGCATCGAGCGCGACGAGCGTGGTGTCGGCCTGATGCAGGAAGATCTTGCCGTCGCCATAGGCCAAGCCGCGGTTGACCGTGTCGCAGCACATCACCGGGATCACATTCGGATCCTGCTTCGGCTCGTACTTCCAGACGATCTTGTTCTCGTTGGAAAGGTCAATAGCGTAGACCTTGTTCGGGAACGGCGTGTGGACGTACATCATGTTGCCGATGATCAGCGGGCCGCCTTCGTGGCCGCGCAGCACGCCGGTCGAGAAGGTCCAGGCGACCTGGAGCTTGCCTACGTTTTGTGCGTTGATCTGGTTCAGCTTGGAATAGCGGGTGTTGGCGTAGTCCCCCGTCGGCATCACCCAGTCTTTCGGGTTCTGCGACATCTTGAGCACTTCGTCGTTGGCCGACGCGCTGCCGACGGCGAGGGCCGCCGCGGAGCCAAGATAGGCCGCGAGTAGTACCTTGCGCATAGTCATTCCTCCATTGGTCTCGTTTATTGTTTCCGAAGCATTGCTTAATCGCCGGGCTTTTCGTCCGGCGTCTGCTCGTGCAGGGCGGTCACGATTGGGACCAGAAACGATGCTGTGGTGTTTCCTCCTCCTGATGAGAGCCACGGGTCCACGTGCGGAGCGGCCCGTTCTTGTTGTTCCTGATGCAATCCCTAACGACTTCGTTATCGGGAAACTTGCCCAAGAGAGAAGCTGGTTTGCTTGACAGCGCACGGCCGCGAAGATTTTGATTTTGCAGTAGCGAATTCAGCGGCTTCCGCAGCGCTTTGGGACCGTCTCCCACGCTTAGGTTCCCCTTGACGGCGCTGCAACTAAGGCGGAGGATTAACTTACAAGGGTGGCATTGGAACGACGGCGCTCGTTCTGGAAGATCGCTCAAAATCGAGGTAAACGTCACGCAATCACGGTTCAGGGCTCCGGCAGCGCGGCTCGCGATTCGCGTCAAATCTCCGGATCAAACCAGTGGCTGGATTAATGTCCGACACGATTCACACGCTCTCGACGACGGGCATGACGCCGAAACGTCAGATCCAAAGCTGGATCGACGGGCTGACGAGCCTGTGCGGGCATTTCGACGTCGATCCGCTCGAAGCGTCTTCGCTCGAAGGCCGCATCGACTACACCAGCGTCTCGCGCCTGAAGCTCTGCCAGATCGAGGTCAGCCAGCATCGGATTGCGCACACGCTGGCGCGCGCCAAGGCCAATGAACACCCGTATATCAAGATCCACTTCCAGACTTACGGTGTGTCCTATTTCGAGCAGGAAGGCCGCCACATCGAGCTGAACCCGGGCGACATCATCGCCTATGACGTCTCCTGTCCGCATTCGATCATCAGCCCCGCTTTCACGCGCCATGACGTGGTGATCGTGCCAAAGGCGCTGCTGCGCGACCGGGGATTCCCGTCGCAGCGAATGCCCGCCTGCAAATTGACCTCACGCACCGGGACGGGGCGGATCGCCCATGATTTCGTCCATGCGACCTTCGACGAGGCGGCGAAGCTGTCGGCGAACAGTGCGGTCGGCGTCGCCGATTCGCTGATCGACCTCTTGCTGCTGCCGCTGCGCGAGGCCGACACGATGCTCGATCGCGTCGGGCCCGAAGCGACCTATGTGCGCGCGCAGTTCTTCATCCGCGAGCATTTGCGCGATCCGGATCTGTGCATCGACCAGATTTCCGGCGAGCTCGGCTGCTCCAAGCGTTATCTGCACATGCTGTTCTCGGAGCGCGGCACCACGGTGAGCGACTACATCTGGCAGGCGCGTCTTCAGAATTGCCGCCAGGAGCTCGAGGCCCACGCCGGCAAGACCATCACCGACGTCGCATTCTCCTGGGGCTTCTCCAGCTCATCGCATTTCAGCCGGGTGTTCCGGAAATATTTCGGCGTGGTGCCGTCCTCGATCCACAAGGCGCAACAGGGCGCGGTTGCGGCGGACGAGCACTAGGCAAACGCCAGGTTCGGCGTCGACGACAGCGGTTGCCCCTCACGCGCCCGCGATGTCTCTCACGCCGATATCGCGATGTAGGGAATGCTTATCAGGAGAGCGGCGAGCAGCACCGCGTTGCCCAGCATCCCGCTCCAATGCAGCCGGCGCAGCCGACGCGGGGCCTCGGCATCGCCGGCGTCCGTGGCGCTGAGCTGCTCGTCCATCCGCTGCATGAACCCGCGGCGTCCGTAGATCGCCAAGGCTGCAAGGAGGCCGACGCCCATCGCTGCGACCAGACGACCGTCGAGCAGGAAAGCTACTGCTCCGATAATTCCGGCAACGCGCATCACCAGAAAATGGGCATTGAACATTCCGCGCAAAAGCTGGGCGACGGGCTGGATATCCAGCTTCACCAGCAGGAAGGCCGGAGACGCCAGCGTGAAATAGCCCATCGGAAAGAGCAGGATGATCATGACGGCTACGGCGACGCCATCCGGTGTCATGGGATCGGCCTTTCTGGTCCGCGCCGGCGAGACCTTTCCGCCGGCATCGCACAATCATAGCGGGAAAATGCGTTTCCGGCACTAGGCTTTGGTCGGATGCTGCGCCGCGAAGGGGCGTCTTGTCTCCCGGTTCAGGAGGGCTCGAGGCCGAGCGACCGCGCGCTCTCGATCCAGATCGGCAGCTCGCGCTGATATAGGGCGTTGGTGTCCTTGAAGCCGATCGCGGGTTCGAGCACGAACGTGTTGAGAACCTCCTTCACCTTCGGGTCGTTGTTGGCAGCGACGCAAAGCTCCGCCAAGCGGTCGACGACCGGTTGCGGTGTAGCCTTCGGCACGGCCCAGCCGGAGAAGCCGCTAACGGTGAAGAATTTCGACGTCGCGCCCTGCTCGGGGAGGGTCTTGATATCGGGGATGGCGTCGACCTTCTTCGAATGCACCGCGAACACGGTGCCACGGTCGCTCTGCAAAACCGACTGCGCTGCCGTGTAGCTGCCCATGGCCACATCGAGCGTACCTTCCAGCATGCCCGTCCACATCGGGGCTTCGCCGCGATAGTGGATCGGCTCGATGGCAAGGCCATACTGTTTGTTGAGCTCGTGGACCGTCATATGCGGAGCCGAGCCCGCACTATAGGTGCCGAAGTTGACCTTGCCGCTTTTGCGCGCGAAGGCGACGAAATCCTCCAACGTCTTGACGCCGGTTTTCGGGTTCGCCACCAGCAACAGGCCGGCGCCCGGAATGACGCTGACGAGCGTCAAATCCTTGTCCATGTCGTAGCCGGGAGTCTTCATCACCACCCGGTTCATGATGTAGGTGGTCGAGATCGAGCACAGGATGGTGTGGCCGTCGGGCTCCGCGCGGGCGACCTCCGCCGTCCCGATCGCGCCCGCGGCACCGGGCTTGTTCTCGACGACGACGGTCTTTCCAACCTGCTTGGCAATGAATTCACCATAGGCGCGCGCGAGCAGATCGGTCTGTCCGCCGGCGGGATAGCTGCAAATCATGCGGATCTGCCGCGATGGCCACGCAGCCTGCGCCGAGGCGCCGCGCGAGACGAAAGGCATCACGAGTGTGGTGGTGCCGGCGGCGATGAAGTGGCGGCGATCGAGTTTTGCGGACATGATTCTCTCCCGGGTTGTCGCCGACGGTACTGCATCGGGTCGCCTCTGCCATGGGTGGCTGGCGAGACAGATTGGCGCATTCGACGGGCCGCGCTGTGCCTATTCGGGCGTCATCCGGACAATCGCACTTTTCGCATGACACGCAGCCAGACGATTTCAGTCAGGGCTACCGCAAGCAAGCCGAAGGTGCCGCCGATCAGCACGTTGACGATGCGCTCCTCCGCGATGCCGCTGGCGCTGCCGGCGAAGGAAGCGGCCAGCGCGATGAAGAAGCAGCGCAGGCCGAAGCCGACGATGTAGCGGGAGAACGCGATCAGCGTGAGGGTGGCCGCGAGAACCGCGAGCGCATAGCCGACCCGGCTTTGCGGCAGCACCATGCCGGCGAGGAAACCGAGCGGCGCGCCGGCGACGGCGCCGATCGCCCGCTGTTTCAGCTTGCCGGTCGAAGCGGCGAGATCGCCGACCACGACGCTTGCGGCCGACCACATCACCCATTGGCCCTGCGCGAGATCGAGGATCTCGACCAGCGCCGCCGCAGCGAACACTGCAAGGGCGGTTGCCGCCGCGGGCACAAACCACTCGGCCGCGGGCGCTCCGAACGAGGTCGCGGCATCGCCGCACCGTCGCTGGTCGTAAATCCGGATGGCGCAGACCAGAGCCAGCGCGATCGGAGAGGACACGATGATCATGCCGGCATGGCGCAAGGGCTTCCGAGGCGCTCACGCCCTCCCGCACCTCGCAGGCGAGATACACGGCGGGGATGAACACCCAATTTCCGAGCGTGCGGAAATGTTCGCCATGGCGTGTCACCGCGACCGCAAGGAATCCGGCGAGCGCCGTCAGCACTGCGAATAGCGGCTTGATCGGGGCGGCAAGGAAGAGCGCGGCAAAAGTGAGGAGGATGGCAATGTAGTGCCATACGATAACATTCGGCGGCAGGTGCAGCCGTAGCGCCGGAATGAGCAGCGAGACCGCGACCAACCCGAGATTCAGCAGCGCCGTCTCGCGCGCGACGAAATAGGCGGCGACCATCGGGCCGACGACGATCAGCGCCCGCACTAGCTCGCCGGTCTTGATTTCGCGCGAGAGGAGATCGCGCAGGCTTCCTGCGGAAGGATTCACGATGCCACCAGATGGCCGAATGAAAACGGCGGCATCATAGGGTGCAGAATGTCGCCGAGCCAGCCATGGTTGTAGCGGGCCCATCGCCGAGCACTTTATCCGTCATTCCGGGAGCCGGACGCTCCGGTCAACGCTGAATGATCTTCATCCAGACGTCGCCGAGGATCGCAGGCTCACGCGGCGGCAGATAGGTCAGCTCCGCCTGTGTGCCGAATTCGGCGATCTTGCCCTCGGCAGCAAGTCCGGTGAGCGCCTTGTTGACGGCGTCGATCAGCGTGGGATCGCTGGCCAGCCCGACATAGCCGCGATTGGCCCCGATCGGATAGTAGTAGCCGGACGCGGTGATCGCCGTATCGGGGTGCGCGGCGCGATGGGCGTCGAGGCGGCCCAGGTCGATCAGCGTCGCGTCATAGTCGCCACGGGCAAGTGCGCCGAGAAGATCATCGCGGCCGGGGACGAGATGCGTGATGTCGTCGATCAGGCGCCCCTTGTCGAAGGTCATGAGGATCGCATCGCCGAGCGAGCCGCTCTCGATAACCAGGCGCAGGCCGGCGAGGTCGCCGATGTCGCCGATCTTGCGACCCCGCGCCTTGGGTCCGAGCACGACTGTCATCGGCGAGTAGACATAAGGCTGGCTCGGCGCGAGCACACCGAGCGCGACGCGGCGGCGCCGGTCGTCGCGCGTGGCGCCGGCAAAATCCGGCAGGCGCGCCGTTTTCATGCCGGGCTTGACGAGGGAGTCCGTCGTCAGAGCGTAGCCGCCGACGAGCGAGCAGCGCCCGTCGGACAGCAGCGCATTGGCCTCGAGCTGCGGGCTCGAATCCTCGTCCAGCTTGCTCTCGAACCACTGGATCGTCAGCGGTCGTCCGAGCCGGTCGGCGATCGCCTGCGCCAGCAGCACGTCGAAACCAGAGTCCGGCTTGCCCTTGTGGTGCACCGACAGCGGCGGCCGGTCCTCGTCGAGGCAAATCCTGAGCGGATCGTCGGCCGCGCGTGCAGTCGCGGCCGCCGCCGCGAGGATCGCGGCAATGCTCCAAGCGGCCAGCCAGCGCCTCATGGTTTTCTCCGGCTCGAGATGAAGGCCCAGAGATTCCCGATCTCCTCGTCGCTGAGAATATCGGCCCAGGGTGGCATCTTGTTGTTCTTGCCGTTCTTCACGGTGGTGACGAAGCGCGTCTTGTCGTCGGGGAAGGTGCGCAGATCCGGCGTGATGGTGCCGGGGTTCATCATGTTGGGACCGTGGCAGTGCGAGCATTTCTCGGCATAAGTCAACTTGCCGTGGTCGATCTGCGCCTGCACGGGATTGCCGGTTGAATCATCCGCGGCACGAACGGTCGCCGCAAGCGCGACCGTCAGCACCGCGACGGTGGCAAGGATCGCCACCGTCCTGTACGTCACCTCTTTCAGCATCGTGCCGTGGCTACTGCTTGACCGCAAAAACCCACAGCGAGCCCCCAGCCGGTACCGTGGCAAGCCGCTCGTCACCGGAGAAGATCGAGTAGACGCCGCCGTACCCGCTCGTCACGGCGACATACTGCACGCCGTCCTGCTGCCAGGTCACCGGTTGTCCCTCGATGCCCGAGCCGGTCTGGAACTGCCAGAGCTTCTTGCCGGTGTCGGCGTCGAAGGCCTCGAACTCGCCGGTCAGCGCGCCCGAGAACACGACGCCACCCGCGGTCGACAGCACGCCCGAGAAGCGCGGGATGTCGCTGGGCGCTTCCCACTTGGCCTTCCCGGTCATGGGGTCGATCGCCTTCAGATGCCCGCGCGGACCATCACCCCATTCCCAGAGGTCGGTGAGGTCCATGCCGAGATACCATTCACCCTGCTTGAAGGTGACGGGCTCGGTCTTGTAGTGCCCGCCGAAGGCGAGCGTGTTGGCGTAGGCGAGCCCGGTTTGCGGGTTGAAGGACATCGGCTCCCAGTTCTTGCCTCCAAGCAGCGACGGAAAGACAACGACCTTCTTGCCCTCGCGCGCGTCCTTGCTGACATCGGTCTCGATCGGCCGGCCCGTCTTCATGTCGATTCCCGTCGCCCAGTTGACCTTCACGTAAGGATTGGCCGCAAGCAGCTTTCCGTTGGTGCGGTCGAGCACGTAGAAGAAGCCGTTGCGGTTGGCGTCCATCAACACCTTGGTCGGCTTGCCCTCGACGTTCATGTCGGCGAGGACCATCTCGGCCACGCTGTCATAGTCGAACGGATTGTTCGGCGAGAACTGGTAGTGCCACTTGATCTTGCCGGTTTTGGGATCCATCGCCAGCACGGAGCAGGTGTAGAGGTTATCGCCCGGGCGTACCGCAGAGTTGAACGGTCCGGGATTGCCGATACCCCAATAGACCGTGTTGAGCTCGGGATCATAGGAGCCCGTGATCCAGGTCGAGCCGCCGCCGAGCTTCCAGGTATCGCCCTTCCAGGTGTCGCCGCCGGGCTCGTCCGGGGAGGGGATCGAATGGGTGCGCCACAGGTGCTTGCCCGTTGCCGGATCCCAGCCGTCGATGAAGCCGCGGGTGCCGAACTCTGCGCCGGAGATGCCGGTGATCACGACGCCGTCGGCGACCAGCGGCGCCACCGTCATCGAATAGCCTTCCTTGATATCGGCAGCCTTCTGCCGCCACAGCTCCTTGCCGTCCTTGGCGTCGAGCGCGATCACGTTGGCGTCGAGCGTGGTGCGGAACACCTTGCCGTCATAGAGTGCGGCGCCGCGATTGATAATGCCGCAGCAGACGATGCGCGGCGTTTCGGCAGGATACTCGACCTTGGATTTCCAGATCTGCTTGCCGGTCTTGGCGTCGACCGCCATCGTCGCGTTGTGCGACGTCACATAGATCACGCCCTGGTACACTAGCGGCTGCGATTCCTCGCTGCGATCGTCGTTGAAAGAGTAGTTCCAGACCGGGACAAGGTTCTTGACGCTGTCCTTGTTGATCTGGTTCAGCGTCGAGAAACGCTGGAGATTGTAGCCCATTCCGTAATTGAGAACGTTCGATGTATCGGTCGCACCCTTGACCAGCTGCTCGCTGGTTTGTGCATTTGCACAAGTCGATGCAAGCATGACGAGGCTCGCGGCCATCGCAAAGCGTTTCATCCGTTCCTCCCAATATGCGCGCCTATTGACGCTGCGGCAGCAACACTCCGCCCGAATGCAAAACGCGTCAATACGAAAGTCGTAGTTGCGACGCCGATCTGGTGGGCGGCCGGAAGCCGGTCACCTGACGGAGAGCTGACAAGCAACTCTCACTTGTGCGCAGGCGCTGAAGAAATTCCGCGGCATGGAGCAGGGCGCGTGCGCCACGGCAATGGTCGGGCCGACGGGTTCCGCAAGTTGTACGGGCGTAGCCTGCAATTCGGGGCTTGAACCGAGGCTCGCTTGTGGACTTATGTCGTTTCGATCCGGCTCGAATCGGAGCTCTTGGTCTGGGAGGTTTTCATGATATCGCGTCGCTCTGTTGCACTTGCGCTCACGATTGCACTGATGTCCGGTCCGGCATGGTCGGCCTCCGGCAACGCGGTCAAGACGTTCGATACCGACAATGACGGCACGCTCGACCTTGCCGAGGTGAAGAAGGCGGCGACCGCGTTGTTCGCCAAGCTCGATCCCGATCATGACGGCACGCTTGACGCCCGCGAGTTGCGCGGACGGTTAACGGCGAAAGAACTCGCCGCCGCCGATCCCGATCGCGACGGGACTCTCACGCTCGACGAATATCTCTCCGTGGTGGAGCAGCGCTTCAACGCGGCGAATCCCGACAAGGATGGAACGCTGGATGCCAAGGAGCTGAACTCGCGCGCCGGCCGCGCGCTGCTGCGCTTGTTGCAGTGAGCGCCGCGCCGCTTGACTGGGAGCGAAGGCGAGTTGCCCGAGAGAGAAGTTTGCAAGCGCGATGCGACAGTTCGCTGTGTCGACGCCGCGATTCCCGACTTGCGCTGTGCCTGACGCAGCCCTAGGTTTTGGCCGGCGCGATGTCGCGCTCAATCCCTTGGGAGTCCCCGAATGGCCTGGAAAGCTCCGAAGATCGTGGAAGTGTCGGTCGGCATGGAAATCAACATGTACGCCTGCGCTTTGCGCAAGTAGGACCACAAGTAAGACTGCAAGTAAGACTTGCGACCTGCCGCGGCTTCGATGGCAACTACCATCGAAGCCGTGGTAGTGTCGGGGATGCGCGCGAGAGCCCTTACATTCTGGACCATAGCCGCCTGCACCGTCGCGCTCGCGCCGGCATGCGTCAGCGCCGAAGAGGGCTTTGATACCGAGCACATCTTCGGCTTCATGATCGGCACCGATGTCGGCAATCCCGGCGAGCGCGAATTCCAGACCCAGACGACAGGACGATTCGGCAAAGGCGGCGGGACCTATCGCGCCCTGTCGCAGGAGGTCGAGATAGAGATCGTGCCGCTGCCGAACTTCCGCATCGAGGTCGGCGGCACTGCCACGCTGCACGACATCACCGGCGTCCCCGATATCGGCGACCGCCGTCAGTTCAATTTCCAGGGCGCTTCGCTCGACCTGCGCTATCGCCTGCTCGATCGCGAGCGCGCGCCATTCGGGTTGACTGTCGCCGCCGAACTCCATGGCGATCGCATCGACGAGACTTCCGGCGCAAAAGGGCGGATGTACGGTACCGATTTCACGCTCGCCTTCGATCGCGAGCTGATCCCGAACTTCGCCATCGGCGCGCTCAACCTGATCTATCAACCCGAATGGGCGCGTTTCGAAATGGCGGGACTGTCCGAAAAGAGTTCGACCATCGGCGCGGCCTTCGCCGGCCTCGTCCGCGTGCGGCCCGATGTGCTGCTCGGCGGCGAGGTGCGCTACTTCCGGCAGTACGAAGGCATCGGCCTCGACGAGTTCGCAGGACAGGCCCTCTTTGTCGGTCCGACTGCTTATTTCCAGCTTTCCGATCGCTCGCGCCTGACCATGAGCTGGAGCATGCAGGCCTGGGGCCGTCCGGCCGGATCGGGCGGCAATCTCGACCTCGTCAATTTCGAGCGCCACCAGGCGAGGCTGGTGTTTGGAGTTAATTTCTAGCGCTCGCGCCCCGGTTGCGGGGAGAGGCGATGGGGCAATTCCCGCTCGATTTCGCGTGGCCGGATTGAAACTTCCGGCTCCTCGGAGCGTAGCCTTTTGTGCTATTCTTCATCGGCTCTGCGAGGATCCCGGCATGAACCCGATCGACCTGGTGGTGACTGTGTGTGCGTTGCTCTCGCCTGCGACCTGCGAGGAGCAGCATCTGGTGTTCAACTATGCGGGGTCGCCGACGCAATGCGCGATGGCTGCGCCGCCCTATATCGCGCAATGGGTTGGCGACCATCCGAAGTGGCAAGCGGTGCGGTGGCGCTGCGAATATCCGCACCCGAACGATAAGGCGTGAAGAGCTGCGCCGCCTTCCCGGTCGCGACTGGCTTAGGTCCTCATCCTGATGAGCTTGCGAAGCAGGCGTCTCGAAGGATGGCCGCAGGTGACAGACGGGCCTGCATGGTTCGAGACGCGCGTTCCGCGCTCCTCACCATGAGGCGAAACGCTCGTAACGCAGCCCGCGTTATTTGCTGCAGTCCTTCAGATCCTTGTCGGCGATCGAGAACACCGCATCCGCCTTGATCTCGATGTCGCGCACGATGCACTGCCGTGCATTGGGATAGCTGACCCTGGCATCGTAGCGGCCGGGCTCGACGCCGGTGATGCGCAGCCGCTCGTCGTGATCGACCTCCTTGTCCTTGTCGTTCAAGCACTGGTTCGGCCCCCACTCGGTCTTCCCGGCCGGCGAGAGCTGGAAACCGGAGATCGTCTCCGTCGTCAGATTCCAGAGCCGGATACCCTTGCCTTTGGCCTGCGCGAGCGCCGCGCCGGGCATCGCAACCAACAGGATGCCGATCGCAATCAGCGTACGCCGCATGATGACCCTCCCGCGAAGATGTCGTTGATCCAATTGACCATGAGTTCTCATTTCGATTCAAGCTGCAACGCGGCGAGCTCGGCCCTGATCTTGCCGAGCTCGGCCTCGCTGCGCTCCGCGCGCGGGATGGCAATCGGCACCTCGCGCACGATGCGCGCCGGTCGCGGCGATAGCAAGAACAGGCGGTCGCCGAGCCGGATCGCATCATCCAGGCTGTGGGTGACGAGCAACGTCATCACCGGACGGCGCGCCACCAGCGTCGCGATCTCGTCGCGTAAACGGCCGGCGAGTGCGTCGTCGAGCGAGGCGAGGGGCTCGTCGAGCACGAGCAGGTCAGGCTCCACCGCAAAGGCGCGGGCGAGCGCGACGCGCCGGGCGAGGCCCAGTGACAATTCGCCTGGAAAATGACTGCGATGCGCGTCCAGCTCCAGGATCCTGAACAGCTCGGCGAGCTTGGCGTCGGTCACATCGGGTGCCGCAAGCCGTACATTCTGCTCGACCGAGCGCCATGGCAGCAGCCGCGGCTCCTGGAAAACCATGCCGATCCGCGCTTCCGGCGGGCGCGAGACGTGCCCCTCGAAATCGCGGTCGAGCCCGAGGATGATGCGCAGCATCGTGCTCTTGCCGCAGCCGGAGGGACCGATCAGCACGCCGACCTCGCCGGATTGAAGCGCGAATCTGACCGGCGCGAGCACCTCCTGCGTCCCGCCCGCGGCACTCTTGAAGCTCTTGCCTGTGATATCGACCTCAAGCCGCACGGGGTCGCCATCGTGTTGCGCGGGCTTCGAACGGTTGCACCAGCGCGGTCTCGATCACGAGCACGACGGCGGCGAAGGTCAGCGAATAGGCCAGCAGCCGCGGCGTGTCGAACAGCTGGAAAGCGACGCCGATCTCGAAGCCGACGCCGTTCGGCCGGCCCAGGAGTTCGGCGACCAGCACGATCTTCCACACCAGCGACAATCCGGAGCGGGCTGAGGCTGCGATATAGGGTGCCAGTTGCGGCAGCACGACGTGGCGGAACGCGCGCCAGCGCGGCATCGCGAACACGCTCGCCATCTCGTCGAGCGAGCGGTCGAGCGCGCGTGCGCCCTCGCGCAGGGTGACGATGGCGGTCGGCAGCTTGTTGATCGCGATCGCCGCGATCGCTGCGGCCTCGGTGAGGCCGGCCCAGATATAGGCCAGCACGATCACGACCAGCGCGGGCAGGTTCAGGAGCAGGATCAGCCAGGGATCGCCGAGCCGGTCGGCGAGCTTCACCCGTCCCATCAGATAGCCGATGGCGCTGCCGAGCGACATCGCCAGCACGAAGGCGAGGCTCACGCGGGCGAGCGTGGCGCCGAGATGCAGGAACAGCGCGCCGCTCGATGCTTCCGCGATGACGACGTCGAGCACGGCGGACGGAGAGGGCAGCTTTGCGGCGCCGACGAACAGGGCGGCTGTCCACCAGATCGCGAGCAACAGGGCAAACGACAGAAGACGCAGCACCTCAGTCTCCGGCAACTGCGTGATAGAACGTGCCGGGATCGAGCTCGGCAGCGGGGCCCACGAGGTCGCGTCCGCCGGTCTCGGCCAGCACGCGATAGAGCACGCGCGCGTCCTGTTCTTCGTCATCGATGCTCCGGCGCGGAATGCCGTCGCGATATCGCTCGCGATAGGTCTTCAGCAGGGTGGCATCGCTCGTGCCGGTGAGCGGTGCGATCTTGTCCCAGGCTGCATCCGAGGTCACCAGCAGCTGCTTGGCCTTGCGGGTCATCGCGATGAAGCGCGCCACCGCATCGCGATGACCTGCCGCCCAGCTTTCGTCGAAGACATAGCCGACTGCGGAGACCGCGCCCTTGGCGCCGAGTTTTGGCAATATGTCCTCGATGCCGGTGAGGCGTCTAAAGCCCTTGGCCTCCAGCTGTGCACAGAAATTCCAGAAGTTGAGGCTCGCATCCATCTCGCCGTCGAGCGCCTTGGCGGCGATCAGAGGCGGAGCACCATAGACGATGGTCGCCTCCGATTTCAGGTCGATGCCGTCCTGCTTCATGCGCGCCTGGAGCAGCTGCCAGCTCTTGTCGATGGGACCGCCGCCGACGGCCAGCTTGCGGCCCTTCAAATCAGCCAGCGACTTGATCGGCGAGGCGGCCGGCACCATCACCGCGCCGAGCGCGCTGGAATAGGGATAGAAGGTGAGCTTGGCGCCGAGCGTGCGCTCGCGCGACACCCACAGCCAGTCGGACAGGATGATGTCGGCATTGCCAGCGCGCAGGGCGATCTTGCCGGCCTCGGGGCTCGCAAGCTCGGTGACGTCGAGCGACAGGTCGGCCTCCTTGTCGAGGCCGCCGGCGCGGATCGCGGCCAGCTCCCAGGAGAATGTTCCGGTCTTCTGCACCGCAAGGCGAATCGTATCCGCGGCGCGGCCGGGCCCGGCTAGTGTCAGCGCCAGCGTCGTCGCGAGCGCCAATGATCGACCAAATGCTCTCATCACCTTGTGAGCCGTTTCCTCTGGTAGGGTGCTTTTCAGGACAATACGCATAGCATAGCTTCCGTCGCAACCAGCGGGAGGACGCTCATGAATCTGGCCGGACAGCTACGACCGATTGTCGCCGCATTGGCGGTGTGGGCTGCGACCGCGCTCGGTGCACAGGCTGAAGAGGCCAATGATTATCCGACGTCGGCGCGTGCCGAGTATGTCTATGGCTGCATGAAGGCCAATGGCGAGAGCCGGCAGGCAATCGAACAATGTTCCTGCTCGATCGACGTGGTGGCCTCGATCGTGTCCTATGAGCGCTACGTCACCGCCGAAACCGCGCTCAGTATGTCCCAGGTCCGCGGCAATCTCGGCGTCCAGTTCCGCACCTCGGAGCAGGCGAACTCGGCCGTGAATGATTTGCGGCGAGCACAGGCGGAAGCCGAGGTGAGGTGTTTCTAACACTTTCTTCCTTCTCCCCTTGTGGGCCTGTTGCGCTATTGGCTTTTGAGGCTGAAGACGTCGAGAGAGAAGGTCTGGGTCGCGACAGGCTCCGGCC
>NZ_JBEPQF010000028.1:0-91046 GCF_040547695.1 Bradyrhizobium sp. JR4.3 | reverse complement strand
AGACCGTCTGCGTTCGCGCGCCATCCGAGGCCGCACAAAAAAATACCCCATATCGAGCCTCACTCCCGCTCGGCCAATTAAGCAAAGCCCTCGCAGGCGGGCGAGGTCGCGCCGAAGGCGCGGGTGAGGGTTCTGTCCTCTTGGGGGCTGTCCCATCGCGGAAACACCCTCTCCCCAACCCTCTCCCGCAGGCGGGAGAGGGAGCGCCGCACCGCCCTGGCCGCTAGATGACCCCCGCCCACACCTTCCGCCCGATGACCGCGGCTGACCTGCCGCTGATCCGGCGATGGCTGCGCGAAGCACATGTCCGGGAATGGTGGGGCGATCCGGACGAGCAGTTCGCCCTCGTGAGCGGCGATCTCGATGAGCCCGCAATGGACCAGTTCATCGTGTTGGCCGGCGACAAGCCGTTCGGCTATCTTCAATGCTACCGCCTGACCGCCTGGAATACGGGTCTTGGGCCGCAACCGGAGGGCACCCGTGGCATCGACCAGTTCATCGGCGAAAGCGACATGATCGGGCGCGGGCACGGTTCGGCATTCATCCGCCAGTTCGCCGAGGAGCAGTTGCGGCAAGGGCTGCCCCGCATCGTCACTGATCCTGATCCGCTCAACGCGCGCGCCGTGCGTGCCTATGAGAAGGCCGGCTTTGTCCCCGACCGCATGGTCGAGACGCCCGACGGGCCGGCGCTCCTGATGGTGCGCGAGCCATGACCCTTGCAACCACGCATGAGAGCAGGGCCGCGTTTCCACCGCTCGCGTGGGTCGGCATCGCGCTGCTGCTGCTGGCGATGCAGGCCTCGATCCTGCTCGCGATGGGCCGGGTGCCGATCTGCACCTGCGGCTATGTCAAGCTGTGGCATGGCGTGGTGAACAGCTCCGAAAATTCGCAACACATCGCCGACTGGTACAGTTTCTCGCACATCCTGCACGGCTTCCTGTTCTATGGCCTGACCTGGCTGCTGTTCGCGCGCCTGCCATTCGTGTCTCTGTCCTGGCCCGCGCGCCTGATCGTCGCGATGCTGATCGAGGGTGCCTGGGAGATCGTCGAGAACTCGCCTTTCATCATCGAACGCTACCGCGCCGGCACGATCTCGCTGGATTATTTCGGCGACAGCATCGTCAATTCGGTTTCTGACAATCTGTCCATGATGCTGGGCTTCCTCGCCGCGCGCCTGCTGCCTGTATCGGTGACCATCCTGCTCGGGCTCGCCTTCGAAATCATGCTGGCGCTCCATATTCGCGACAATCTGACGCTCAATATCCTGATGCTGATCCATCCGATCGAGGCCGTGAAACAATGGCAATCGGGCCCGCCGATCATCTGACGCAAAAAAGCGGCTTGTCCCACCCCGCATCTGTCCCTAGCTAAGGTCCCATGACAGACTTTTCTCCCCGCGAAATCGTTTCCGAACTCGACCGTTTCATCGTCGGCCAGGCCGATGCCAAGCGCGCCGTCTCGATCGCGCTGCGCAACCGCTGGCGGCGGCAGCAGCTCGAAGGCTCCTTGCGCGAAGAGGTGCTGCCGAAGAACATTTTGATGATCGGCCCCACCGGCGTCGGCAAGACCGAGATCGCGCGGCGGCTCGCCAAGCTTGCCAACGCGCCGTTCCTGAAGGTCGAGGCGACGAAATTCACCGAGGTCGGCTATGTCGGCCGCGACGTCGAGCAGATCGTGCGCGATCTCGTCGAGGTCGCGATTGCCCAGGTCCGCGAGCGCAAGCGCAAAGACGTGCAGGCACGTGCGCAGCTCGCCGCCGAGGAGCGTGTGCTCGACGCCCTGGTCGGCGCCAATTCCAGCGCGGCAACGCGGGACTCCTTCCGCAAGAAGCTGCGCGCGGGCGAGCTCAACGACAAGGAAATCGAGGTCGAGACGCAAGGCGGCGGCAGCGGCTTTCCGATGTTCGAGATCCCGGGCATGCCTGGGGCGCAGATGGGCGCAGTCTCGATCGGCGACATCTTCGGCAAGCTCGGCGGACGCAGCAAGACGCGGCGGCTGACGGTGGAGAGCTCGCACGAGATCCTCATCAACGAGGAATCCGACAAGCTGCTCGACAGCGATCAGTTGACGATGGAGGCGATCAGCGCGGTCGAGAACAACGGCATCGTGTTCCTGGACGAGATCGACAAGATCTGCGCCCGCGAAGGCCGCGCCGGCGGCGACGTCTCGCGCGAGGGCGTGCAGCGCGACTTGCTGCCGCTGATCGAGGGCACCACGGTCTCGACCAAGCACGGCGCGGTGAAGACCGACCACATCCTGTTCATTGCCTCCGGCGCCTTCCACGTCGCAAAGCCGTCCGACCTGTTGCCGGAACTGCAGGGCCGCCTGCCGATCCGCGTCGAGCTGCAGGCGCTGACCCGCGACGACATGCGTCGCATCCTGACCGAGCCAGAGGCTTCGCTGATCAAGCAATATGTCGCGCTGATGCAGACCGAGGGCGTCACGCTCGACATCACCGACAACGCCATCGACGCACTTGCGGACGTCGCGGTCGCCGTGAATTCCACCGTCGAGAACATCGGCGCGCGACGGCTGCAGACCGTCATGGAGCGGGTGCTGGACGAGATCTCTTTCACCGCCCCCGACCGCAGCGGCGAGACCGTCAGGGTCGACGCCGATTTCGTCCAGAAGCACGTCGGCGACCTCGCCAAGAACGCGGATTTGAGCCGGTTCATTTTGTAATTCCGGGCGGCCGCGCTATGGATGCGGCGTGACCGCACGCATCCTGCAAAACCCCTGGCGCGTCCTGCTCGCGATCAACGCGGCGGTCATCGTCGGCGTCTTTGTTCACAAGATCCAGCTGCCGCCTTACGTCCCCTACATCCACCTCCTCGTCGACTACCATTTCGGCTTCATCAAGCGCGCGCTGATCGGGGCGATCGTCGCGCTGTTCATCGACAAGGTGCCGGTATGGCTGGTGTTCGCGCTCGGCGGCGCGACATGGCTGGTGACGCTGGGACTGTACGCAAGACTATTTCAGAAGACGTTCGGCTTCACCACGAAGACATTGCCGCTGTTCGTCTTCATCGCGGGCTCGCCGTTCTTCCTCAAGAACTTCATGCACACGCTCGGCCATTTCGACATCTATGGCTGCGCGCTGGCGATCATCCTGCTGCTGGTGCCCGCCGGCTCGCTGCTGTTCGTGGCGCTAGCTGCGCTGTTCTCGATCGCTCTCGTCCTGATCCACCACATCCATCTCCTGATGTATGTGCCGACCATCATCACCATCGTCGTGATCAGGCACTATCTGACGCAGGGCTGCGATCGCACCAACGTCGCGTTCGGCGTCGTTGCCCTGCTTGCCGTCTCCACGCTGTTCTTCGTCGCGCAATTTTGGGGAACGATGCCGATCCCGGAGGCGGATTTCGCCGCCTATCTGAAGAGCCGGATGGCCGATCCCGCGCGGGCCGACCTGCTGCAGTTTGCCTACATCTGGTATCAGCCGCTGGCGAAGGAGATTTCCGACACCTGGGGCCGCCTGCCCCACAACATCCTCGGCGTGCCCGTGTTCGCGCTGCTGATCTGGCTGCACACACCGCTGTGGCGTTATTTTGCAAACCTTATCGGCGCGCTGGCAAACGACACGCATCGGCGTCTGGTGATCGCGGCGCTTGCCGGCGTCAGCCTCGCCTGCCTCGTGATGTTCGCGATGGTGTTCGACTATTCGCGCTGGATCTCGAACTGGGCGGTCTGCATGTTCCTGATCCTGCACGCGGTGAAGATGCTGCCCGCCGCACGCGAGACGCCGCTGATTCGGGCGGAGGATCAGAAGACGAATATCTTCGGCCTGATCCTTACGCTGATCCCGCGCGTCGGAATCGTCCGGCCGTTTTAGACGGTGAAGCTCGATCTTCGCCTTATCTCAGCGCTTGCGCTCGGGTCCGCAGACCGTGCCCTGCTCGACCATCGCGTCGATCTCGGACCTGGAGTAGCCGAACTCGCCCAGCACCTCGGCGGCGTGCTGGCTGAATTTCGGCGGCAGGCGACGCAGGCTTGGCTTGCTGCGATCGAGCCGGATCGGGGATGCCACGCCCTTGTACCAATCCTTCTCGATGATATCGCCGCGCGCGATCGTGTGCGGGTTGGTCAACGCTTGGTCGATCTTCTGCACGGGGCCTGCGGGCAGGCCCGCAGCGAGCAGGCGATTGCACAGCGGCTCGGCCTCGTGCTGGCTGAACACGGCGGCGAGCTCGGCCCGCAGCGCCTCGCGATTGGCGATGCGGTCCTTGTTGCGCGCAAAGCGCGGATCGCTGCCGAGCTCGGGCTTGCCGATCTCCTTGGCGAGCTTGCGGAAGGTGCCGTCATTACCGACGCCGATGAAGATGTTGTCGGTCTTGGTCGGGAAGATCGCATAGGGCACGAGGTTGGGATGCTCGTTGCCGGTGAGCGCCGGCGGCTTGCCATGCATGAAATAATTCGCGGTGTGCGGATGCATGATGGCAAGGCCGGTCTCGTACAGCGTGGTCTCCAGGAACTGGCCCTGGCCCGAGCGCTGCCGCTCCGACAACGCCATCAAGATGCCGATCGCCGCATAGAGGCCGGTGCCGATGTCGACCAGCGGCACGCCGATCCGCATCGGCCCGCTCTCGGGCGAGCCGGTCGCCGCGATCATGCCGGTCATGGCCTGGATGATGGCGTCATAGCCGGGATTGCCGCCGCGGGGACCGTCGGCGCCGAAGCCGCAGATCCGGCAATGCACGAGGCGCGGAAATTTTTCGCGCAGCACCTCGTTGCCGATGCCCCATTTCTCCAGCGTGCCCGGCTTGAAATTCTCGATCAGGACGTCGGCGCTCTCCAGCATCTTGAGCAGCACGGTCCGGCCGCCCTCGGAGGCGAGATCGAGGCCGATCGAGCGCTTGTTGCGGTTGATGCCGATGAAATAGGCTGCGTCTTCGTCGTGGAAGGGAGGGCCCCAGTCGCGCACCTCGTCGCCTGCGGGCGGCTCGACCTTGATCACGTCGGCGCCATGGTCGGCGAGGATCTGGGTGCAATAGGGCCCGCCGAGCACGCGCGTGAGATCGATGACGCGCAGGCCGCTCATTGCGCCCGTGGCGGCTCCAGAACTGGCGGCTTCAGTCATGCCTTCGCGTCCCCTGTGTCGATGTGATCACAGGCCTAACGAGGTTCGTCCGAGCCGGCAATGGCTTCCCGCGTAGGGCGTCATGCAGGCGGTCGCCGCAATCCCGCGGGATGGCAAATCAAGGGAAGCGGCTGGCCCGAGAGGGATCCCGGGCCAGCCGCTTCACCGAACCGATCAGACGACCGTCAGGCGAACGTCGACATTGCCGCGCGTCGCGTTGGAATACGGGCACACCTGGTGCGCCTTCTCGACCAGCGCCTCGGCTTCCGCGCGGGCGAGGCCCGGCAACGAGACGGCAAGGTCGATGTCGAGACCGAAGCCGCCGGCCGCGCGCGGACCGATGCCGACGGTCGAGGTCACGGAGGCGTCGGCCGGAACCTTGGGGCCGCCCTGCGAGGACACGAACTTCATCGCGCCGATGAAGCAGGCGGCATAGCCGGCCGCAAACAGCTGCTCGGGATTGTTGCCCGCGCCGCCTCCGCCGCCGAGCTCCTTCGGCGTGGTGAGCTTGACGTCGAGCGCGCCGTCGAGGGTCGCAGCATGGCCGTCGCGGCCGCCGGTGGCCTTTGCGCTGGTCTTGTAGAGGACGTTCACTGACATTTTCGTCTCCCTGTGTGTTCGGGTGGGGTGCGATCCTTATTGCAAACAATTATATTGCGCGCAATTGAAATTATGGCGCCTCACATTTAATTGTTCGCAATTGAATGTGGCGACGGCCGGCCCCAGAATGGAAGCAAGTCCTGTGAGATTCTCCATGCCCCGGAAACATTCGGCAGCGGACGCGCCGCTGCGCCTCGACAACCAGATCTGCTTCGCGGTCTATTCGGCCGCGCACGCCTTCAACCGCGTCTACAAGCCGCTGCTGGACCGGCTCGGCCTGACCTATCCGCAATATCTGGTGATGCTGGTGCTGTGGGAGCGCGACGACGTGCCGGTCAAGGACATCGGCGAAAAGCTGCACCTGGATTCGGGCACGCTGACGCCGCTGCTCAAGCGGCTCGAGGCGGCCCACCTCGTCAAGCGCACCCGATCGAGCGAAGACGAACGTCAGGTGCTGATCGCGTTGACGGCGCAGGGCCAGGCCCTGAAGGACAAGGCGCGCGCCGTGCCGCAATCGATCCTGGCGGCGTCGGACTGCTCGGTCTCGGAACTGGTCGCGATGAAGGATGAGATTGTGGCGCTGAGGGACCGGTTGAATGCGGTGATCGGGGAGTAGGGGAAGAGGTGCGCTCTTAGGACAGCCGCTTCTTTGTGAAGGCCCGGCCGGAGTGAGACTTCAGGTACGCTTCAAAAGCGAGCGCTTTGTACTTGTCACGGAAGGCGCAGTACCAGATCAGCTTCCAAGGCTTGAACTTGGCGTGTGGGTGGATTTGCCAGCATTGTGCTCTGGAATCCGGCGCTTCAGATTTTCCGTGGCCCCAACGTATTCCTGCTCGGGAAATTCGATGCTGCGGAGGATGTAGACGTACCACATTGACGATTATCGCCTGGGCAGCCGCTGCGTGGGAATCTCACCAGCCCGTCTTCGCCCTTCGGGCTTCGCCGGACACCACGCTTCGCCCTTCGCGCTGTGCGCGGCTGCGCCACGCGTAGCCTTAAGGCGTAGGAATCTCACCAGTCCGTCTTCGCCCTTCGGGCTTCGCCGGACACCACGCTTCGCCCTTCGGGCTGTGCGCGGCTGCGCCACGCGTAGCCCGAAGGGCGAAGCGTGGTGGAGCCAGGCGGGATCGAACCGCCGACCTCTTGCATGCCATGCAAGCGCTCTCCCAGCTGAGCTATGGCCCCTTAACCGTCCGACGCGCCTTGGGCGACG
This sequence comes from Bradyrhizobium sp. JR4.3, assembly GCF_040547695.1. Classification (NCBI taxonomy): domain Bacteria; kingdom Pseudomonadati; phylum Pseudomonadota; class Alphaproteobacteria; order Hyphomicrobiales; family Nitrobacteraceae; genus Bradyrhizobium; species Bradyrhizobium sp. JR4.3. The sequence continues at coordinate 84,153 of NZ_JBEPQF010000028.1, read as the reverse complement.
CATCGGGAAAGACCCAGAACCACAGTTCTGGAATTATCTCAAGTCTCTTCGTCACCGCCGACATCACCAATGATGTCGGTGACGTCCTCATCGCCCTCTTCGTCGTCGGCGATAAAGGTCGAATCATCGTCGTCATCGTCCTCGATGGTCTCATCGACTTCGATGTCGTCCTCGGATTCGGGCACGACGGCCTTGACCTTGCCGGTGTTCTCCTCGGCATCGGCCTCCTCGAGCGAGACCTCCTCGACCTCCGCCGGCTCCGGCGTGGCGTCGGCGGCAGCGGCTGCGTGGCGGGCTTCGGCGCCGCGGGGCGCGCGCGCCGGCGCGATTGGCGCGATCGGCACGACTTCTCCGGTATAGGGCGAGATCACCGGATTCTTGTTGAGGTCATAGAACTTTTTGCCCGTGGTCGGGCAAATACGTTTAGTTCCGAGTTCGGACTTGGCCACGGCAGAGGAATCCTGGAAATGTCTGAAAAGCGGTGCTTCACTTGGCTAGTTGGCGGCCCGCTGTCAATAGCGCATTACGGGAGAACGACATGCCCGTGACGGCGGGGAGACCGTGTGGTACCTGCCCCGCGAGTCCCGCAGGGACGTTTCGGGCCTATCCAAGGACACAAACTTGACCGATTCCGACAAGCCGACGCCGCTCCAGTCGCGCGCCAGCGGTCCCCTGACCGGGAAAGTACGGGTGCCCGGAGACAAGTCGATCTCCCACCGTGCCCTCATCCTCGGCGCGCTCGCGGTCGGAGAGACACGGATTTCGGGCCTCCTGGAGGGCGAGGACGTCCTTAACACCGCCAAATCCATGCAGGCGCTTGGCGCCAGGGTCGAGCGCACCGGAGATTTCGCCTGGAAAGTCGACGGCGTGGGTGTCGCAGGCTTCGCGGAGCCCAAAGCGCCGCTGGATTTCGGCAACTCCGGCACCGGCTGCCGGCTCGTCATGGGCGCCGTCGCCGGCTGCCCGATCTCTGCGATTTTCGACGGCGATGCCTCGCTGCGCACCCGGCCCATGCGCCGGATTCTGGACCCGCTGGAAAAGATGGGCGCGAAGGTCGTCGCCGGCGGCGAGGGCGGCCGTCTGCCGCTGACGGTCCAGGGTGCGCGCGATCCGCTGCCGATCACCTACAAGACCCCGGTCGCCTCGGCGCAGATCAAATCCGCCGTGCTGCTCGCGGGCCTGGCCGCGCCCGGCATCACCACGGTCATCGAGACCGAGGCCAGCCGCGACCACACCGAGCTTATGCTCAAGCATTTCGGCGCCGAGATCACCTCGGTGCGGGAAGGTCAGCACGGCCGCCGTGTCACGCTCTTGGGGCAGCCGGAGTTGCATGGCGCCAATGTCGTCGTGCCCGCCGATCCCTCATCGGCGGCGTTCCCCATCGTTGCCGCGCTGATCGTCGAAGGCTCCGAAATCATCCTGTCTGATGTCATGACCAATCCGCTGCGGACCGGTCTTTTCACCACGCTGCGCGAAATGGGTGCCTCGATCGAGGAAAGTGAAGTTCGCGGCGACGCCGGCGAGCCGATGGCGAAGCTGCGCGTACGCGCCTCGAAATTGCGCGGTGTGGAGGTGCCGCCGGAGCGCGCACCGTCGATGATCGACGAATATTTGGTGCTGGCGGTGGCGGCCGCCTTCGCCGAGGGCACGACCATCATGCGCGGCCTCCAGGAGCTGCGCGTCAAGGAATCCGACCGTCTCGAAGCCACCGCCGCCATGCTCCGCGTCAACGGCGTCAAGGTCGAGGTCTCCGGCGACGATTTGATCGTCGAAGGCCGCGGCCACGTTCCCGGCGGCGGCGTTGTGGCCACCCACATGGACCATCGCATCGCGATGTCCGCGCTGGTGATGGGCTGCGCCTCCGACCAGCCGGTGACCGTCGATGACACCGCCTTCATCGCCACCAGTTTTCCGGATTTCATTCCGATGATGCGTTCGCTTGGGGCCGATTTTTCATGATCATCGCCATCGACGGGCCCGCGGCGTCGGGCAAGGGCACGCTCGGCAAGCGCCTCGCTCACCATTACGGCTACCGTCATCTTGATACCGGCGTGATCTATCGCGCGGTGGCCTATTCCCTGATGCAGTCGGGTCATGATCTCCGGGACGAGGCGGCGGCGGTCGCTGCGGCGCTGGAACTCGATCCCGAAAAGTTCGGCAATCCCGCCCTGAAGACCCAGAAGGCCGGCGAGGGCGCCTCCATCGTCTCGGCGATCCCAAGGGTGCGCGAAGCCCTGATCAGTTTTCAGCGGCAATTCGCCGCCGATCCGCCGGGCGCCGTGCTCGATGGGCGGGATATTGGAACCGTGATCTGCCCCCATGCCGACGTGAAGATCTTCGTCGTCGCCGATCCCAAAGTCCGCGCCCGCCGCCGGACCATGGAGGCCAAGGCGAGGGGTGAGGAGGCCGATGAGGCCGCCGTACTCGCCGACATCATCCAGCGCGACGAACGCGACAAGAACCGGGCGATCGCGCCCCTGAAGCCGGCCGCGGATGCTTACTTGCTAGATAACTCCCAACTGGATATAGAAGGCGGCGTCCGGGCCGCCATCGACATTATCGAGGCCGTCCGAGCGGGCCGGTCGCGGGGTTAAGCCGCTGCCGTCATTGGAGGAAGCGCCCGCTCCCGCTCTTTGAGGTCGATACTCTCGGTCCCTGCTTGGGGCCGACGCGATCCAGGCTCCGGACAAAAGATTTCCACGTATCGTACGCGCGGGCCTCAGCCGGCCCGCTTCCGCTGTTCCGCCCTCCAGGTCGGAGCAGCGAGCGGTCGCTCGAAGGTTCTGCGGACCTTCCGACACTGCGCGTACGATGCGCCCAAGAACCCAACGGCCGGCATGACATCCGCAACTGGAGAACAAATGGCTTCGACTTCTGCTGATACCTATAGCCCGTCGCGCGACGATTTCGCCGCGATGCTCGACGAGTCCTTCGCAGGCGGCAACCTGCAGGAAAGCTCAGTCATCAAGGGCAAGGTTGTTGCAATCGAAAAGGACATGGCCGTCATCGACGTCGGCCTGAAGACCGAGGGCCGCGTTGCCCTCCGCGAATTTTCCGGCCCCGGCCGTGACAGCGAGCTCAAGGTCGGCGACGAGGTGGAAGTGTTCCTCGACCGGATCGAGAACGCCCTCGGCGAAGCCGTGCTGTCGCGCGACAAGGCGCGCCGCGAAGAGAGCTGGGGCAAGCTCGAGAAGGCCTTCCAGAACAACGAGAAGGTCAACGGCGTCATCTTCAACCAGGTCAAGGGCGGCTTCACCGTCGACCTCGACGGTGCCGTGGCCTTCCTGCCGCGTTCGCAGGTCGACATCCGTCCGATCCGCGACGTTGCGCCGCTGATGAACAACTCGCAGCCGTTCCAGATCCTCAAGATGGACCGCCGCCGCGGCAACATCGTCGTGTCCCGCCGCACGGTTCTCGAAGAGACCCGCGCCGAGCAGCGCCAGGAGCTGGTGCAGAACCTCGAAGAGGGTCAGGTCATCGACGGCGTGGTCAAGAACATCACCGACTACGGTGCGTTCGTTGATCTCGGCGGCATCGACGGTCTGCTGCACGTCACCGATATCGCGTGGCGCCGCGTCAACCATCCGACCGAGGTGCTCTCGATCGGCCAGACCGTGAAGGTCAAGATCATCAAGATCAACCACGAGACGCACCGCATCTCGCTGGGCATGAAGCAGCTGTTGGACGATCCGTGGCAGGGCATCGAAGCCAAGTACCCGCTGGGTGCCCGCTTCACCGGTCGCGTCACCAACATCACCGACTACGGCGCGTTCGTCGAGCTCGAGCCGGGCATCGAAGGCCTGATCCACGTCTCCGAGATGTCGTGGACCAAGAAGAACATGCACCCCGGCAAGATCGTTTCGACCTCGCAGGAAGTCGAAGTGCAGGTGCTCGAAGTCGATTCCGTCAAGCGCCGCATCTCGCTCGGCCTCAAGCAGACCATGCGTAACCCGTGGGAGGTCTTCGTCGAAGGTCACCCGACCGGTTCGACGGTCGAGGGCGAGGTCAAGAACAAGACCGAGTTCGGTCTGTTCCTGGGCCTCGAGGGCGACGTCGACGGCATGGTCCATCTCTCCGACCTCGACTGGAAGCAGCCGGGCGAGCAGGTGATCGACAACTACAAGAAGGGCGACATGGTGAAGGCCGTGGTGCTCGATGTGGACGTCGAGAAGGAGCGCATCTCGCTTGGTATCAAGCAGCTCGAAGGCGACCCCTTCGCCGAGCCGGGCGATGTCAAGAAGGGCGCTGTCGTGACCTGCGAAGTGATCGACGTGAAGGAGAGCGGCATCGAGGTGAAGATCACCGGTACCGATTTCACCACGTTCGTGAAGCGCTCGGAGCTCGCCCGTGACCGCAACGATCAGCGCGCCGAACGCTTTGCCGTCGGCGAGAAGGTCGATGCCCGCGTGATCCAGTTCGACAAGAAGGCCCGCAAGGTCCAGGTGTCGATCAAGGCCCTCGAAGTCGCCGAAGAGAAGGAAGCCATCGCGCAGTATGGCTCCTCCGATTCGGGGGCGACGCTTGGCGACATTCTCGGCACCGCGCTCAAGAACCGCGACACTAAGTAAGCGAAACGCAGGTTTCGCTGCATCAAAGCCCCGGCGCGAGCCGGGGCTTTTTTGTTGTTGAGGTCGTAGCCCGGATGGAGCGAAGCGCAATCCGGGAAAGCCTCTCCGTGAGGCGAGAACCCCGGATTACGCTTGCGCTCCATCCGGGCTACGCCGCTACCGGCCTTGTTTTCTTCTAATTGCGCCGCAATTGATGTATCCAGATAAGCCAATGGTGACGCTGCGACGGCACAACGCGCCTAACCTTTCATCTGGAGATATTGAGATGTCGCTCGATTCGGACATCATCGTCGATCGCCGCAGGATCCGCCGCAAGCTGACGTTCTGGCGCGTCTTGGCCGCGCTGATCGCGATCGCGGCGATCGCAGGCTTCGCGCTGGTTGCGACGCCGGGCGCGCGCGGCACGTTCGCCTCCGCCGGCTCGATCGCGCGGGTCCAGATCGAGGGCCTGATCCGCAGCGATTCCGATCGCACGCAGGCGCTCGAGCGGCTGGAGAATTCGCAGGCTGCCGCCGTCATCGTCCACATCAACTCGCCGGGCGGCACCACCGCCGGCTCCGAGCAGCTTTACGATTCGCTTGTGAGTCTGAAGGCGAAGAAGCCTCTCGTCGTGGTCGTCGAAGGCCTCGCCGCCTCCGGCGGCTACATCACCGCGATCGCCAGCGATCACATCATCGCCCAGCAGAGCTCGCTGGTCGGCTCGATCGGCGTGCTGTTCCAGTTTCCGAACGTCTCGGAGCTGTTGAAGACCGTCGGCGTCAAGGTCGAGGAGGTGAAGTCCACGCCGCTGAAGGCCGCGCCCAACGGTTTCGAGCCAACCAGCCCCGAGGCGCGGGCCGCGCTCGATGCGCTGGTGAAGGATTCCTATGCCTGGTTCAAGGGATTGGTGAAGGACCGGCGTGGCATGGATGACACGCAGCTCGAGAAAGTGGTTGATGGCCGTGTCTTCACCGGACGCCAGGCGATCGATCTCAAGCTGATCGACCAGATCGGCGACGAGAAGACCGCCGTGACCTGGCTGGTCGAGCAGAAGGGCGTCAAGAAGGGGCTCTCCGTGCGCGATTACAAGCTGCAGCCGCGCTTCAGCGATCTGCCGTTCCTCAAGACGGCGGCCGCAGTGACGCTGGAAGCACTGGGTTTAGGCTCGATTGCGCATCAAATCGGACAAACCGGCGTCGCACAGGCGGTCGATCGGCTCGGAATGGATGGAATGCTCGCCTTGTGGCAGCCGGCGGCGTCGAACTGACGGAACCGGGCGAGCCCCGGAGGTTTTTCCCGTTCGGCGCGTGCAGGGCCAGCCTGCTTTTTTGGCATTTGTCACGTATTTTCACGACGCTCAACCTTCATTTAGCGTCTTGACAGATCACGGTATTTTCACGGAAATGGTCGTCCGCACGCTCCCGGGTCCTATCTCTCGATGATCAAATCCGAACTTGTTCAGCGTATCGCCGAGCACAACCCGCATCTGTACCAGCGGGATGTCGAGAACATTGTGAATGCGATTCTCGAAGAGATCGTAGCGGCTCTCGCGCGCGGTGACCGCGTCGAGTTGCGCGGCTTCGGTGCCTTCTCGGTCAAGCATCGCCCTGCACGCGCAGGGCGCAATCCGCGCACCGGCGCCCATGTGCCTGTCGATCAGAAGAGCGTTCCGTTCTTCAAGACCGGCAAGGAAATGCGCGAACGGCTGAATCGCGACCATCCGGATCCAGGCGCGCCAGACTGAGGTCCACCTCAGGGTTTCCGGCGGTCGCCACCGATGCGGCCGCAACTTTGATTCAAGGCGAGCGAGCCGAGATGCGAAAATTCCTGACCGCGCTGGTCGTGATTCCGCTGGGCCTGATCCTGATGATCTTTGCCGTCGCCAACCGGCATTTCGTCACGGTCTCGTTCGATCCCTTCGTTTCCAACGACCCGTCATTCTCGGTCACGCTGCCGCTGTTCCTGCTCCTGATCGTGGTGGCCGCGCTCGGGGTCCTCGCGGGCGGCTGTGCCGTCTGGTTCGGCCAGCGGCACTGGCGGCGTGCGGCGCGCCGGCATGACGCGGATGCCCGGGCCGCGCGAGGCGAGCTGGCCGATCTGCGGGCCCAGGCGGCCGCAGCAAGGCCCGAGTCCCAGCGCCTCTCCGTTCCCTCCGGGGTGGGGCTTTACGGGCCCGTCGGGCGAGACAAGCAGCGCGCGACGTTGTAGAAGCGGCCGCAACCGAAAAGCCCGTTTTCCGGCCGCGGACCTGCGGCCTCCATTTGCCTTGAGCCCATATCCGTCGAGAACATGTCCCTGCTCGTCAAAATCTGCGGCCTGTCCACGCCCGAGACGCTCGAAACGGCGCTCGAGGCGGGTGCCGACATGGTGGGCTTCGTGTTCTTCCCGCCGTCGCCGCGGCATTTGTCGCTGGAAGCCGGCCGGGGGCTCGGCCGGCAGGTGAAGCGGCGCGCGCTCAAGGTCGCCCTCACCGTCGATGCCGACGACGCCACGCTCGACAACATCATGGACGCGCTGTCGCCGGACATTTTCCAGCTTCATGGGACGGAGAGCGTGGCGCGGCTGCGCGACATCAAGCAGCGGTTCGGTCGCCCGGTGATGAAGGTCGTGCCGGTCGCAACGTCAGCCGATCTCGCCGTGCTGCCCGGCTACGCAGAGGTTGCCGAACGCATCCTGTTCGACGCGCGCGCACCGAAGGACGCGACGCGGCCGGGCGGCCTCGGTGAACCGTTCGATTGGCATCTGCTCGGAAACCTGGAGCTCGCGTTGCCGTATATGGTCTCGGGCGGCCTCAGCGCCGACAACGTGGCCGAAGCCGTTCGCGTCACCCGAGCCGGTGGTGTCGACGTCTCCTCCGGTGTCGAGAGCGCCCCGGGCGTGAAGGACCCCGAGATGATCAAGGCCTTCATTCGCGCCGCGCGCGCAAGCCAAGATGCAAGTCAAGAGTTGAGCGTCCGATGAATGTTGTAAAACCCAATTCCTATCGCAGCGGTCCCGACGAGCGCGGCCATTTCGGTATTTTCGGCGGACGCTTCGTCGCCGAAACCCTGATGCCGCTGATCCTCGATCTGGAGAAAGCCTACACCGAGGCCAAGGCCGATCCGGCCTTCCAGATCGAGATGAACGGCTATCTCAAGAATTATGTCGGCCGGCCCTCGCCGCTCTATTTTGCCGAGCGTCTCACCGAGCATCTCGGCGGCGCCAAAATCTATCTCAAGCGTGAAGAACTCAACCACACCGGCTCGCACAAGGTGAACAACGTGCTCGGCCAGATCATGCTGGCGCGGCGGATGGGCAAGAAGCGCATCATCGCCGAGACCGGTGCCGGCCAGCACGGTGTCGCCACCGCGACGCTGTGTGCGCGCTTCGGCTTGGAATGCATCGTCTATATGGGCGCCGTCGACGTCGAGCGGCAGCAGCCCAACGTCATCCGCATGGAGATGCTGGGCGCAACGGTGGTCCCGGTGCAGTCGGGCACGCGCACGCTGAAGGACGCCATGAACGAGGCGCTGCGCGACTGGGTCACCAACGTGCACAACACCTTCTACTGCATCGGCACGGTCGCCGGTCCGCATCCCTATCCGACGCTGGTGCGCGACTTCCAGTCGATCATCGGCAACGAGACCAAGGCGCAGATGCAGGAGATCGAAGGCCGGCTGCCGGACTCGCTGGTCGCCTGCATCGGCGGCGGCTCCAACGCGATGGGCCTGTTTCATCCGTTTCTCGACGATTCCACCGTCGAGATCTTCGGCGTCGAAGCTGCGGGCCACGGGCTGACGCAACTGCATGCGGCATCGATCGCGGGCGGCCGTCCCGGCGTGCTGCACGGCAACCGCACCTATCTCCTGATGGACGCGGACGGCCAGATCCAGGACGCGCATTCGATCTCCGCCGGCCTCGACTATCCCGGCATCGGCCCCGAGCACTCCTGGCTGCACGAGATCGGCCGCGTGAACTATCTCTCCGCGACCGACGACGAGGCGCTCGCAGCGTTCCAGCTGCTGTCAAAGCTGGAAGGCATCATCCCCGCGCTCGAACCGGCACATGCCATCGCCAAGGTGATGGAGCTGGCGCCGAAGCGGACAAAAGATCACCTGATGGTCGTCAACCTCTCCGGCCGCGGCGACAAGGACGTCCCGCAGGTCGGCGACATCCTGAGGGGCAAGAGCAAGTGACCACGCGTATCGACACCCGTTTCGCCGAGCTGAAGAAAGCCGGCCGCGCGGCCTTCGTCACCTTCGTGATGGCCGGCGATCCCGATCCGGCGACCTCGCTCGAGATCATCAAGGCGCTGCCGAAGGCGGGCGCCGACGTGATCGAGCTCGGCATGCCCTTCACCGACCCGATGGCCGACGGCCCGTCGATCCAGGCGGCAGGTCTGCGCGCGCTCAAGGCCGGCATGACGCTGAAGAAGACGCTCGATCTCGTGCGCGGCTTCCGCAAGGACGACAACACGACGCCGATCGTGCTGATGGGCTACTACAACCCGATCTACATCTACGGCGTCGACAAATTCCTGGTCGATGCGAAAGCCGCCGGCATCGACGGCCTCATCATCGTCGATTTGCCGCCGGAAGAGGACGACGAGCTCTGCCTGCCCGCGATGAAGGCCGGCCTTAATTTCATCCGCCTGGCGACGCCGACCACCGACGACAAGCGCCTGCCGGCCGTGCTCGCCAACACCTCGGGCTTTGTCTACTACGTCGCGATTACCGGCATCACCGGTGCGGCGGCTGCGGACGCCTCCGCCGTCGGCGAGGCCGTTATCCGCATCAAGCGGCACACCGAGCTGCCGGTCTGCGTCGGCTTCGGTATCCGCACGCCGGAGAATGCCCGCGCAATCGCCTCGCATGCCAATGGCGCCGTGGTCGGTACCGCGCTGGTCGACGCCCTCAAGAACAGCCTCGATGCGGACGGGCGCGCCACCGGCAAGACCGTCAACGCCGTCGCGGAGCTGACGGCGGCACTCGCCCAGGGCGTCAAAGGCGCGCAACAGGCGGCGGAATAGGCCACAATTCCGCTGCCAAGTCCGGCGAGCAAGTCCGACGAGCAAGGCCGACGATACGGCGGCTTGCCGGGCCGGGTCCCGGCCGCCATATATCTCTTCAGGCGGTCCCCAGGCGGGATCGCACATCGGAGCAAACCATGAACTGGCTTACCAATGTGGTCCGGCCGAAGATCCGCAACATGCTGCGGCGGGAGACGCCGGAGAATCTGTGGATCAAGTGCCCGGATTCCGGACAGCTCGTGTTCTACAAGGACGTCGAGGCCAACCAGTTCGTCATCCCCGGCTCGAACTATCATATGCGCATGAACGCGGTGGCGCGTCTGAAGTCGATTTTCGACAACGAGACCTGGTACGACGTCGCGCTGCCTGACGTCACGCCCGATCCGCTCAAGTTCCGTGACGAGAAGAAGTACGTGGATCGCATCAAGGATGCGCGCGCGCGAACCAACCTCAACGACGCGATCAAGGTCGGCTACGGCAAACTCGAAGGTGCCGCCGTCGTCGTCGCCGTGCAGGATTTCGACTTCATGGGCGGCTCGCTCGGCATGGCCGCGGGCGAAGCCATCGTGCGCGGGCTCGAGCTTGCGGTCGAGAAGAAGTCACCCTTCATCGTGTTCGCCGCCAGTGGTGGCGCGCGCATGCAGGAAGGCATCCTGTCACTGATGCAGATGCCGCGAACCACGGTCGCGGTGCAGATGCTGCGTGAAGCAAAACAGCCCTACATCGTCGTGCTGACCAACCCGACCACCGGCGGCGTCACCGCGTCCTATGCGATGCTCGGCGACGTGCAGATCGCCGAGCCCGGTGCACTGATCGGTTTTGCCGGCGCGCGCGTGATCGAGCAGACCATTCGCGAAAAACTCCCCGAGGGTTTTCAGCGCGCCGAATATCTCAAGGAGCACGGCATGGTCGACATGGTCGTGCATCGCCACGAATTGCGCCCGACCCTGGCGCGGCTCTGCCGTCTGTTGACCAGGGCGCCGGCGCTGGAGAGTGGATCCAAACCGGTGCAGCCGGTCGTGAGCCCGGCGCAGATCGTATCGGCTCCCGAAACGGCGCCGGCCGCGCCGCACGCGTGAACGCTTCCTCTGACAGCGCAAAGCCGCCGCTCGGCGAATTGATCGGGCGGCTGTCGGCCCTGCACCAGAAACGCATCGATCTCGGGCTGGATCGGATGCACCGCCTGCTCGAGCGGCTCGGTCACCCCGAGCGCAAGCTGCCGCCGGTGATCCACATCGCCGGTACCAACGGCAAGGGCTCGACGCTGGCTTATCTGCGCGCGACGCTGGAAGCCGCTGGCCTGCGCGTCCACGCTTACACTTCGCCCTATCTCGTTCGCATCAACGAATGTTTCCGGCTCGGCCGCGTCGGTGGCGGCGTGCTGGTCGGTGACGACGAGTTGCGCGCGGCGCTGGAAGAGGTCGAGCGTGTCAATGCCGGCGAGCCGGCCACACTGTTCGAGCTCAAGACGGCGGCTGCATTTCATCTGTTCGCGCAGAACCCGGCCGATGTGGTTCTGCTGGAGGTCGGCCTTGGCGGCCGGCTGGATTCAACCAACGTGGTCGATACGCCGGCGGCCTGCGTGATCACGCCTATCAGCATGGACCACATGGATTTCCTCGGCGATACTTTGACGTCGATCGCCGGCGAAAAGGCTGCAATCATCAAGCAGGGCGTGCCCGTGGTGTGCGCCGAGCAGCCGGCTGAGGCGATGGCCGTGATCGAGGCGCAGGCCAAGCGCATGCGCGCCCCGTTGTTTGCCGCGGGCGAGAGCTGGCAGGTCAATGTCGAGCACGGGCGGCTGGTTTATTCCGACGAGCGCGGCTTGATGGATCTCACGGCGCCTCGCCTGTTCGGCCGCCACCAGTTCGACAATGCCGGTCTCGCCATCGCGACGTTGCGGGCCACCAACGCTTTCAAGATCAACCAGGCGGCGTTCGAGGGCGGCATCGTCGGTGCGGAATGGCCGGCGCGGATGCAGCGCATCGCTTCGGGTGAGCTGCTCGCTCTCGGCCCGCAGGGCTCGGAGATCTGGCTCGACGGCGGCCACAATGCGGAAGGCGGCCGCGTCGCGGCGGCTGCGCTCGGTGATCTCGAAGAGCGGGTATCGCGGCCGCTGGTCGTGATCGCGGGCATGATGGCCAACAAGGACGCGCAGGGTTTTCTCGCCAATTTCGCCGGTCTGACCCGCCACATCATCGCGGTGCCGATTCCCGACACCGACAACGCCATGCCGGTCGACCGCCTCACGGACGCCGCCCGCAGCCTCGGCATGCGCGTCGAGCCCGCGCCCGGCATCGAAGCCGCACTGCGCGCCTTGGCGAAGCTTGCCTACGAAGTGCCGCCGCGCATCCTGATCACCGGCTCGCTCTATCTCGCCGGCCACGTGCTCGCCATCAACGGCACGCCTCCTGCATGATTTCTCTTGTCCCGGACGCGGTGCAGCGTGCAACGCTGCTCCGCAGAGCCGGGACCCAGAATGCCGCAACATGGGCCCCGGCTCAGCAGCGCACCGTTTCACGCTGCGCTGCGTCCGGGGCACGACAGAGTGAGAAATACCCATGCGTTTTGCAGCGATTGCCGACGTCCACGGAAATTACCTCGCGCTGGAAGCTGTGCTCGCCGACATCCGCGCGCAAGGCGTCTCCGACATCGTCAATCTCGGCGACATGCTGAGCGGGCCGCTCGATGCGCGCCGCACCGTCGAGGTCATGATGCGACTCGATGCCGTGCACGTGCTCGGTAATCACGATCGCTATCTGCTCGATCGTCCGCCGGAGAAGATGGGCTCGTGGGATCGTCCGGCCCATGCAGCGCTCGACGCCGCGCAACTCGACTGGCTGCGTGCCCAGCCGATGACGCGCGTCTTTCGCGAGCAGGTGTTCCTCTGCCACGCGACGCCCGACAGTGACGAAGTCTATTGGCTCGATACCGTGCATCCCGACGGCGCGGTGGCGCTGTCGCCGCTCGATCGCATCGAGCAATTTGCGCAAGGCATCACGCAATCGCTGATCCTGTGCGCCCACACCCATCTCGCCCGTGCCGTGCGACTTCGAGATGGAAGGCTGATCGTCAATCCCGGCAGCGTCGGCAGCCCCGGCTATCGCGACAAGCATCCGTTCCCGCATGTCGTCGAAGCCGGCACCCCGCACGCGCGCTATGCGATTCTCGAGCTAACCGATGGTGCCTGGCAGCTCACGTTCCGCCAAGTCGTCTACGATCACGAGACGATGGCCGCGCTCGCTCGCCGCAACGGCCAGCCGGAGTTGGCGAACGCGCTGGCGACGGGATGGATTGCCTAGCGCCGTCGCTTCGTAGCCTGGATGGAGCGCAGCGCAATCCAGGAATCGTGCCACAAATGACGACGGCCCCGGATTGCGCTACGCTCCATCCGGGCTACCGGTTACGGCTGCTTTAGCAGCTTCATCGGATCGGCCACCTTCTGCTTCAGCTGCTCGAAGCTGCATTGCCGCGGGGCCTTGTCGGGGCGCCAGCGCAGGATCGAGGTGCCGTGGCGAAAGCGCTCGCCGCTGAAATGGTCGTAGCAGACCTCGATCACGAGCTTCGGCCTGAGCGGACACCACTTGGCCGAGCGCTCGGTGGACCAGCGGCTCGGGCCGCCCGGCGCGTTGCCGGTGAAGCCCGGCTCGCCGATCAGCGCTTCTAGTCGGTCGGTCAGGTCAGGCTTTTCCGTCGCCTTGATCGCCGAAGTGAAGCCGACATGGTGCAGCAGGCCATCATCGTCGTAGAGCCCGAGCAGCAGCGATCCCACCACCTTGCGGCCGGCGATCTTGTTGGTGGCATAGCGGAAGCCGCCGACCACGCAATCGGCACTGCGGAATTTCTTGATCTTCTGCATGCCATCGCGATTTCCCGCCTGATAGGGCAGGTCGATGCGTTTGGCGATGACGCCGTCCGAGCCGCCGCCGGATTGCGACAGCCATTTTTTTGCAATGGCGTAGCTCGTCGTCGCCGGTGAGACGCGGAAGATGCTGCTTTTCAGATTGGCCTTGGCAAACGCTTCCAGCGCCGGTCGTCGTTCGCTCAGTGGCTGCTCGGCAAGTTGTTTCTCCCCGGCCGTCGCAAGCAGATCGAAGGTGAGATAGAGCGCCGGTGTTTCCTCCGAGAGTTTCTTCACGCGGCTTGACGCGGGATGAATGCGCTGCAGCAGCGCGTCGAAAGAAAAGCCTTTGCCCTGCGGCACGACGATCTCGCCGTCGAGTGTGAAGCGATCCGCCTTCAGCTTCAGTGCGGCGGCGACGATCTCGGGGAAATAACGCGCGAGGTCTTCACCGGATTTCGAGCGCAGATCAATGCTGCCGCCGTTGCGCGACAGCAGGCAACGGAAGCCATCCCATTTCGGCTCGTATTGCCACTCCTTGCCGCGCGGGATCGTGTCGACCGAGCGCGCCTCCATCGCCACGAGGGATGTCGATTTTCGCGCGCGTTTTGCGGGAGGAGGAGGCAACAGGCGGGACTCATCATACGCTGGACACATCCCATCAACGCAAAACGGCCGGCTTTCGCCGGCCGTTTCCAAAAATATTCTTGCGCGAGGCGGATCAGACCGCGGAGGTGATCCACTGCTGCAGCTTCGCCTTCGGCGCCGCGCCGACCTGCCGGGAGGCCATCTCGCCGCCCTTGAAGATCATCAGGGTCGGGATCGACATCACGCCGTATTTCGACGCCGTCTTCGGGCTCTCGTCGACATTGAGCTTCACGATCTTGACCTTGTCGCCCATCGCGCCGGCGATCTCGTCGAGCGCGGGTGCAATCATGCGGCAGGGGCCGCACCATTCGGCCCAGAAATCGACGACCACGGGGCCGTTTGCCTTGAGCACTTCGGCTTCGAAATCGGTGTCAGAAACCTTACCAACGGCCATGGGAGTACCTCGTACCTGAGAGAAGGGCGCGACGGGAATCGCGCCCGAGATCATGGCGTCAACCTATGAATGGCTCCTTGCCGGGTCAAGGACGCTCACACCGAGATGAAGAGATGCCAGCGCCGCGTCCAGCGCGGGAGCCGAAATCTCCATATATTCAAGGGCCTCGGTCCAGAGCAGGACGGCGCGGACCGGCTTTTGGGGATACAGCCGCGAAAGCACCGCCCGGTATAGCGCCAGCTGGCGGGCATAGGCGGCAGGCGCCGCATCGGCGCTCCTGGGAGCCGCCTGATTGGTCTTGAAATCGACGATCAGAACCTCATCCGGCCGAACGACCAGCCGGTCGATCTGCCCGGACACCAGCGCCGGGGTGCGGCCCGGCCGTTCCAGCCGGCCGACGATCGCGACCTCCGCCCGGCTGCCGGCGGCAAACACCGGCGCAAACCGTGGCTCGGCGATCAAGGCGAGCACCTTGTCGGCCAGCGCGGCGCGGTCAGCCTCCGCCCAGTCCGCGGCGTTGCGTGCCATGAAGCCGAGCGCCGCCTCGCGCCGGCGCTCGATGGCGATGTCGGGGAGCGATTGCAGCAGCCGGTGCACCAGCGTGCCGCGTTGCAGCGCGAGCGCGCGGGACTGCACTGATTCGCCCGACAGCACGGTGCGGCCTTCCCCGGACGGCTGGCCGGAGGGGCGCACCGGATCGTCTTCGATGGTCTCGGGCGGTACCGGCGTCCGCAGCCAGACCGGGAGCGCGGTCGTCTGGTCCAACGAGATCGCGGGCGTGCCCAGCGCCACGACATCCTCCGGTCGGGAGAAGCGCGTTACCTTTCCCAGCGGCGTCTCGATCGTCTCTTTCGCCAGGCCCGAGCCGGCGAGCCCGGTGTCGACCAGATCGTACCAACTCAGCTTGCGGACCGTCTTCATGTTGCCGGGCATGCAGCCGCCGACGATGAGCCGGTCGGCGGCGCGCGTCATCGCGACGTAGAGCAGGCGGCGGTATTCGTCCTCGGTCTCCTCGAGCATCGCCTTGCGGGCGTCGGCGACGGGCTTGGGATCGTCCGCCTTGCGTCCGGCCCAGACCACCACCTCGCCGCCATTGCCGCGCGGGACCTGGATCAGCCGGAGCCGCTGCGAATCCGCGGGCGACGATGTGGTGTCGACCATGAACACGACCGAGGCCTCCAGGCCCTTGGCGCCGTGCACGGTCATCACCCGCACCTCGTCGCGCGAGATCTCCATGTCGCGCTTCACCTCGGTATCGGCCGAGCGCAGCCAGGCCATGAAACCCTGCAGCGAGGCCGGGGCCTTGCGCTCGTAATTCAGCGCCAGCTCCAGGAACTCGTCGAGCGCGTCATTGGCCTCATGACCGAGCCGGCGCAGCATGCGCGCGCGTCCGCCGTCGCCCCCGAGCAGCCAGGCGTAGAAGGCGAACGGCGTCTCCTCGCGGGCTCGGGTTTCGCAGGCTTCGAGGCGTCGCAACGCCGCAGTGAATGTCTCGCTTGTCGGGGCATGTTCGCCGAGCGCGCGGCGAAGCGATCCCTTGCGGTCATGGGCCAGCTGGAACAGATCGTCGTCATCGAGCCCGAACAGCGGGCTCTTCAGCGCCACCGCGAGCGCGAGATCGTCCTGCGGCAGCAGCAGCGCGTCCGCAAGATTCATTAGGTCGATGATTCCGATGTGCTCAGTGAGCTTGAGCCGATCGGCGCCGGCGACCGGAACGTTGGCGTGCTTCAGCGCCTGGATCACGGCGTCGAACGCGTTGCCGCGGCGGCGCACCAGGATCAGCATGTCGCCATAACGCAGGGGACGCCGCTCGCCCTCGTGGCCCGTCAGCGTGCCGCTCTCGACCAGCCGCTTGATCTCGGTCTGGATCCGGCGCGCGAGCTTCACCTCGGGGCTGGTGGCGGCGACGCCGTCGAACGGCGCGCGCCAGCCCTCGATCTCCTGCCTGTCGTCGGCTTCCGCAAGGTCCCAGAGCTCGATCACGCTGGGACCTGCATCGCCGAGAGCGTTGTGCAGGGGATGACCGGTCTCGAGCGAATGGATGCTCTTGTAGATCGCGGGCTCGCGGAAGACGTGGTCCACCGAATGCAGGATCGCGGCGCCGGAGCGGAACGAATAGGTGAAGGCGACCGGATCGAATTTCAGTCCGGCCGCCGTGAACTTGCGGTGCAGCTCGCGTCGGCGTGCGTCGAACTCCCGGGGCTGAGCACCCTGAAAGGAGAAAATCGACTGCTTCTCGTCGCCGACAGCGAAGACGGTGCGATTCAGGCCTTCGCGCGCACCTTCGCCGGCGGTGAATTCCGAGATGATGTGCGCGACGATGTCCCATTGCCGCGGGCTGGTGTCCTGGGCTTCGTCGATCAGCACGTGATCGACGCCGCGGTCGAGCTTGTAATGCACCCAGCCCGAGGAAACGCGGTCGAGCATCGCCAGCGTCTTGTCGATCAAATCGTCATAGTCGAGCAGGCCGCGCTCCTGCTTCTCGCGACGGTAGTTTGCGGCGGCGGCGGTTGCGATATGCAGCAGGGCCGCGCTGCGGTCGCGCATGGTCACCGCGCGGCGCTTCTCGATCAATCCTGCCAGGCGTTGCGCCTCGTTCTCGAACAGGCGGGCGACGGATGGTTTCTGCTCGCCGAACTTCTTGGTCAGCACCGCCTTGCGCGGCAGCTTTTCGTCGGTCAGGAAGACGCAGAGATAGGCATCGACCTGCGCGGCACCGGAAAACGCCTTTGCTTCGCGGAGCCGGCTGGCCTGGTCGTTGTCGGACTTGCTGCCGTCTTCCAGCGCGAAGGCGATGTCGTCCCAGCGCGATCGCGGCAGATACGGGCCGTCGAGAATCTCCGTCTCGACATCCTCGATGCGGTCGTTTGCGTCCACGCCCAGCACGGCCGCCATCTGCGCAGCAGCGGCCTCGGCGTTGCCGGCCTCATCGGTCCAGGCCATGAAGTGGTCGCGGCTGAGACATGCCTCGCGCACGACCTCCTTGAAGGTGACGTCGGCGGCGCTCGCCATCGCGGTCTGCAGCGCGCGGCCGGTGATGCTTTCAGGGTCGCGCGCGGCCTCCAGCAGCACCTTCAGATTGGCGCGCTCCATCATGTCGGTCTGGTCGCGCTCGTCGATCACGGCAAAGCGCGCGGGGACATTGGCCTCGAACGGAAACTGCTGGAGCAGGCGCGTGCACAGCGCGTGGATGGTCTGCACCTTCAACCCGCCCGGCGTCTCCAGCGCGCAGGCGAACAGCTTGCGCGCTTCGCGCCGCAGTTTTCGGTCCGGATGGGGAACGCCGACGTCACGGATCGCCGCATCGAGCGCGGTGTCGTCGAGCGTCACCCAATGCCCGAGCGTGGTGAACACGCGCTCGGCCATATTGGCGGCGGCCGCCTTGGTGAAGGTGATGCAGAGGATCTTTTCCGGCGGCACGCCCGAGAGCAGCAGGCGGATCACGCGCTGCACCAGCACATGCGTTTTGCCCGAGCCGGCATTGGCCGACACGAAGGCCGACGCGGTCGGATCCGATGCGCGCGCCTGTCGCGCGCGCACCTCATCCGGGATGGGGCGCGGTGCCTTCACCATTCCTCGATCCCCAATCCACCGGCCGCGGACCATTCCTTGATCCGGGCGAGATCGTCATAGGCGCCGTAGCGGTTGGTCCACATCGGCAGGTTCAAGGAGGTATAGGGCTGGTTCTCGTCGTCGAAGGCGCGAATCAGCGCCTCGAGCTTGGCCCTGGCCTCAGCAGCCGCGGTGTCCGGCGGCTGCGGCTCGTCGCCTTGCCTATACTTGAGCTCGAGAACGCGCTCCTCGCCCGGCGGATTGTTGCCGCTCAGGCGAACATAGACGAGCTGGCTCACGGATGCGCCGGCGTCGATGTCGGGAAAACCGCCCTCGCGCAGGATCGCGGCTTCCAGCGTGAGCTGCGGCGACAGGCCCATGCGGACCTGCTTGCCGGTCGGTGGCTGGCCGGTCTTGTAGTCGAGGATAGCGTAGCCGCCGCCCTGGCGCCGTTCGATGCGGTCGGCGCGAGCGGAGAGACGGAAGCTGCGCCCATGGTCGAGCGGGATCGAGATTTCGCCGCGGGTTTCCGCGGCGATCGTCTCGATCGCGCCGCGCCGCGCCGTCTCCCATTCGCCGAACCAGCGCGCGATGCGCTGGAAGCGCGGCCACCACAGCGCCCGCGCCTCGGGTCGCTCCATCAGCGGCGCAAAGTGTTTTTCGCCGATCGCGCGCAGCACGCGTGAGGGATCATCTGGCAGATCGGTGGCGTAGCGTTCCGTGAACTCGCCGAGCGCATCATGGATTGCCGAGCCGCGGTCGGCGGCCGACAGCGGCATGTCGACGGGATCGAGCGCGTCGAGCCGCAAAATGTGTTTTGCGTAGATCGTATAGGGATCGCGCAGCCAGTCCTCGATCCCGGTCACAGACATCCTGAGCGGCCGGGTCGCGCGGGGCGGTCGCGGCTCGGGCTGCTTGATCGGCCTCACCTGGTCGGGCTGGTCCAGCGCGGCTGCGAACCGCACGTATTTCTCGCCCGCGCGAATCGCGGCCTTCCAGTGCGCATCGCCCGCGACCGCCTCCAACCGATGCAGGAAGCGCGAGGCGACCGCCGGCGCGCCGCCAGCCTTGGCGGAGTGGGTGAGGATGACCTCGTCGCCGCCGAGCAATTGCGCAAAATCATGCGCGGAGAGGCCGATGCGGCGTTCCGGCAGATCGAGGCCCAGCTGGTGCCGCATCGGCCGGCTCAGCCACGGATCGATGCGCGGCGCCGGTGGCCAGACCCCCTCGATCAGGCCGCCAACGATGACGCGGTCGGCCTGCATCAGGCGCGATTCCAGCGGGCCGTAGATCTGGAGCCGCGCGCCCGGCCTGTCCCGCCGGCGCACCGCGCGATCGCTGAACGCGGTCTGGAAGACGTCTGCGTAGTCGGGCAGCGTGACCATCAATCCGCTGGTCGTGCCGCCGCGCAGGAGATCGTCGAAGGCGCTCGCGAGCGCGAGGCCTTCGCGCTCCTCGAACGCCAGCGGGATGCCCTGCTCGTCGCGCGACAGCTCGATCATGATCTCGCGATGCCGATGCGCGAGTTCGGCGAAGTCATACGGTCTTGATGACGCAAGACTCTCGATCGGCGCCAAGGCTTGTCGCAAGCCATCAATCAGCACCTGAATGCGATCGAGGTCTTCCGCCTTGAGACGTGCACGCGGCTCGGCCTTATGCAGGGCGGAGACCTCGCTGCGCCACAGCTTTGCCAGCTCCTCGCGAAAGCGATTGAATTCGCGCAACAGGCCGGCGGTGCCCGGGGGCGGGCGCGTGCCGCGCAACAAAGCGAGCTCCAGGTCTTCGATCGCCGCCTTCCATGCACCAGACGCCCGGCCGATCCGGCATAGCGGATGCTTCAGCATCGCCAGCAGCGTCGGTGGCTCCAATCCCTTGGTCGCAGCCTCCGCCGTCAGTCGGGCAAAGACGCCGGCGGAGGTTTCCATCAAGACGTCGCCGCCGGAATCGTCGAAAGCGAGATCCCACCGGGTCAGCGCAGCCATCACCCGCCGCGCCAGCGCGCGATCGGGCGTGACAAGCGCCGCGGATTTGTCGAGATGCCGCGCCTCGCGCATCGCGATGGCGATGGCGAGCGCTTCCATTTCAGGGTTGGGAGCTTCGACAACCGCGAGGTTCTTCATGCCGCCGGTGATCTTCGCGGCCACATCCGGCTGCTTCAGCCGGTCGTGCCATATCTCGGTCTTGGCCGAGGGCCGCATCGATTCCGACGCCAGCAGATCGCGACCGCCTTCCGCCGGTGGCTGGAGACTATCGACGTCGCTGCGCTTGATGCCAAACCGATCCAGCAGCGCGTGCATGGCATATTGCGGATGGTTCGAGACCGGGTGCTCAGCGAACTTGCCGAGCGAATCGCGTACGCCGCCGATGCTGCGCCATGCATCGTCGTCGAGATCAGTGTCGAGGCCGGGCAGCACCACGGCGCCATGCGGCAGCGAGGCGACTGCATGGAGAAATCTTGCCGTGGCCGGCATCGAGCCGGTCGAACCGGCCGCGATCACGGGGCCTTGGTGATGCGCGGTCAGCCGCTTGGCTTCGGCATCGATCAGGAGGTCGCGGCGGGCAGCGGGCTCGATGCGTTTGATTTCGGCGAGATGACCCGGCCATGCGATGCGCGCGATACGCAAAAATTCAAGCGAGTGCTGCCAGTACCGGTCGAGCATATCAGGTACGAGGCCATCGAGCGCGCTCCAGTCGACGCCGCGCGTGACCATGTCGTCGATCAGACGCGCGAGATCGGAAGCCAGCGCCAGCGTCGAGGCGGGGCCCCCGACGACCAGCGGAGACAGCACCGGGCCCTTGGCCCAGGCCGCGACGAGCTGCGCCAGTGTCAGCCGCCGTTCGAGCTCGCCGAGCCGCGGCGGAATGTCGAGCGGCGTTGCGCCGGAAAACTGTTCGCCCTCATCGGCGAAAGCGAGCTCATCCTCGTCGATGTCGCCGAGCGCGACGATGCGCGGCAGCACGACGGCGTCCGCCTTCATCTCGTCGAGGAAGATCTCGCGGACGATTCGCATGGCGCGCCGTGTCGGCAGGTACAGCGTCGCATCCGCCAGCCGTGCCGGCTCCTTGCGCGCCTCAAAGCCGTCGACCAGCCGGCCATCGAGCAGGCTTGCGACGACGGTGCGCAGGAACGGAACTGAGATGGGAACGCTGAAAACGCGCATGAGCTGCCTGTTTCGGGAATCAGGCGCCAATATAGGGAGGCGGACTCAAATGGATATGGGTGGAGGGAGATAGTCCCCGCTGTTCGCCGGACCAGAACAGGTGCCGTAGGGTGGGCAAAGGCGCAACGCGCCGTGCCCACCATGTTTCCGCGAATTTCAGCTTAGATGGTGGGCACGCTTCGCTTTGCCCACCCTACGGAACCACGTCCGGGACACGAGAGCAGCCCTACGCCACGCTCTCCAGAAACGCCTCTTCCGCCGCGTGGACGGCATCAGGCGTGCCGACATGCATCCAGACGCCGTCGAGGCGAAGGCCGAACAGCCGCTCCTGCTCGTTGGCACGATCAAACATCTTGGTCAGCGAGAACTCGCCCGTCGGGGCGTCGGCGAAAATCGACGGCGACAGGATCGCCGCGCCGGCATAGACGAACGGAACGACCTCTTTTTCCTTGCGCTTGCGCAG
Source organism: Bradyrhizobium sp. JR4.3 (assembly GCF_040547695.1). Classification (NCBI taxonomy): domain Bacteria; kingdom Pseudomonadati; phylum Pseudomonadota; class Alphaproteobacteria; order Hyphomicrobiales; family Nitrobacteraceae; genus Bradyrhizobium; species Bradyrhizobium sp. JR4.3. The sequence continues at coordinate 62,539 of NZ_JBEPQF010000028.1, read as the reverse complement.
GGCGCCGTCGGCCAGCATGCCGTAATCGCCGCGGCCGCTATAGCCGATGCTGGTCGCCGTCGGCGCCATCAGCAGCAAAATGTCCATGCGCTCAGGGTCGAAGTTTTCGGCGAGCCGCGTCAGGTTCGAGCGCACGCCGTCGATCCACAGCGTGTCGGAATTGACGTGAAAGAACGGTGCGTCCCCGAGCAGCGGCAGTGCCTTGACCACGCCGCCGCCGGTGCCGAGCACCTGGTTGCGCTCGTCCGAGATGGTCACGCGCGGATGCTGGCGGGATGCGGTGTGATCGATGATCTGGTCTGGCAGGTAGTGCACGTTGACCACCGCCTCGCTCACTCCGGCGTGGGCGAGCTTGTCGAGCACGTGGTCGAGCAGCGGCTGGCCGGCCACCGGAACCATCGGTTTCGGCATCTTGTCCGTCAACGGACGCATGCGCAGGCCGAACCCTGCGGCGAGCACCATGGCTTTGGTCGGTTTGACGGACATCCTTCGCTTTCTCAGACCTACTGATTTCGCGTTCGCAGCAATCCTAACACGAGGTTCGACTGACCGCACCGCGTCTTAATCGCCTTAACCACCTGCCGTGACGCTTGTACGACGGGTGTTGCCGTTACGCCCCGATGGATGTGGAACGCGTCTTTTTCTTCTTGTCGCCGAGCTTGAGAAAGTTGACGCCGATCTGGTCGCCATTGACCCAGGCGAGCTCGCAGCGTCGGTACGCAAGTCCGGTGGACGACAGCAGCAGAAAAAACTCCTTCAGATGCAGGCCTTCGACCGAGCCGTCGATGGTCAGCTTGGCGCCGCTGTCGGACACGTCCTCCATGGTGCAGTCGCGGCGCCAGGTGCCGTCGATACCCATCATCTGGGCCGCGATCCCGCGTTCGAAAACAACCCGGCTGTTGCCGCGCTGGTCCGTCTTCACCGCCATCTGCCCTGCTCCAGCCCCGTAATCATCCGGCTGCCTCGCCGCTAGATTACCGGTGTCTTGGCTAACAGCCGGTAAATCGGGCCCCGAACCAGCCTTTTCCGCCCCTGCTAGCCTTTTCAGCCTTGGGCCTCAGCCTTGGGCCGGCCTTTGGGGTGGCGGGACATTGGCGAGATACCAGTCGCGCAGATGGGCGAGCGCGGGATGCGCCAGCGAGCGCTGGAGATAGGTCCAGATCCGCGGCTGGTGACGCAGATAATGCGGCTTGCCGTCGCGGCGGTTGAGGCGGGCGAAGGTGCCGAGCAGACGCGTGTTCCGCTGCGCCGACATGATGGCGTAGAGCTCCGCGAAGCCGGCCGCGTCGAAGCTCGCGGCGCTGGCGCGGCGCGCCTTGATGTAGCGCGACAGCAGCGTCAGTTCGATCGCCTCGGGCACATCGATGCGGGCGTCCTGGAGCAGCGATACCACGTCGTAGGATTGCGGCCCCAGCACGGTGTCCTGGAAATCGATCACGCCGACGCGTTCGATGCCGGTGCGATTCCCGAGCCAGATCAGGTTCGGCGAGTGATAGTCGCGGATGATCCACGTCTTCGGCGAGGACTGCGGCTTCTGCAGCAGCTCGCGCCACATCGCGAAAAATTCGGCGCGCTTCCCGTCGTCCAGCGGCGCGTTGCGATCGGGCAGGTACCATTCCGGCATCAACCCAATTTCGGTCATCAGTGCCTCGGTATCGAAGACGGGAATGGCGTAGGTCTGTCCCCCGAGCGGCAGCGTCTCCGGCAGCGTCTTGCCGTGCAGCACGGCTAGCAAATCGACGGCGGCTTCGTAGCGTTCGGTGATCGGGCGGGGCGGATCGCCCTCAATCACGCCTTCGCTGCCGAAGTCTTCGCTGATCAGGAATCCGTGGTCGAGGTCGGAATGATGGATCGCGGGCGCGGAGATTCCCTGCGCGCGCAGGCCCTCGTCGATGGCGACGAAGGGTTTGATGTTTTCGGCGAGATGCACCGCGGCGCTGTAGGATTTTCCGTTGTACATCGCAGCGCCATCCGGGCGCTGCGGCGAGTTCATGAGGATGACGATCTCGTCGTCGCGCAGCAGCCGCGCATAGGAGCGCGTCGAGGCGTCGCCTGCCATCCGCTTGCGCGTTGCTTCCATGTAGCCGGATGCATCGAGGAATTCTCGCAGCGCCTTTAGCCGCGCGACGATGGCGGCAGCCTTGCCATTGCCGGTGATGTCGGCGGCGCGTGCGTTCGAGCCCAGTGCCGGCCGGTGCGTCAGCGCGATGTCGATGCGGTCTTGAGGCATCGCCGAGGGCGCGCGCTCCGGCCATTCGATCAGGACGAGGGTTGCTTCCGGCAGCGGCGACAGCCCGATCTCTTCGAGCTCGCTCTCGTCCTCGACGCGGTAGAGGTCGGCATGCATCACCGGGAATGGCGGCAGCTCGTAGCCCTGCACCAACGTGAAGGTCGGGCTCGGCACTTCCAGTGCATCGTCGCCGGCGAGGTAGCGGATCATGGCCCGCGCCGCCGCGGTCTTGCCGGCCCCGAGATCGCCGGTGAGCGTGATGACGTCGCCGGGGCCGACCAGCAGCGCGAGGTCGGCCATCAGTTGCGCAGTGGCCGTCTCGTTGTGGAGCGCGACGGAGAATGTGGCTGGCGCAGTCATTCGGCGGCGTCGCGATGCGCCGCCTGGTCGGTCGGGAAATCACAGATCACGACCGTGCCCCTGCCCACGATCGAATCGACCCGGATGTTGCCGCCATGCAGCTCGACGAAGGAGCGCACCAGCGACAGGCCGAGCCCGGCGCCGCGATGACGCGAGCCCTGCGAGCGGCTCTCGAACCAGTTGAACACCTTGTCCTTCATGTCGGCAGGTATTCCAGGCCCGGAATCTGTCACCGTGAAGACCACACTGCGTTCGGTGCGGCGGGCGCTGATGCCGACGGTGGAATCCGGTGGAGAAAACCCGACGGCATTGGCAAGGAGGTTATAGAGCACCTGCACCACGCGCTTCTCGTCGCCGGTGAAGCTGCCGACATCGGGCGCGATCTCGACCTTGAGGCGGATGCGGTCGGTGGCGAGCCGGTCCTGGAGACCCTCGGCGGCGAGCTCGATGGTCTTGCTGACGTCGACCGGGCCGAGTTCCAGCTTCATGGCGCCGGCGTCGATGGTGGCGAGATCCAGGATGTTGTTGGTCAGCGCCAGCAGCGCATTGGTCGATTTGGTGACGTAGTCGAGATATTCGGCCTGTTTCGGCGTCAGCGGCCCGGTCGAGGGATCGCTGAGGAAATGCGCGAAGCCGATGATGGTGGTGAGCGGCGAGCGCAGCTCGTAGGAGACGTGGTGGACGAAATCCACCTTCATCTGGTCGGCGGCCTCCAGCGCCTCGTTGCGCTCGCGCAGCGCGCGCTCGACGTTCTCGGTGTCGGTGATGTCCTGGAACGTCAGCATCGTGGCGCCGTCGTGCAGGGGCCTGATCATGCCGTCGAGCACGCTGCCGTCCTTGCGCTCCAGCTTCAGCGGAACGTCGGCGCGGCTCTCGATCGAGGTGACGGCCTCGCGGATCTGCCGCCAGACGATCGCGTCGTCGAACAGCTGATGGCACCAGCCCTCGACGGTCTGGATGTGCGGCTCGTCGCGCATGGCGTCAGCGGACAGCTTCCACATCCGGACGAAGGCCGGGTTGAACAGCTGCGCCTTGCCGTTGCTGCCGAACACCGCGACGCCCTCGGCGAGGCTGTCCAGCGTCTCGCGCTGGACCCGGATCATGCCGTCGAAGCGGCGGGCAAGCTCGAGGCTCTCGGTGACGTCGTCGAACAGATAAGTGACGCCGCCTTCGGGATTCGGCGTGGTGACGACGGAGAGCGCGCGCCCATCGGGCAGGTACCAGGTGTCCTTGGCAGCCTCGACCGCGCGATAGGCCTCGTGCAGCTTCGCCTTCCAGGCGCGGAAGTCCGGCTGTTCCGGCAATTTGCGCGCGGCGCGGAGCTTGTCGAGCACGCTGGAATCATCAGGGTTGGCGTCGAGGAAGGTGCGGTCGAGGTCCCACAGCTGGCGGTAGGAATCATTGTAGAAGGCAAGCCGGCGCTGGCCGTCGAACACGGCAACGCCGGAGGAGAGCTGGTCGAGCGTGCGGCGATGCGCCTCCGCCATGCGTACCAGCGCCGAGCTCAACGCATCCGCCTCGCTGGCATCGATGGCGACGCCGACATTGCCGCCGCCGACATTGACGGCGCGCACGTCATAGATGCGCCGCTCGCCGCCGATCACGATCGGCAGGCGCGAGGTGAAATTGGCCGCTTCCTTTAGCCCCCGCTCCATCGCGGTCCGGTCGGCGCTGTCGAGCAGTTCGAGCTTGCGCTCCTGGGCGTCGGTGATGCTGGCCGCCTCGGTCGCACGGACATAGGCGGGGTTGGCGTAAGCCAGCGCGCCGTTCTCGCCCTTGGCCCAGATCGGCCAGGGTGCGGCGGTCGCGAAGCCGCGCAGCATTTCCGTCTCGTCGGAAAGGGCCTTGTAACGCAGATTGGTCTCGGCCAGATCGCGGCGGAGCCCTGAGAGCTCGCGAATCCTGACGATGGCCTGGCCGCCGATGGCGCGGCCGATAGCCTCCAGCGTGTGGCCATGCGCGGTGGTGAGCGTCAGCTGGAACCCGTCGCCGCGGTCGCGCAGCGCATCGACGGCGTGATCCATCCGGAGCGCCGGTTCCGGCGGCAACCAGGTTCCAAACGCGAGCACGCGCTGTGGAGAGGAGTCGCGCGGCAGCACCATGGAGATGTCACCGGAGATCTGCGCGCGATTGTCGCCGGCCGGCCAGGAGATCAGGATCTGCGGCTCGGCGAACAGCAGTGCGCCGAAGCGGTCGGCCTGGAGCTGGAGTTCCCCGATCCGGGCGCGCAGCCGCGCCTCGTTCCTCGCCGTGCGCACGCGCGTGCGCATCAGGAGGATCGCGGCGACCACCGAGAAGCCGAGCAAGGCCAGCGCGGTGGCCAGCACCGCGAGCTCCTGCCGGTTGAAATCCAGCAATGCTGAGAGTGTGTCGACGAGGTCGGCGGCCTCAGCCGGCGCAGCCGGCAGCAGCGCTGCGAGAGCGCTTCCCAACAAGCCGTTGCGCACGAGCGATGTGCACGACAGCAGCGTCCGACGCATCGACACGATCACGCCTGACATAGTTGCCCCAAGATCGCACGAATTTGCGCGCGGCGACCCCCGTCGCGCGCGAATCAAACGACAATACCCTCACCGTGACTCCACCGGTAAGAGTCCAGACCGTGAACGCAACGGCGACCCCAAAAAAATGCGGGGCGCGGTGTTCCAATTCACGTAGTTCCTCGGGTGATTCGAGTGGAATTGCCGTGTGATCGCGCGTCATGCGGAGCTTACCGCGAAGCCGGTGCGCTCCCTCCCCCGCTCGCGGGGGAGGGTTGGGGAGAGGGTATCTCGGCAACGGGACAATCCCCCAGAGGATAGAACCCTCACCCGCGCCTTCGGCGCGACCTCTCCCGCAAGCAAGCGGGAGAGGTGCACCCAACACTCACCCCGTCTTAGCGGCCGGTCGAGCCGAATCCGCCGGCACCGCGGTCGGTCGCGGACAGGGTCGCCACGGGAACCAGCGCGGCCTGCACCATTGGCGCGATCACCATCTGCGCGATGCGCTCGCCGCGCTTGACCACGAAGGCGGTCTGGCCGTGGTTGATCAGGATCACCTTGATCTCGCCGCGATAGTCCGCGTCGATCGTGCCCGGTGAGTTCAGCACGGTGACGCCGTGCTTGGCGGCAAGGCCGGAACGCGGCCGCACCTGCGCCTCGTACCCGGGCGGCAACGCTATCGCGAGGCCCGTCGGCACCAGCGCGTATTGGCCGGGCGCGAGCGTCAGCGGCTCGTTCTCGGGCACCGCCGCCATGAGGTCGAGACCGGCGGCATCATTGGTCTGGTAGGCCGGCAGCGGCAGCCCTTCCGCATGGGGCAGGCGCTGCAGTTCGACGGTGACTTTGGTGCTCAAGATGCGGGCTCCCGGGATTTGCCGGTCACGCTCTTTGCGATATGCGCGACCAGTTCAATGGCGACCTGTTCCTTGGTCATCGCCGGCCAGGAATCAACTGCAATCTCGCCGTTATCGGCACCATTGTTGCGGCTGATGAGGTGCACGGTGTTGCGGTCCCCGCCCATCACGCCGGTTGCGGGAGAGACGTCGTTGGCGACAATCCAATCGCAGCCCTTGCGGGCAAGCTTCGACTTCGCGTTGTCGATGAGGTGCTCGGTCTCGGCGGCAAAGCCGATCACCAGTGGCGGACGCTTGTCGGTCAGTTTCGAGATCGTCGCGAGGATATCGGGGTTCTCGACCAGCTGGAGCGGCGGCATGCCGGCCGAGGTCTTCTTCAGCTTCTGCTCGCCTTCATTGACGACCCGCCAGTCGGCGACGGCGGCGGCGAAGATCGCGATGTCAGCGGGCAGCGCGGCCTGCACCTGCTCCAGCATCTGCCGTGCCGATTCCACATGCTTGATCGTCACGCCCTGGAGATCGCGAAGCTCGACCGGGCCGCTGACCAGGATCACCTCGGCGCCCGCAGCCTGTGCGGCAGCAGCGATCGCAAAGCCCTGCTTGCCGGAGGATCGGTTCGCGATGTAGCGCACCGGATCGATCGGCTCGTGCGTCGGACCTGCAGTGATCAGCACGCGCTTGCCGGCGAGTGGGCGCGGCACCGGCGGCCGCAGCAGCCGCTCGGCGGCAGTCGCGATCTCGATCGCCTCGGACATGCGGCCAACGCCGGCTTCACCCGCTTCGGCCATCTCTCCGGAATTCGGCCCGATCAACATGATGCCGTCACGTTGAAGCTGCGCGACATTGCGCCGCGTCGCCGCGTTGTTCCACATCAGCGGATTCATGGCCGGCGCGAGCAGGACCTTGCGGTTGGTCGCGAGCAGGATGGCGCTGGCGAGATCGTCGGCATGGCCGTTGGCCATCTTGGCCATCAAATCCGCGGTCGCAGGCGCCACCACGATCAGGTCGCACTCCCGCGCCAGCCGGATATGACCGGCGTCGAACTCGCTCTGGGGATCGAACAGGTCGGTGTAGACGCGCTCATGCGAGAGCGCGCTCACGGCCAGCGCCGTGACGAATTGCTGCGCCGCCTTGGTCAGCACGCAGCGGACCTCGATCCGCCGCTCCTTGAGCCTTCGGATCAGGTCGAGCGATTTGTACGCCGCGATCCCGCCGCCGATGATCAGGGTGACGCTGGCTTCTGGAACGGCGCCGGTGCGTTGAGGAATCGGGGTGGTGAAGGCCGCAGGCGGCGCCGTGAACGGCGTCAGGGGCTCCTCACGGCCTTCGATCAGCTCCCCAAGGATGACCCGGACCTCTTCCTCGACCGACCTGCGGTTCTTGGCCGAGCGCAGCCTGAGGTAAGTTTTGATGCCTTCATCGAGCTTGCGAATGGTCAGGCTCGCCATGACGCCCCTCCAGCACAAATGATAGCGATGCTATCATTTATGTGATTGCACTGCAATCAAAGATTCCGGACGGCGATCAGGATGCCGATGAAGGTCGCGGCAATGATCCAGAGCGCCACGGTGCGCCAACGGTTCTTGCGGCCCTCGCTGCGGCCCATCGCCGCGATGCTCTCCGGCGACAGCCGGATGCCCTCCCGGGTCATGGTCTCCAGCTGTTCGAGCACCGCAACCGAGCGCTCGGCGATGTCAGGCAGACGCATCAGGATGCGCGCGAGATCGCCGGTCCCGGAGATCGCGCCCTGGACCCGGCCGATCGGGCCGAGATTGCGCTCGATCCATTCCCGCACCACGGGGTCGGCGACCTTCCAGATGTCGAGCTTGGGATCGAAGCCGCGTGCCACGCCCTCGACCACCACCATGGTTTTCTGGAGCAGGATCAGCTCGGGCCGCGTGGTCATGTCGAACAGGCCGGTGACCTCGAGCAGCAGCGTCAGCAGCCGCGCCATCGAGATCTCTTCCGCCGTGCGGTTGTGAATGGGCTCGCCGATGGCGCGGATCGCTTGCGCGAAGTTCTCGACCGAGTGATGCGCGGGCACATAGCCGGCCTCGAAATGCACTTCCGCGACGCGGCGATAGTCGCGGGTGATGAAGCCGAGCAGGATTTCGGCGAGGAAGCGCCGCTCCTTCATGCCGAGCCGGCCCATGATGCCGAAATCAACCGCGACGAGGCGACCCGCGTCATCCAGGAACAGATTGCCCGGGTGCATGTCGGCATGGAAGAAGCCGTCGCGCAGCGCGTGGCGCAGGAAGCTCTGAATCACCTTGCGGCCGAGATCGGGCAAGTCGACCTGCGATTCTGCCAGGCGCTTGTGATCGTTCAGCGCGATGCCGTCGATCCATTCCATCGTCAGCACGTTATGCGTGGTACGGTCCCAATCGACGGTCGGTACGCGGAAATCAGGATCGTCGCGCGTGTTCTCCGCCATCTCCGACAGCGCCGCGGCCTCGAGGCGCAGGTCCATCTCCATCGCGACCGAACGCGACATGGTGTTGATGACTTCGATGAGGCGCAGGCGCCGCGCCTCGGACGAATAGGATTCGGCCTTGTATGCGACGAAGAAGAAGTCGGAGAGGTCGCGGCGGAAGCGTGCGGCCACGTTGGGCCGCAGCACTTTCACGGCGACCGCCTTGCGGATGCCGTCGCGCAGGACTTCTCCGCGATGCACCTGTGCGATCGAGGCGGCTGCGACCGGCGCACTGAGGCTCGCGAACACATCGGTCAGCGGCCGTTCCAGCGAGGTCGCGATCACAGCTTCCGCTTCGGCTTGCGAGAACGGCGGCAGGCGGTCCTGAAGGCTTTCGAGGTCGCGCGCCATGATGACGCCGACGACGTCGGGGCGGGTCGCCAGAAATTGCCCAAGCTTGAGATAGGCCGGGCCCATCCGGGTCAGCGCGCGCGACAGCCGCGGGCCGTGCTTCGGGCCGCGCCGCTCGATGATGCGTGCAAGCTTCAGCGCGAGCTGCCCGGGCGGCGGCACCAGGCTCGGATCGACGGCGCCGAACACGCCCTCGCGCGCAAAGACGAACGCGGCGCGCATCAGGCGCGCACTATGGGTTATGGCAGAGATCACAAACGCCAGCCCGAATGCAGTGCGACGATGCCGCCGGACAATATCTGCCAGTTCACGCGGGCGAAGCCGGCGTCACGGATCATGTCGGCGAAGGCGTTGGGTCTTGGAAACTTGCGGATCGACTCGACCAGATATTGGTAGGACTCGGCGTCACCCGTGATCATGCGCCCGAGCGGCGGGATCACCTTGAACGAGAACAGGTCATAAAGGCGATCCAGCCCGGGCATCTCGACGGTGGAGAATTCCAGGCAGAGGAAGCGGCTGCCTGGCTTGAGCACGCGATAGGCTTCGGCCAACGCGAGATCGATCCGCGGCACATTGCGAATGCCGAAAGCGATCGTATATGCGTCGAAGCTGCGGTCGGCGAAAGCGAGCGCTTCGGCATTGCCTTCGACGAAATCGACCTGGGTCTCGAGATGCCGCTTGGCGGCGCGCTCGCGGCCTACCTCCAGCATCCCGGAATTGATGTCGCAGACGGTGGCATGGAAGCCGGGGCCTGCGGCGTTGGCGGCGCGGAAGGAGATGTCGCCGGTGCCGCCGGCGACGTCGAGCAGCGCGAACGGCCGGTCGCCTCGCGGCGGGTCGAGCGCGGTGATCATGATGTCCTTCCAGACCCGATGCAGGCCGCCGGACATCAAATCGTTCATCAAATCATAGCGCGACGCCACGCTGTGAAACACGTCGTTCACCAGCGTCTGCTTGTCGCCCAGGGGCACGTCCCTGAAGCCAAAATGCGTGGTTTCGCCCGGCCGATCCATTACTCTACTCCACGAGGCGGACCATAGCGCGCCCGCCGCAATGGCGCTATCACACCGCCCTCATAAGGTGAATGCCTGACCATGCCCGAATTGCCCGAGGTCGAGACCGTCCGCCGCGGCCTTCAGCCTGTCATGGAGGGCGCAAAAATCCTGGTCGCGGAGGCCCGCAGGCCCGATTTGCGCTTTCCCTTCCAGCCGGATTTCGTGGCCCGACTGAAGGGGCAGGTCGTCACGGGGCTCGGCCGCCGTGCAAAATATCTCATGGCCGATCTCGCCTCCGGCGACGTGCTGTTGATGCATCTGGGCATGTCGGGCTCGTTTCGCGTCATCAAGCCGGACAACGAGGTAGCGCCCGGCGAGTTTCACTATCCGCGAGCCAAGGACTCCACGCACGATCACGTGCTGTTTCGGATGTCCTCCGGCGCCGACATCATCTTCAACGATCCGCGCCGCTTCGGTTACATGAAAGTGATCGCGCGCAGTGCGCTCGACGACGAGCCACTGCTGCGCGGGCTCGGCCCCGAGCCGCTCGGCAACGAATTCGACGCTGCGATGCTGGCGCGATCCTGCGCAGGCAAGACCACGAGCCTGAAAGCCGCGTTGCTCGATCAGCGCGTGGTCGCCGGGCTCGGTAATATCTATGTCTGCGAAGCCCTGCATCGCTCGCATCTGTCGCCGCGCCGGATCGCGGCGACACTCTCGACCAAGAAGGGCGAGACGACGGACCACGCAAAGCGATTGGTCGGCGCGATCCACACCGTGCTGAACGATGCGATCAAAGCCGGCGGATCGTCATTGCGCGACCACCGCCAGACCTCGGGCGAGCTCGGCTATTTCCAGCACTCGTTCAAGGTCTATGACCGCGAGGGCGAGAAATGCACCACGCCGCGATGCGGCGGCATCGTCAAGCGTTTCACGCAGAACGGCCGGTCGACCTTCTGGTGTCCGAAATGTCAGAAATAGCTGCTCATGCAGACGCCGCAACTTGAAACCGAACGGCTGATCCTGCGTCCGCTCGCGCTATCCGACGCGCCGGCGATCCAGCGCCATTTCGACAACTGGAATATCATTCGGCATCTCTCCACCGTCGTACCCTGGCCGTATCCAGCCGATGGCGCAGAAGCTTTCGTCCAGCTGCAGTTCGACAAGGTCTCAGCCGGAGAGGAGATTTATCTCTGGGTGCTGGTGCTGAAGGGCGGCGATGATGAGGCGATTGGAAACATTCATTTCCGGCCCCGTGCCGAAGGCCTGAAAGGCCATCGCGGCTTTTGGCTGGCCGAGCCTTACTGGCGCCGCGGGTTGATGACGGAAGCGGTCGCCGCGGTGAACGACTTCGCCTTCGTTACACTGGGCCTCGATCATTTCTACGTCTGCAACGCGGCCACCAACGAGGCCTCGCGCCGGGTCAAGCAGAAGACCGGTGCAGAGTTCGTCGGCTTCGTCGAGCTCGCGCATCACGGCGGACAGTCGAAAGCAGAGAAATGGATCATGCGGCGTGAAGCCTGGCTGCGCGATAAAGGCAATGTGCGGTTGGATTGAGCCAGAGGGGCGCGATGGTGCGATCCATCCAGGCTACGGAAGCGAATTCGTTGCGCTGACAATACCGATGGATGGAGTCCTCTCAAAAACGCGAAGCGAAGCAATCCGGCCGGGCTGGTGGCCGGATTGCTTCGTCGCTAAGACCCTTCCGGATGGTGAAGGGCCGGCTGCGTCTGAGCGATTGCCCCGCTCAGGACGCCAGTGTCGTGGTCTCGTCGGCCGCTAGCTCGGCGGCCACGTGCAACATTCCGTCCGCGGCCGCGATAACTTGGTCGATCAGGACATTGGTGGTGGCGGCGAGCTCGAGCCGGGTCTCGATCCAATGCCAGAGGCCGCGGATCTCCTCGGTCGACTTGCCGTTCGGCGCGAATTCACTCACCGCAAGGCCGCTCGCGAGCGAGTCCTGGTGGTCGTTGCGCATCCCGATCAGCGGCCGCGCGAGCACCTCGGCGAGATCGAGGGCTGCTTCCTCGGCGAGACTGTTGGCGGCATTGTCGATACGTTGGCCGCGGATCGGCGTTTGGTTCAGCACGAAGCTGTAAGGCCGCTTCCAGGCACGCGCGACGCTCAGCGTCGAAACGGTCGCCTCGATGTCGGCGACGCTCGGGCGGGCCGGGATCAGGCAGAGATCAGAATGGCGGATCGCGGCGGTGGTCGCGGCGCTGAGGCCGGCGGCGGTATCGACGATCGCGAGTTGGAGGCCGCTGTCGGCCAGCATCTTCAGGCGCGGCTCGATGTCGGCGGCGTGATAGATCGGCTCGACGACGAGATCGTCGGTGGTGCGGCGGCGCTGCCAGTTGGACAGTGTGCCCTGCGGGTCGGTTTCGATGAGGCGAACGGTGAAGCCGGCCTGCTTGGCTGCCAGCGCGAGGCCGATGGCGAGCGTGCTCTTGCCGCTGCCGCCCTTTTGGGTGGCCAGTACGATCGTGTGCATTGAAGGTCCTTTGGAGTGCTCGGGTCAGGGAAACGCCACGCGAACGTGCATCGATCTCGATGCTGAGCTCTTCTCGCTCAGGACGTGCCGGCCCGATCCAAAGGGGATCGCGGAGGTCCGAATCAGCAGTCACGATGATGGCGGAATCGGGAATTCCAGCGAATCCGTACCATTACTGGACCCGTACTCGTACGCGTGCTGTGTGCGCTGACGAGTTGATCGCGTGCCCCGGACACAGCGCAGCGGCATCTTATGCCGCACCGCGCCCGTGACACGAGAGTTACTTGCGCACGCAGATCACGCGCACAACGGCGGCTGTCGCATCTGTGGACGTGCCGTTCGCCGCGACACCATTCGCTTTCAGGAAATCACGCACCGTCTCCGCCGAGACCATCATCGCCTGCGACGCCGGCACCGCTGTGGCGGGTCCTGCGACCATCGCCGGCTTCAACAGCGCGATGCCGGCGAACTTGCCGTCGCCGTCGATGGCGGGGCTGCCGGAGAAGCCAACAGCCGGCGGCGGTGATAGCGCCGAATCGCCGCCACCGACAGATGCCAGCGCAGCCTTGAGGCTCGACGCAACGGCCGCTCCGCCCTGGCTCTGCGGATCAGCGATACCGATGACATCGATACTCGTCTTTGCCGCGCCGGCGGCGAGGCTGAAGGGCTTCAGGCCGCGGGCACCGTAGATATGCAGCAGCGCGAGGTCGTGTTCCCGGTCCTCGGCGAGCCGGTCGGCGCTGCCATAGCCGGCGATCGTGATCGCGAGACAGGAATCGGTGACGAGGCGGTCGGTGACGATCGCGCCATCGTCGCTGACGACGAGACCGGTGCCATACTCGACGGTCTTGCGCGGCGGCGGCCCGGCTTGCGGCCCTGACGGAAACGCGTTGAACGCGCTCGACATCGCGATCACGACCGGCTCGACCGTGTTCTCGGTCGCCTGATCGTAGAGGATCGTCATGATGCGGACTTCATCACCCCGAGAAGTGCCGCGCATGTAAAATTTCTTCAGGCCCTGCAGACCCGACAGCACGAAGAAGTCGGGCTTCACCACGGTGTAGTCGACCTTGCGACCCGGCTCCTTCTTCTCCGCTTCGGCAAGCTTGGCTGTGGTCGGGCTCGCCTCCTTGCGGCGGCTGAGCAGCACCTGCACCGTGCCATTGGGCGACGTCCATTTCGAGCCGTTGGCGTCGGTCGCCTGCTGCGGCACCAGCTTTGAGGGAATGCCAAGCCGCGCGCCGCTGGTCATTTCCGTCACGATCTTCCAGCCGACGCTGTCCTGTTTGCGGCGCGCGGTCTCGGCGAGCGCGGCGCGTTCCTGCGGATTGAGTACGCCGGTCGGCTTGCCGCCCATGGCTTTCTGATACTCCTTGATCGCCTCGACCAGGCGCGCGCTGACGTCACCGGTGATGGCGCCGTTGTACTGGCCGACCCAGGCAAGGTCGGACTGCAGCGACAGCCGCTCCGCCTGCGCCATGGCATCGGCCGTCGCAGCCGGCGTCTGCAATGCAGGAGGCCGGATCGGAACGGTCTGGACCGGCTTCGGCTTGGTGCCGGGCATCTGCGGTGTCGTCATCTGGGCGTTCGCGCCTGTCGCAGCCGCAAACATCAGTGTTGCCGCAAGCATCGATCTCATGACAAATCCAGCCAGCCCATTGAACGCAATGCCATTGAAGCACATCTCGTTGGTCGCGAACAATGTTGCGGTGGTTCAGGCCGGCGATAGAAGCCGTGGACTCAGGCCCTCATCCTGAGGAGCGGCCTCAAGGCCGCGTCTCGAAGGATCGCCCGCGGCGATAGCAGGGCCTGCATGGTTCGAGACGCGCGTTCCGCGCTCCTCACCATGAGGATCGACAGCGAGAGCGTAGTAGGAGAGGCGTAGGACGATGCTGAGCCCGGACGAACTCGAACGTTATGCCCGCCATATCGTGCTGCGCGATGTCGGTGGCCCCGGCCAGGCTGCGCTGAAGCGGGCCTCCGTGCTGGTGATCGGCGCCGGCGGGCTCGGTGCGCCCGCGTTGATGTACCTTGCGGCCGCCGGCGTCGGTACGCTCGGCGTGGTCGATGACGATGTGGTGTCGCTGTCGAACCTCCAGCGCCAGGTCATTCACACCACGCCCGATATCGGCCGGCACAAGGTCGAGAGCGCGGCCACACGGATCACGGCGCTCAATCCGCATGTCCGCTTCGTCGGCCACGCCACCTGGCTCAATGCCGACAATGCGCTGGCGCTGATCGGCGACTATGATCTGGTGCTCGACGGCTCCGACAATTTCTCGACCCGCTATCTGGCCTCGGACGCCTGCTTCTTCGCCAAGAGGCCGCTGATCACGGCTGCGCTCGGCACCTTCGATGGCTCGCTGACTACCATCCGCGCCCATGAGAAGAACGAGCAGGGCGAATTCAATCCGACCTATCGCTGCCTGTTCCCGGAGGCGCCGCCGCCCGGGACCGTGCCGGCCTGCGCCGAAGCCGGCGTCATGGGCGCGCTGGCGGGTGTGATGGGCTCGATGATGGCGCTGGAGGCGATCCGCGAGATCGTCGGCTTTGGCGACGGCCTGGTTGGCCGTCTCCTCATGATCGATGCGCGCGCGATGCGCTTCGAGACGCTGCGTTACGCGCGCGATCCGGCCAATCCGCTCAATGGCGATGGGCCTGTGATCACCGATCTCAGCGCCCATCGCACTTGATCGCAGCCGCTACGCTGTGGCCGGCTTCTCGCTGTCGAGATGCGCCATCTGCTCGGCGGCGTAGCGCGTACCGGCGGCGACATCGGGCGGGAAGGCCGTTGCCAGCATCGCGAGATGAGCTGGCGTCAGCGTGACCTTGGCCGCACCAAGTGCCTCGCTGAGGCGGTTACGGGTGCGGGCGCCGACCAGCGGCACGATCTCCTTCCCTTGCGCCGCCACCCAGGCGATCGCGACCTGTGCCGGCGTCGCGCCAATCTCGGCGGCGATGGTGCGCAGCTGCTCCACCAGAGCCAGATTGACCTCGAGATTCGATCCCTGGAAGCGCGGCGTCATCAGCCGGTAATCCTTGCCTGCCTTGCCGGAGTCCTTCGACCAATGACCGCTGATGAGGCCGCGCGCCAGCACGCCGTAAGCCGTGATGCCGATGCCGAGCTCGCGGCAGGTCGTCAGGATGTCGCGTTCGATGCCACGCTCGATCAGCGAATATTCGATCTGGAGATCGGCGATCGGGTGCACGGCATGCGCGCGGCGGATGGTGTCGGAGCCGACCTCGGACAGGCCGATATGTTTGATGTAGCCGGCCTTCACGAGATCGGCGATGCCGCCGATGGTTTCCTCGATCGGAATGTTGGGATCGAGCCGCGCCGGACGGTAGATGTCGATGTAGTCGGTGCCGAGCCGCTGCAGTGAATAGGCCAGGAAGTTCCTCGTTGCGGCCGGCCTCGTGTCCATGCCGGTGAATTCGCCGGCAGGACCGCGCAGCGCACCGAACTTGACGCTGATCTGCACCCTGTCGCGCGGCACGTCCTTGAGCGCTTCGCGCACCAGCATTTCATTGTGGCCCATGGCGTAGAAATCGCCGGTGTCGACCAGGGTGATGCCGGCATCCAGCGCCGCGTGGATCGTGGCGATGCTCTCGCCGCGATCGGCGGGGCCGTAGACCTCGGACATGCCCATGCAGCCGAGGCCGAGGCTTGAGACGGTGGGGCCGGTTGAACCGAGTTTGCGCTGTTCCATGATGGCTCTCCTCGAAAAGGCGCTGACTGCGCCGCGTGACGAGGCCAGATATGCGCCTGATCGATTACGCCGATAAGCTGGACAATCGAGAATGGCTTGTTCACATTGGCGAACAATGGCCGAGCCCGACCTGCGTGATCTCGACGTCTTCGTGGCGGTCGCCCGCACCCGCAATTTCCGGCGTGCGGCGATCGATATTCGCGTGTCGGTGTCGAGCCTTAGCCAGCGATTGCGGGACCTGGAGGAGCGCCTCGGCGTCCGCCTGATGAACCGCACGACCCGCAGCGTCGCCCTGACCGAGGCGGGTGAGTTGCTGCTGTCGCGCGTGGCGCCGGCGCTGCGCGATGTCGGCGACGCCCTGGATCAGGTCCGGGGCCTGCGCGAGGTGGCCTCGGGCCGGCTGCGCATCAACGCGCCGCCGCCTGCGGTCGATCTCGTGCTGGCGCCGATGGTCGGGCCGTTCCTCAAGGCCTATCCGCAGGTCGACCTCGACATCGTCTCCGAGAGCGGGTTCGTCGATATCGTCAGCGCGGGCTTCGATGCCGGCGTGCGTTATGGCGAGCATCTCGCGCAGGACATGGTGGCGATCCCGCTGAGCGGCCCGCAGAGCTATGTCGTGGTCGCTTCGCCCGATTACCTCGCACGCCGCGGCAAGCCTGAGCATCCGAAGGATCTACTCGACCACGATTGCATCCGCGCCCGCTACTCAAGCGGTGTCATGCATGATCTGGAGTTCGAGAAGGCCGGTCAGCTGGTGAAAGTCGACCCGCCGGCAAAGCTGATCTCGACCAACATGGGCCTCTCCATGCGCGCGGCGCTCGACGGAGCCGGCATCTGGGCGACGCTTGATGGTTACGTCGGCGAAGCCCTGAAGTCGGGCGCGCTGGTCAGGCTGCTTGAAGACTGGTGCGAGCCGTTTTCCGGACCGTTCCTGTACTATCCAAGCCGGCGCCAGACGCCGCCGGCGCTGCGGGCCTTCATCGATTTCGTCGCCGACTGGCGCAAGCGAAACGCCCGAGGATAGCAGACCCTCATGGTGAGGAGCGCGGAACGCGCGTCTCGAACCATGAAGGCCCGGATCTCGCCTGCGGCAATCCTTCGAGACGACCGCTACGCGGTCTCCTCAGGATGAGGCAGGAGAGCTTATCGCGCAGAAAGTTGAACTCAGAGCATGCTCGGCAGCACGCGATCCGGCGGCTTGTGCGCGTCGAGGAAGGTGCGGATGTTGATGATCACCTTCTCGCCCATCTCGACGCGGCCCTCGATCGTGGCCGAGCCCATATGCGGCAGCAGCGTCACCTTGCCGGCCTTGGCGAGCCGCACCAGCTTCGGGTTCACCGCGGGCTCGTGCTCGTAGACGTCGAGGCCGGCGCCGCCGATCTCACCGCCTTCGATCAGCTTGATCAGCGTGTCCTCGTCGGTGACGCCGCCGCGCGCGGTGTTGACGATGTAGGCGTCCTTGCGGATCAGCTTCAGCCGGCGCGCCGACAGCAGATGGTAGGTCGCCGGCGTGTGCGGACAGTTCACCGAGATGATGTCCATCCGAGCCAGCATCTGGTCGAGGCTTTCCCAATAGGTCGCGCCCAGCTCTTCGGCAATCTTCGGCGCCACCGGCCGCCGGTTGTGGTAGTGGATCTGCAAGCCGAAGGCGCGGGCGCGGCGTGCGACCGCCTGGCCGATGCGGCCCATGCCGATGATGCCGAGGCGCTTTCCGCCGATGCGATGACCGAGCATCCAGGTCGGCGACCAGCCCGGCCAGGGTTTTCCTTCCGTCAGGATCGAGGCGCCTTCGATCATCCGCCTGGGCACGGCGAGGATCAGTGCCATGGTCATGTCGGCGGTGTCTTCGGTGAGAACCTTCGGCGTGTTGGTGACGGTGATGCCGCGGGCATGCGCGGCCTCGACGTCGATGTTGTCGACGCCGTTGCCGAAATTCGCGATCAGCTTCAGCCTGCAGTCGGGCTGGTTGACGATATCGGCGGAGATGTGATCGGTCACGGTTGGGACCAGCACGTCCGCGGTGCGGGCGGCTTCCGCGATCTGCTCGGGCGACATCGGCGTGTCGTCGAGATTGATCCGCGCGTCGAACAGCTCGCGCATCCGGGTCTCGATCGAGTCCGGAAGTTTGCGCGTCACCACGACGAGGGGCTTTTTCTTCACCGACATGTCCTGCCCTCATGAGGCGTTGCGAGCCGCCTCTGTCGCCAAAGGCCGGCCGTTGAGGCCTCATTAACCCGGTTGTTCGACACTGCAACTGCCGTGTCGTCCCCGGCGTTTCCTTCAAGCTCTCCCGACATTTCCGGCCGGAAAATCGGGACAAACCGGTTGTTCAGATGTCCGTCCTCTCTAGCAGAAGGCCGGGCCAAGACAAGAACCACCGGGTAAAGGGCTCGGGAACACCCGCATGGGCGGGTTACAGGGGCGGCAGCGGCCTGGTTTTGGAATTTTGGGGCGAGGGCCCGGCTCGGCCGGACCTTCGACGGGAGACGGGTTGATGGCGTTGGGGCGTTTTTGTTCGGTGATGGCGCTCGTTTGCACCTGGTTGAGCGCTTCGGTCAGTCCCGGGCATTCGGCAAAGGACAGCACACCTCAGACGGCCTCGGGCCTCCCGGTGCCGCGCTACGTCAGCCTGAAATCGGATCACGTCAACGTCCGCGCCGGCCCGACCAAGGACAACGACGTCGCCTGGGTCTACACCCGCTCCGGCCTGCCGGTCGAAATCACCGCCGAGTTCGAGAACTGGCGCAGGGTCCGCGATTCCGAGGGCGCCGAGGGCTGGGTCTATCACTCGCTGCTCTCGGGCCGCCGTACCGCCGTCGTCACCATGAAGCACAAGGACGAGCTTGCGCCGATCTATGACCGCGCCGATCCCGACAGCGCGGTGGCCGCAAAGCTCCAGGCCGGCGTCGTCACGCAGGTGAAAAAGTGCACCACAAACTGGTGCCACGTCACCGGCAACGGCTTTGACGGCTGGATCCAGCAGGAGCGCCTCTGGGGCGTCTACTCGGACGAGCAGGTGAACTGACCCAACGGGTCATCCCGGGGCGATGCACAGCATCGAACCCGGGATCTCGAGATTCCGGGCTCGGTGCTGCGTACCGCCCCGGAACGACGGCGTAAAACAATATGGCCGGGAAATCCCGGCCATGAAAATCAAATCAGTGATGTAAGACGATCTCAGCGCTTCTTGCGCAGCCGTACGACCATGTCGATGCGGGCGATCTCGTAACCCGCGGGCACCTCCGGCATCTTGGACAGCGCCAGATGCGGATCCTCGATGTCGACCAGCTCGTGGCTGTTCTCGAGATAATAGTGATGGTGGGTCGTGACGTTGGTGTCGAAATAGGTCTTGGTGCCGTCAACGCTGACCTGACGCAGCAGACCGGCGTCGGTGAGCTGGTTCAGCGTGTTGTAGACGGTGGCAAGTGAGACCGGCACCTTGGCCAGCGTCGCTTCCTCGTAAAGCATTTCAGCCGTGAGGTGTCGCGCACCCTTGCCGAACAGGAGCCAGCCGAGCGCCATACGCTGGCGCGTCGGGCGAAGCCCGGCGGATTGGAGCATTTCGTTGACGTCGTGCCACGGGCAACCGGTCAAAGCCGGCTGGCGGCCCGACATAAGAGCCGCCGCGTGAGCCTCGTCGTCGCGATGGGGCGCGTTATTTTCGTTCATTTCCAGCTTCGGGCACGCGTGAACACTGTGATCTCCAACATATATGGAGAGATAGATGCAGATGCAAGTTTCTCGCAACTAGAGTGGTTCTAATTAGCAGGGGAACCGGGCCGGCGGCCCGTCATTTTACCTTCATGAGAGCGCTTTGCTACCCGAAATGGCCTGTGTTAGAGAGCCCGCGGTTCCGCTTAACCGATTTTGGCGCGACCCGGCATTGAAGGCCGTTCGCTATCCATCCGGGGTCCTTCGTTATTCTCGTCTGACAATGGCAACAGATGTTGCTTTTCGAACAGGATGGGGCCCATTTTCGCCGGAAACGCCGCTCAGTCGGGGTTAGAACACAAAGGCTTCCGCATGCTGAACAGGCGCAACGGTTACGAATATGAAGATCTGCTGGCATGTGCCCGCGGCGAGATGTTCGGCCCTGGCAATGCGCAATTGCCGCTGCCGCCGATGCTGATGTTCGACCGCATTTCGGACATCAGCGAGACCGGCGGCGAATTCGGCAAGGGGGTGGTGCGTGCCGAACTCGACGTGAAGCCCGACCTCTGGTTCTTCGGCTGCCACTTCAAGAACGATCCGGTGATGCCCGGCTGCCTCGGCCTCGATGCGCT
Source organism: Bradyrhizobium sp. JR4.3 (assembly GCF_040547695.1). Lineage (NCBI taxonomy): Bacteria > Pseudomonadati > Pseudomonadota > Alphaproteobacteria > Hyphomicrobiales > Nitrobacteraceae > Bradyrhizobium > Bradyrhizobium sp. JR4.3. Next base: position 42,312 of record NZ_JBEPQF010000028.1, on the reverse strand, counting down.
GTGGCAAATGGTCGGCTTTTATCTGGGCTGGAGCGGCGGTGAAGGTCGCGGTCGCGCGCTTGGCCTGAACGAGTTGAAGTTCAGCGGGCAGGTGCTGCCGGAGGCCCGCAAGGTTGTGTACAACATCGATATCAAGCGCGTGATGCGTTCAAAGCTGGTGCTCGGGATCGCCGACGGATGGCTTTCGGTCGATGACCAGATTATCTATCGCGCGAAGGATTTGAAGGTCGGCCTGTTCAAGCAGGGCACGAGCCTGGGCTGAGCGCATCACCACGAAGACAACGATTGAGGCGAGGCTGTCATGAGGCGGGTTGTGGTCACCGGGATGGGCATTGTCTCCTCCATCGGAAACAACACCCAGGAAGTGCTTGCGAGCCTTCACGAGGCGAAGTCGGGCATTTCGCGGGCTGACAAATATGCCGAGCTCGGCTTCCGCTCCCAGGTGCAGGGTGCGCCGACGCTCGATCCTTCGACGGTGGTCGACCGCCGCGCCATGCGTTTCCTCGGTCAGGGCGCGGCGTGGAATCACGTCGCGATGGAACAGGCGATCCAGGATTCCGGTCTTTCGCCTGACGAAATTTCCAATATTCGCACCGGCATCATCATGGGCTCCGGCGGCCCGTCGGCGCGCACCATCGTCGAAGCCGCCGACATCACCCGCACCAAGGGACCGAAGCGCGTCGGGCCGTTTGCAGTGCCGAAGGCGATGTCCTCCACGGCCTCCGCGACGCTTGCGACCTGGTTCAAGATCAAGGGCGTGAACTATTCGATCTCGTCGGCCTGCGCCACGTCGAACCATTGCGTCGGCAACGCCTATGAGACGATCCAGATCGGCAAGCAGGACGTCATCTTCGCCGGCGGCTGCGAGGAGCTGGACTGGTCACTGTCGGTGCTGTTCGACGCCATGGGCGCCATGTCCTCGAAGTACAACGACACACCCGCCACGGCCTCGCGTCCCTACGACGTCAACCGTGACGGCTTCGTGATTGCCGGCGGCGCCGGCGTGCTGGTGCTGGAAGAGCTCGAGCATGCCAAGGCGCGGGGCGCGCGCATTTACGGCGAGATCGTCGGCTACGGCGCGACGTCCGACGGCTACGACATGGTCGCACCATCGGGCGAGGGCGCCGAGCGCTGCATGCGCATGGCGATGTCGACCGTGAAGACCAAGGTCGACTACATCAATCCGCACGCGACATCGACGCCGGCCGGCGATCCACCGGAGATCGACGCGCTTCGCAGGGTGTTCGGAAGTGGCGAGAAGTGCCCGCCGATCTCGGCGACCAAGGCGCTGACCGGTCACTCCCTCGGCGCAACCGGCGTGCAGGAAGCGATCTATTCGCTCCTGATGATGAACAATGGTTTCATCTGCGAGAGCGCGCACATCCAGGAACTCGACCCCGTGTTCGCCGACATGCCGATCGTGCGCAAGCGCATCGACAACGTCAAAATCGGCACCGTGCTGTCGAACTCCTTCGGCTTCGGCGGCACCAACGCCACGCTGGTGTTCAGTCGGCTGGATGCGTGAAGTCCTTGCGGACGCGCTGGTAATTTTCTCGTCATGGCCGGGCTTGTCCCGGCCATCCACGTCGTGGCTACTGGTTCGGAAGAACGAGGATGCCCGGGACAAGCCCGGGCATGACGGAGAGCGGAGGGTAATTGCGAGATGGAAGGTTTGATGAAAGGCAAGCGCGGTCTGATCATGGGCATCGCCAATGATCATTCGATCGCCTGGGGCATGGCGAAGACGCTGCATGCCCATGGCGCCGAGCTCGCCTTCACCTTCCAGGGCGAGGCACTGGGCAAGCGCGTCAAGCCGCTGGCGGAGCAGCTTGGCGTCGACATGGTGCTGCCCTGCGACGTCGAGGACATCGCCAGCGTCGACGCTACATTCACGGCCTTGCGCGAAAAGTGGGGCCGGCTGGATTTCGTGATCCACGCGATCGGCTTCGCCGACAAGAACGAACTCAAGGGCCGCTACGCCGACACCAGCCGCGAGAATTTTTCCCGCACCATGGTGATCTCCTGCTTCTCCTTCACGGAAGTGGCAAAACGCGCCGCCGAACTGATGACGGAGGGCGGGAGCATGATCACGCTGACCTTCGGCGCCTCGATGCGCGCGATGCCGAACTACAACGTGATGGGCGTGGCCAAGGCGGCGCTGGAAGCCTCGGTGCGCTATCTCGCCTCGGACTTCGGGCCGCGCGGCATCCGTGTCAATGCGATCTCCGCCGGGCCCATCCGCACGCTCGCGGGCTCGGGCATCGGCGAGGCGCGCGCGATGTTCGCCTTCATGCAGAAGCATTCCCCACTCCGCCGCGGCGTCACGCTCGATGAGCTCGGCGGCTCGGCGCTGTATCTGCTGTCGGATCTCTCCGGCGGCGTGACTGGCGAGATCCACTATGTCGATTCAGGCTACAACATCGTCCTGATGCCGAGGCCGGATGATATGAAAGCGGAAGACTAGCTCGCCGCGATCTTCTCCGCGCGCTGGAACGCCGGCCGCGCCATGCAGCGCGCGAGATAGGCATCGAAGGCCGGGCGCGCCGGAACCTTGCCCATCGGATTCACCTTCAGATAGTCCGGCGCCTTCTGCGCGGCGGTCGAGATCTCGGTCAGCACGGGCTCATAGGGCAGGCCACTCTCTTCCATCAGCCAAAGCGTCGTGAACAAGCGCGAGCGGGGCGACCAGTAGAGCTTGATCATCGGGCTTTTCCTTTTTCCGTCCACCGATAATACTTCATCATGAACCCGTTCGAGGGCTCGATCTCCTGCTTCTCGAACACAAAGCCCTCGCGCTCGTACCAGCGCCAGGCTTTTTCGTTCTCGCGGACGCAGCGCAGGTACATCTCATCAGGCATTTGCGTGCGCGTGAAGGCGAGCAATTGGCGGCCGAGCGATTGGCCCTGATAGGCGGGGGCGACGAACAGCATGTCGAGATAGAGTTTTGGCAAATGCAGCGCCAGCATTGCGCCGATCGTGCCGTCGTCGTCGGCGACGAACAGGCTCCAGCCGTCCTCGATCTCGCGCCGGATGCGCGCACGCAGGTTTGCCAGCAGGAATTCACTCGTCTCGCCGAGGCCGGTCGAGACCCAGCTCTCCATCCAGACGCGGCCGATCTCGTCGTATTCGTCCGCGCGGGCCGGGCGGATGATGGGATGCGACATCGAGGCCTCAAATCGGTTTGCTGCGCACGGATGGGCGCGCGCGCACCTTGCCCGCCGACAGGCACACCACCTCGGAGATTTGCAGGAGTTGCCGCGCCAGCGGGCTGGTCTTGCGCCAGACCATGCCGATGGTGCGTGACGGCTGCGGGTCGCGGAAGCGCGCGAGCGAGACCGAGGCCGATCGCGTCTCCACCGACACGGCCATCTCTGGGATCAAGGTGACGCCGATGCCGGCGCTGACCATCTGGACCAGCGTCGACAGCGAATTGGCATCCAGCATCTCGCGCGGCGGCGCCGATTGCATGTTGCAGAATGACAGCGCCTGATCGCGGAAGCAGTGCCCCTCCTCGAGCAGCAGCAGCCGCATCTCGCGCATCATCTCCCGCGACGGTGCCGGCGTTCCCTCGTCCGCGCTCGGCCGCACCAGCAGGAATTTTTCCTCGAACAGGGCGACCTCGGTGAGCGAGGGCTCCGACACCGGGAGCGCAACGATCGCGGTATCGAGTCGGCCTTCCACCAGTTCCTGGATCAGCCGCGGCGTCATCGTCTCGCGCACGCGGATGTCGAGCTCCGGATGCATGCGCGTCAAATTCTTGGTGATCGTCGGCAGCAGATAGGGCGCGATCGTCGGAATCATGCCGATGCGCAGCCGTCCGGAGAACCGGTCCTGCGAGGCGCGGGCGAAATCGCCGAGTTCGTCGACCGAGCGCAAAATGTCGCGGACGCGCTGCGCGAGCTCCTCGCCAAATCGGGTCAGCGCCACCTGCCGAGCGCTGCGCTCCAGCAGCAGGCCGCCGAGCGCCTCCTCCAGCTCCTTGATCTGCATTGACAGGGCCGGCTGCGAGATCGAACAGGACTCAGCCGCGCGGCCGAAATGACTGTGACGCGCCAGGGCGTCAAAATACCGGAGCTGGCGCAGCGTGAGATTTAGCATCAGAAAATCTTATCGCTGCGATCATTAAAGTCAACTTCCCCTGATCGAACGTGAAGCTTAGAGTGCTTCTACCTGGTCAATGGCGCGAGTTCGACGCCACCAGAGGAGGTATTCATGGACGACACTTCAAAGTGCCCGTTTTCGGGTGGAAAACGTGTGCCGGCGAACCGCGATTGGTGGCCGACCCAGCTCAGCATCGAGATGCTGCACAAGAATTCGGCCAAGTCCGACCCGATGGACAAGGACTTCGACTACGCCAAGGAGTTCAAGTCGCTCGACCTGAACGCGGTCATAAAGGACCTGACCGCTCTGATGACCGAATCGCAGGAATGGTGGCCCGCCGACTTCGGTCACTACGGCGGCCTGATGATCCGCATGGCCTGGCACAGCGCGGGCACCTATCGCACCACCGACGGTCGCGGTGGCGCCGGCGCCGGACAGCAGCGTTTCGCGCCGCTCAACAGCTGGCCCGACAACGCCAACCTCGACAAGGCACGCCGTCTGCTCTGGCCGATCAAGCAGAAATACGGCCGCAAGATTTCCTGGGCCGATTTGATGGTGCTGGCCGGCAACGTCGCGCTGGAGTCGATGGGCTTCAAGACCTTCGGCTTCGCCGGTGGCCGCGCCGACGTGTGGGAGCCGGAAGAGCTCTATTGGGGTCCCGAAGGCACGTGGCTGGGCGATGAGCGCTACAGCGGCGAACGTCAGCTCGCCGAGCCGCTCGGCGCGGTGCAGATGGGCCTCATCTACGTCAATCCAGAAGGCCCGAACGGCAAGCCGGATCCGATCGCCGCGGCAAAGGACATCCGCGAGACGTTCGCCCGCATGGCGATGAACGACGAGGAAACCGTCGCGCTGATTGCCGGCGGCCACACCTTCGGCAAGACCCATGGTGCCGGCGATCCGTCGCTGGTCGGACCGGAGCCGGAAGCGGGCGCGCTCGAGGATCAGGGCCTCGGCTGGAAGAGCAAGCACGCTTCGGGCATTGGCGGCGATTCCATCACCAGCGGCCTCGAGGTGACCTGGACGACGACGCCGACGAAGTGGAGCAACAACTTCTTCGAGAACCTGTTCAAGTACGAATGGGAGCTGACGAAGAGCCCGGGCGGTGCGCAGCAGTGGACGGCGAAGGGCGCCGAGGCGATCATTCCCGACGCCTTCGACAAGTCCAAGAAGCATCGGCCGACGATGCTGACGACCGATCTCTCGCTGCGTATGGATCCGGCCTATGAGAAGATCTCGCGCCGCTTCCTGGAGAATCCCGATCAGTTCGCGGATGCCTTTGCCCGCGCCTGGTTCAAGCTCACCCATCGCGACATGGGCCCGATCCAACGCTATCTCGGCCCCTTGGTGCCGAAGGAAACGCTGATCTGGCAGGATCCGATCCCGGCGGTGAATCACGAGCTCGCCAGCGAGCAGGATATCGCCTCGCTGAAGACCAAGATCCTGGCTTCGGGCCTGTCGGTCTCGGAGCTGGTCTCGACCGCCTGGGCGTCGGCCTCGACGTTCCGCGGCTCGGACAAGCGTGGCGGCGCCAACGGCGCGCGCATTCGCCTCGCCCCGCAGAAGGATTGGGAGGTGAACGAGCCGGCTCAGCTCTCGAAGGTCCTGAGCAAGCTCGAAGCGATCCAGAAGGACTTCAACGCGTCGTCAGGCGCGAAGAAGGTCTCGCTCGCGGACCTCATCGTGCTCGGCGGCACTGCCGCGGTCGAGAAGGCCGCGAAGGATGCCGGCGTCGACGTCAAGGTCGGCTTCACGCCGGGCCGCATGGATGCCTCGCAGGAGCAGACCGACGCCGCTTCGTTTGCTCCGCTGGAGCCGCGGGCCGATGGCTTCCGCAACTTCATCGGCAAGCGGCAGCAGTTCATGATGCCCGAGGAAGCTCTGGTCGATCGTGCGCAGCTGCTCCGGCTTACCGGTCCGGAGATGACGGTGCTCGTCGGCGGTCTGCGCGTACTCGGTGCCAATGCGAACGGTTCGAAGAACGGCGTCCTCACCTCGAAGGTGGGAACGCTGAGCAACGACTTCTTCGTCAACCTGCTCGACATGAGCACGCAGTGGACGCCGGCCGGCACCGACGGCACCTATGAGGCCCGCGACCGCAAGACCAACGCGGTCAAGTGGACCGGCACGCGCGTCGACCTGATCTTCGGCGCACACTCGCAGCTTCGCGCATACGCGGAGGTCTATGCCACGTCGGATTCCAAGGAGCAGTTCGTCAAGGACTTCGCCAAGGCCTGGACCAAGGTGATGAACCTCGACCGCTACGACATCGCGGCTTGATTCCAAAGCTCAGCACGCGACAAACAAAAAGGGCGGCCGCGAGGCCGCCCTTCGTGTGTCTGGCAGGTAGCGAGATTTACTCGCCGGCTGCTTCGCGCGCGGGCTGCTGGCTCTCGCCCTTGCCCTCGAGGTCTTCGCCGGTCTCCTGGTCGACCACCTTCATCGACAGGCGGGTCTTGCCGCGGTCGTCGAAGCCGAGCAGCTTGACCTTGACCTTGTCGCCTTCCTTGACGACATCGGAGGTCTTCTGCACGCGCGCCGAGGCGAGCTGGCTGATGTGGACGAGACCGTCCTTGGAGCCGAAGAAGTTCACGAAAGCGCCGAACTCCATCACCTTGACGACGGTGCCGTCATAGATCTGGCCGACTTCCGGATCGGAGGCGATCGACTTGATCCACTTGATCGCGGCCTTCATGGCCTCGCCGTCGTTGGAGGCGACCTTCACGGTGCCGTCGTCCTCGATGTTGACCTTGGCGCCGGTCTTCTCGACGATCTCGCGGATCACCTTGCCGCCGGTGCCGATCACTTCGCGGATCTTGTCGGTGGCGATCTTGAAGGTCTCGATGCGCGGCGCGTATTCGCCGAGCTCGGCACGGGCGTTGGTCAGCGCCTTCGACATCTCGCCGAGGATGTAGATACGCCCATCCTTGGCCTGGCCGAGCGCGACCTTCATGATCTCCTCGGTGATGCCCTCGATCTTGATGTCCATCTGGAGCGAGGTGATGCCCTGCTCGGTACCGGCGACCTTGAAGTCCATGTCGCCGAGATGGTCCTCGTCACCGAGGATGTCCGAGAGAACCGCGAAGCGCTTGTCTTCGAGAATCAGGCCCATCGCGATGCCCGCGGTCGGCCGCTTCAACGGCACGCCGGCGTCCATCAGCGCGAGTGAGGCGCCGCAGACCGAAGCCATCGACGAGGAGCCGTTGGATTCGGTGATCTCCGATACCACGCGCGTGGTGTAGGGGAATTCGTGGTGCGGCGGCAGCACCGGGTGGATCGCGCGCCACGCGAGCTTGCCGTGGCCGATCTCGCGGCGCTTGGTGCCGCCGAGGCGGCCGGTCTCACCGACCGAGTAGGGAGGGAAGTTGTAGTGCAGCAGGAACGTCTCTTTGTACGTTCCCGACAGCGCGTCGATGTACTGCTCGTCCTCGCCGGTGCCGAGCGTGGTCACGACCAGCGCCTGGGTCTCGCCGCGGGTGAACAGGGCCGAGCCGTGGGCGCGGGGCAGCACGCCGACTTCTGCGACGATGTTGCGCACGGTCTTGGAATCGCGGCCGTCGATGCGCTTGCCGGTGTCGAGGATGTTCCAGCGAACGATCTTGGCTTCGAGCTCCTTGAACACGCCGCCGATGCGCAGCTTGTCGTATTTCGGCTCCTGGCCTTCCGGGAAGTAGTGCGCGATCACCTTTTCCTTGACCTTGCCGACCGCGGCGTAGCGATCCTGCTTGACCGGAATGGCGTAGGCGGCGCGCAGTTCCTGCTCGACCATGCCGAGCATTTCCTTTTCGAGCGCCGAATTGTCGATCGTGGTGACCTCGCGCGGCTCCTTCGCGGCCTTTTCGGCGAGCTCGATGATCGCGTTGATCACCGGCTGGAAGTGGCGGTGACCGAACATCACGGCGCCGAGCATGATCTCTTCGTTCAGCTCCTTGGCTTCCGATTCGACCATCAGCACGGCGTCTGCGGTGCCGGCGACGACGAGGTCGAGCTGGGTGTCGACCATCTCGTCGAGCGTCGGGTTGAGGATGAACTCGTCATTGGCGAAGCCGACGCGCGCGGCGCCGATCGGGCCCTTGAAGGGAGCGCCCGACAGGGTCAGCGCAGCCGACGAGGCCACCAGCGCGACGATATCGGGATCGTTCTCCATGTCGTGCGAGAGCACGGTGACGATCACCTGGGTCTCGTTGCGCCAGCCGTCGACGAACAGCGGACGGATCGGACGGTCGATCAGGCGGGAGACCAGCGTTTCCTTCTCGGTCGGACGACCCTCGCGCTTGAAATAGCCGCCGGGAATGCGGCCGGCTGCGTAGGTCTTCTCCTGGTAGTCGACGGTCAGCGGCAGGAAGTCGACGCCTTCGCGCGGCGACTTCGCGGCAACGACGGTGGCGAGCACCACGGTCTCGCCGTAGGTCGCGACGACGGCGCCGTCGGCCTGGCGGGCGATCTTGCCGGTTTCGAGCTTGAGAGGGCGTCCACCCCAGTCGATCTCGACTGAATGCTTATTGAACATAGAGGTCTTCTTTCATGGGTTCTCGAAAGAAGGACGGGTCGAAAAACAAAAACCATGCGCAAGATTGCGGGACGTTGATCGAAGCGGGCGATCAGCGTCCTGCGATCCTGCCATGGTTTTTGGATTTCGGATGGCGTCCATCCCTTCGGGTCATACGGGCGCCTTGCCCGTTGTGCCCAGCCGCCGGATTGCTGCTGGACTGTCAGTCGGCACGAACGCGAACACCGAAGCGCGGTGTTCGCCCATCATGCCCGGACGCTCGCCGTCAACGGCTCGCATCCGACGCGCACGCAGCCTCGACGAAAAACCTTTAAACAAACGCTTTCGTTCGAAATCACGCGCGAAAACGCGCGCCGGTTGGCGCGCGCAAGAACTCTTAACGACGAATGTTGTGCTTCTCGAGCAGCGCCTTGTAACGCGCCTCGTCCTTCTTCTTCACATAATCGAGGAGCGAGCGGCGGGTCGAGACCAGCTTCAAGAGGCCGCGACGCGAATGGTTATCCTTCACGTGGGTCTTGAAATGGTTGGTGAGGTTGGCGATGCGTTCCGACAGGATCGCGACCTGAACCTCTGGCGAGCCGGTATCGCCGGCCTTGTTGGCATTCGTCTTGATGACTTCCGCTTTGCGTTCTGCGGCAATCGACATCGGTCAATTTCTCTCGTTGCGATCGGCGCTGGCAGTCAGGCCGGTCAGGTTGAACACACGCTTGGGGATGATTTCGCCATTGCCGACTTCGGCAAGCGCGAGAAGCCGGCCTGCCACCGTGACATAGACTGTGCCGCTACAAGTGGGCGCATCCCGTCCGCGCAACAAAACGGCTTGGCCCCGATGGAGCCTTGCCGCATCAGCCCGAGTGACGGCCAGTGCCGGGATGTCGTCCAGCGCGGTCTCAACGGGCATAAGCGCGTCGGCGAGGCTACCCTCGCCGGACGCGGCTCTATCGCACAAAGCCTCCAACTGATCCAGCGGAATCATGTCGTTCTCGCCAAATGGGCCGACCAGGGTCCGCCGCAGCGCGCAGATATGGCCGTAAGTGCCGAGAATCCGGCCCATATCGCGGGCCAGCGCGCGGACATAGGTGCCCTTGCCGCACTCCGCCTCGAACACCGCCCGGTCGCTATCCGGTTGATCTACAAGGCTTAAGCGGTGAATTTCGACCGGCCGGGGGGCCAGTTCCACGATCTCGCCGTCGCGGGCGAGGTCGTAGGCGCGCTCGCCCTGGACCTTGATCGCGGAATAGCGCGGCGGGATCTGCTGGATCACCCCGGTGAAACGAGGCAGCAGGGCCTCGATGGCCTCCCGGGTCGGGCGCTCGTCCGAGGTTGCGGTCGCCCGGCCCTCGATGTCGTCGGTGTCGCGCTCCTCGCCCCAGCACACCGTGAACCGGTAGCGCTTGCGGCCGTCCATGACGAAGGGGACGGTCTTGGTGGCCTCGCCGAGCGCGATCGGCAGGCCGCCGGAGGCGAGCGGATCGAGCGTGCCGGCATGGCCGGCGCGTTTAGCGTTGAACAGGCGCTTGAGCACAGCAACGGCCTGCGTCGAGGTCATGCCGATCGGCTTGTCGAGCACGACCCAGCCGTGGACGTCGCGGCGGTCGCGGCGCGGCTGGTTGCCCTTCTGCTTGTTGGCGCGCGGATCGTTGTTGACGCGGCGCGGCTCCTGATGCGGCTGAGAATTGCCGCTCATGTCCGCAAAATTATTTTTCTGCACGTCGAGCTGATCGGCCTCTTCGCCGCCGATCGTGCCGTGAGCCGGGTCCATGGTCATCGTTCTTCTTCCCGATCCGAATCCGGATCCTGTTCCAGGTCCTTCTGCACCGCGGGTGTTCGCAAAAGCTTCTCGATCCGTTCCGCTTCGTCGAATCGTTCGTCGACGCGGAAGCGAAGGTCAGGTGCAAATTTCAGGTTAACGCGCCGCGCGACCTCGCCGCGCAGGAATTTCTTGTTGCGCTCGAGCGCAGTGAGAACGATCTCGGTGTCGCGGCCACCGAGCGGCATCACATAGACTGTTGCGAGCTTCAGGTCGGGCGACATCCGCACCTCCGGCACGGTGATGATGTGGCCTTCGAGGTCAGCATCATGCACGCTGCCTTGCGCCAGAATCTCGGCTATCGCATGGCGAACCTGCTCGCCGACCCGCAACTGACGTTGCGAGCCGCCGGACGCGGAACTCTTTTTCTGATGATGGCGGGGCATGGTCTGAAAATCACCTCGTCATGCCCGCTTTTGGGACACGGGCATTGTCATTTGTCTTGCTGAAACGAAGAGGGGTGGATGGCCGGAAAAAATCCGGCCATCGCACTCCCGCAATTCAGTTCAAAAAGATCCAGGCGCTTCGGTAAGATTTGGACTTACAGGGAGCGCTGGATCGTCTCCACGCGGTAACACTCGATGACGTCACCGGCGCGCATGTCGTGATAGTTCTCGAAGGCCATGCCGCATTCCTGGCCGGACTGGACTTCCTTCACTTCGTCCTTGAAGCGCTTCAGCGTCGACAGCTTGCCTTCGTGCACGACGACGTTGTCGCGGATCAGACGCACATTGGCGCCACGTTCCACGGTGCCGTCGGTGACGCGGCAGCCAGCGACCTTGCCGACCTTGGAGATGTTGAAGATCTCCAGGATCGCGGCATTGCCGAGCATGGTTTCCCGCAGGGTCGGCGCGAGCAGGCCGCTCATGGCCTTCTTCACGTCGTCCACGAGGTCGTAGATGATGTTGTAGTAGCGGATCTCGATGCCGTTGCGCTTGGCGGCCGCAGCGGCCTCCTTGTTCGCACGAACCGAGAAGCCGATGATCGCGGCGTTGAAGCCTTCCGCGAGCGTCACGTCCGATTCCGAGATGCCGCCGACACCGGCATGCAGGATACGCGCGGCGACTTCGTCGGTGCCGAGCTTCTCCAGCGAGCCGAGGATCGCTTCCAGCGAGCCCTGCACGTCGGCCTTGATGATCAGCGGGAATTCCTTGCGGCCCGCCGTCTTCAGCTGCGACATCATCTGCTCGAGCGAGCCGCGCATGCCGGAGATCGAGGCAGCCGCGTTCTCGCGCTTCTGGTGCGCGCGGTAGCTGGTGACCTGGCGGGCGCGGGCTTCGTTCTCGACCACGGCGAGACGATCGCCGGCTTCCGGCGGACCGTTGAAGCCGAGCACCTCGACCGGCACTGACGGACCTGCCTCCTGCACCGTCTCGCCCTGATCCGAGATCAGCGCGCGGACGCGGCCCATTTCAGCGCCGGCGACGATGATGTCACCGACACGGAGCGTGCCGCGCTGGACCAGAACGGTCGCGACCGGACCGCGGCCACGATCGAGCTTGGCTTCGATCACGGTGCCTTCGGCCGGACGATCCGAATTGGTCTTGAGGTCGAGGATGTCGGCCTGGAGCGCGATCATCTCGAGCAGCTTGTCGAGATTGGTCTTGTTCTTCGCCGACACTTCGACGTCGACGACTTCGCCGCCGAAGGATTCCACCTGCACCTCGTGCTGGAGCAGCTCGGTGCGCACGCGCTCGGGCTTGGCGTCGGGCTTGTCGATCTTGTTGATCGCAACAATGATCGGCACCCGCGCCGCCTTGGCGTGGTTGATGGCTTCGATCGTCTGCGGCATCACGCCGTCGTCGGCCGCAACCACCAGCACGACGATGTCGGTGACCTTGGCGCCGCGGGCGCGCATCGCGGTGAACGCGGCGTGGCCGGGCGTGTCGATGAAGGTGATCTTCTTGCCGCTTTCGGGCGACAGCACCTGATAGGCGCCGATATGCTGGGTGATGCCGCCGGCTTCGCCGGAGACGACATTGGCATGACGGAGCGCGTCGAGCAGCGAGGTCTTGCCGTGGTCGACGTGACCCATCACGGTCACCACCGGCGAGCGCGGCTCGGTGTCGGTGGAATCATCAATGGCGTCGAACAGGCCTTCTTCAACGTCGGACGCGGCAACGCGCTTGACGGTGTGACCAAGCTCCTCGGCGATCAGTTGCGCAGTGTCGGCATCGATCACGTCGGTGATCTTGTGGATCGCGCCCTGCTTCATCAGCATGCGGATGATTTCCACCGCGCGCTCCGACATGCGGTTGGCGAGCTCCTGGATGGTGATCGCTTCCGGAATGACCACCTCGCGGATGAGCTTTTCCTTCGGCTCGTTCGCGGCATGGCCCTTCAGGCGCTGGGTGCGGCGGCGGAACGAGGCGATCGAGCGCTCGCGGACGTCGTCGGCATTGAAGGCGGTGACGACCGTCAGGCGGCCGCGCTCCTTCTGCGGGCCGGGCTTGTGGGTGGGCTTGGGAGCGACCACAGGCCGCGCAGCGCCGCCGGGGCCGCGACGGATCTGGCGCGGACCCTCGTCCTCGTCCGGTCCGGCTGCGACAGCGGGGGCGCGGCCCACCGGGCCTCCCGGCCGCTGCGTGGTCGTTCCGGGCCGCGCGGTCGTTGTTCCCGGGCGTGCCGTGGTGGTTGTACCGGGGCGCGCCATCGGCGCTCCGGGCCGCGCTGCAGGAGCGGCCGAGGTCGCCGTTGCAGGGCGCGCCGCGGATTGCGGCTGCTCGCCTTCGCCAAAACGCTTCTTGGCCTCGGTTTCGGCCTTCCGCTTGGCTTCCTCTTCGTGGCGGTGACGCTCCTCCTCGGCCTTGCGGCGGGCCTCGGCGGCCTCGCGATCGGCACGCTCGGCGCTTTCGCGGACCGCGCGGCGCTGGGCCTCTTCCTCGGCATGGCGGCGCTCTTCGACTTCGCGCACCTTGGCATCGGCCAGCGCGCTGGCGCGGGCGGAACGTTCGTCCTCGGTCAGCGTGCGCAGCACCACGCCGGAGCCGGCGTTGCGCGGCGGCGCGGGGCGGGCCGGAGCAGGCTTGGGCGCGGCGGCGGCCGGCGCGGGCTTCGCCACCTCGGCCACCTGCGGCTCGGGGCTGCCGTCGACACGGCGCTTGCCACGCTTCTCGACCACGACCTGCTTGCTACGGCCATGACTGAAGCTCTGGCGCACGGTGCCCGTTTCGACGCGCGGCTTGAGCGATAGCGTCTTGCTCGGAACGCTCAGCTTCTTGTCGCCAGGGGTCTTGGTATCAACCATTAAGCAGTCCTAATCCTGATCTTGTTGTCTTGTGCGTTGCCGCACCGTGCTATCGGGTGGTCGTTGTCTCTCAGAAATCCTGGCCGGGCTTTTCGGCAGTCCTGTCAGCGTCCGCCATCCGGTATCGGACCAGCATCTGGCTACGTGACAGGAATGACTTGCTCGCCGGGCCCGCGAGCAGGGCAGCATGTATCACATTTGACCGGGTAAGTGCCAAATCCAATTCTGTCGATTTTAGTGCGGTGACGACGGGAATCGGCGGCTTGGCGCCGCGATTTCCCTCATTTTGACGCGCCAGCATGTCCAATTTGCGGATTCCGTCCGCGGCCCCGTCGCTGGCATGGATCAGGACCTCGACCGTACCTTCCCGAAGCGCGCTTTCGACCTTGCCGAAACCGGCGACGATCTGGCGCGCCTTGGCCGCAATCCCAAGGGCTTCGACCACGCTCCGGACCAGGAGCGCCTCGAGGTCGGCGGGAAGCGTCTGAGGAATGCGCAGCTCGCGCTTGAAGGCTTTCGTAAAATGGTGACGCCGAACGGCTTCCGCAACCACCTCGCGCGAGGCGGTGACCCACATGCCGCGTCCGGGCAGCTTGCGCTTGAGATCGGGAACTATGTGCCCTTGGGGCGAGACGACGAAGCGGATCAGCTCGTCGATCGGCCGGACCTCGCGGCTGACCGCACACATCCGCATGGTCGCGGACCTTTCGGTCCGCGGTCCATGGTCGAGTTCGGGGTCAGTATCGGCGAGCATCCGGGTGACATCCTCCTTCGCCCTAAGCCGGCTGATCTTCGGTCGCCTCGGCCTCTTCGGCGGGCTTGGCGAGATCGGCCTCGGTGATCCAGCCGGCCTTGACGCGGGCCTGCATGATCATCGCTTCAGCATCGTCACGGGAGATATCGAGGCCATCGAGCGCGCCCGGATATTTGGTCTGTTCGCCGCCTTCCTTGCGCTCGGTCCAGCCGACCAGATCGTCCGTGGCGCAACCGGCGAGGTCGTCGACCGTCTTGATGTCGTTCTCGCCGAACTTCACCAGCATCTTCGAGGTGACGCCGGGCACGTCCTTGACGGCGTCCTCGACGCCGAGCTCCTTGCGCCTGGCCTCGAGCTCGGCTTCCAGCTGTTCGAGATATTCACGGGCGCGGTTCTGGAGTTCCTGCGCGGTCTCCTCGTCGAAACCTTCGATGCCGGCGAGTTCCTTGACGTCCACCATCGCGAGTTCCTCGACCGACGTGAAGCCTTCCGACGCCAGCAATTGGCCGACCACTTCGTCGACATTGAGAGATTCCATGAAGACGCGGGTGGAGTTCTCGAAATCGGCCTGGCGGCGCTCCGATTCCTCCTGCTCGGTCAGGATATCGATGTCCCAGCCGGTGAGCTGCGAGGCCAGTCGCACATTCTGGCCGCGGCGGCCGATCGCCAGCGAGAGCTGGTTGTTGGTGTCGGGCACGACGACCTCGATGCGCTCGCGGTCTTCGTCGATGACGACCTTGGAGACTTCGGCCGGCGCCAGCGCGTTGACCACGAAGGTCGCGATGTCGGGCGACCAGGGGATGATGTCGATCTTCTCGCCCTGCAATTCGTTCACCACCGCCTGCACGCGCGAACCGCGCATACCGACGCAGGCGCCGACCGGATCGACCGAGGAATCACGGGAAATCACGCCGATTTTCGCGCGCGAGCCTGGATCGCGGGCAACCGCCTTGATCTCGACGATGCCGTCATAGATCTCGGGCACTTCCTGCGCGAACAGTTTTGCCATGAACTGCGGATGGGTGCGGGAGAGGAAGATCTGCGGCCCGCGGGTCTCGCGGCGGACGTCGAAGATGTAGGCGCGGACGCGGTCGCCGTTGCGGAACACTTCGCGCGGTAGCATCTCGTCGCGGCGGATGATGGCCTCGCCGCGGCCGAGATCGACGATGACGCTGCCGTATTCGACGCGCTTGACGACGCCGTTGACGATGTCGCCGATGCGGTCCTTGAATTCCATATATTGCCGGTCGCGCTCAGCTTCGCGCACCTTTTGCACGATCACCTGCTTGGCCGACTGCGCGGCGATGCGGCCATATTCCAGCGGCGGCAGGGTGTCGGCGATGGTGTCGCCGACCTGGGCACCGGGATTGGCGCGCTGCGCATCCACCAGCGAGATCTGGTTCGAATGGTTTTCGACCGTCTCGACCACCAGCATGTGGCGCGACAGCCGAAGCTCGCCCTTCTTCGGGTCGATCTCGGCGTGAACGTCGGTCTCGCTGCCGTAACGGGCCCGCGCCGCCTTGGCGATGGCATCCTCCATCGCCGCGATGACGATGCCGCGGTCGATCGATTTCTCGCGCGCAACGGCGTCGGCGATCTGAAGCAATTCAAGTCGATTGGCGCTGACTGCCATGGCTAGTCTCCTTCGTCAGGATCGATCTCGCCCCGCCGCGCGCGTTCGGCGGCCAGGCGATGTTTCTTGGTATTGGTCGGAGCCGGCTTTTTCGTCGTGGCCGGCGCCGGCTTCTTGGTCGGCTTGGTGTTCTTGGTCGTTTTTTCGCTGATGCTGGCGTGCGGCGCCGCCGGCGGCTCGAGGCCGAGATTGCGGCGCATTTCGCGTGCCTGGGCCTTGCCGCGGCGCATGGATTCAGCGATCAGCTCGTCGGTCAGCACCAGCCGCGCCTCTGCAATGTCCTCCATCGTCAGGAGAACCTCGGCAGCCTCGCCCGCCTTGACGTCGTCGCGATGCAGATGCACGCGGTCGCCTTCGACGGGGCCGATCGTGCCGCGGAACCGCTTTCGGCCCTCATGGGCGACCGCCATCTCGACCTTCACCAGATGGCCGACATAACGCTCGAAATCGGAGCGGCGCACCAGCGGGCGGTCGATCCCCGGTGAGGAGATTTCCAGCCGATAGGCGCGATCGACGGGATCGGCGACGTCGAGCACGGGCGACAGCGCCCGCGAGATCGCCTCGCAATCCTCGATCTGCATGGAACCGTCCGGCCGCTCGGCCATAACCTGCACCGTGCAGCCGGATTCCCCGGAAATACGGATCCGCACCAGGCGGTAGCCCATGCCTTCGAGCACCGGTCCGGCGACCGCGGACACCCGTGCCGCCACGCCCGGCTCGACTACGAGCCTCGGCTCGGCCAGCAATTCGGCATCCGTGGAACCAGGGTTCGGTTCGGTCATGTCAGAGGTCAAGGCGCTCGATATGGTTAAGGCTTGGTTTAAGATCTCAAAGCTCGCTTCGGAACTCTCCCGACAGATCGCCGGGCCGCACATCTTCCACCAAGCCGCGTTCAGGTAATAAAAAAGAGCGGGTCCTTTCGGGCCCACTCTCACTACGCGGATCGTATGAGAAGATGAATTGGCGCTGATATAGCCCTTTCCGTCTTCCCGGACAAGGCCCATGCAGGGCAGGCTGGGCTTTTTGCGCCCTGCCTGCGGCCCCGCGCAACGCTTCCTTCACCTCCGAGGCCTAAATTCCCTGCTTGTGGGGCGGCTTGGACCAAGGGCGCACCCGCGGCGTGCCCCGTACGAGTTTGCGTTTTCATGACCGTTGCCACGTCGCTCATTCCCGGACTGGACGATATCGTCAAACGCGGCGACCCGCGGCGTCGCGGCGAGATCGCGCACGCCATCTCCCAATTGTTCTTTCAGGACGCCGAGAACCTCCGTCCCGATGTCATCGATCTCTTCGACAATCTGCTGATCGATCTCGTCCCGCATGCCGAGCTTGCCTCGCGCGTCGATCTCGCCGAACGCTTCTCACGCCTGAGCAACGCGCCCCGGCATCTCGTGAGTCAGCTCGCGCGCGAAAACGAAATCGCGGTGGCGGGTCCCGTGCTGCGCCATTCCCCCGTGCTCGACGACGATGCTCTCGTCGAGATCGCGCGACTGAAGGGCCAGGGCCATCTGCTGGCGATGAGCGAGCGCCCCACGCTGTCGGCTGTCATCACCGACGTGCTGGTCGAGCGCGGCGATCGCGACGTGGTGCGCCGCGCCGCCGGCAATTCCGGCGCGGAGTTCTCGCCTGGCAGCTATTCCGAGTTGATCAAGCGTGCCGCGCAGGATGGCGTGCTGACCCTCAGGATCGGCCAGCGTAGCGATCTTTCGGGCGAGAACCTGAAACAGCTTCTTGACGGTACGCTCGACGTCATCCGCCGTCGCCTCTCGAGCGTGGTCAATCCCGTGCGCCAGGTCGAGATCAAGCGCGCCATGGCGGCCATCGAGGAAGCCACGCTGCCGCCGGGCCCGCGTCGCGACTTCTCGGGAGCGCAACGTACGATTCTGGCCTTGCATCGCGGGGGCCATCTTGGCGAGAGCGCGCTGTTTGGCTTCGCGAAGGCCCACAAATACGAGGAGGCGATCGCGTCGCTCTCGGCGATGTCCGGCGTCCGCCTCTCTGTCCTCGACCGCCTGATCACGGGTGACCGCTACGATCCAATTCTGGTTCTGGCACGTGTGCTGAATGTCAGCTGGCCGACGGTGCGGGAGCTGATCCTGATGTGGTACGGCCCGAATCGCACGCCAGCCGATGCCGACCTTGAGCAGGCGCGCGCGAACTTTACTCGGCTGATGCCGACGACCGCAGAGCGCGTCGTGAATTTCTGGCGCAACCGGCAGACGATCTAGACCCGCCTGAATCGCAGATACGCCACCTTGCGGCCTTCGCGCGTGGCCTTTCGGCCGTAGCGCGTCATCGTGTATCCGTCCCACGGCAGGCGAAAATCATCGGCGCGCTCCGCGAGCCAGACAAAGTCCTGCGAACGCGACAGATGCGACAGCGTCCAGGCGCAATAATCGTCGATGTCGCAGACGAAACGAAATTCGCCGCCGGCTTTCAGCACGCGCGCCATCGCGGCGATGGTCCGGTCCTGCACGAAGCGCCGCTTCCAGTGCCGCCGTTTCGGCCAGGGATCGGGATGGATCAGGTCGATCCGCGACAGCGAAGCCTTCGGCAGCCAGGCCAGGAGCTCGGCGGCATCGCCTGCGAACAGGCGGATGTTGCCGATCTCGGCGGCCTCGATCTGCGCGAGGATCTTCGCCATGCCGTTGACGTAAGGCTCGCAGCCGATGAAGCCGGTTGTGGCAAAGTTTTGCGCTTCTGCCGCAAGATGCTCGCCGCCGCCGAAGCCGATCTCAAGCCGCAAATCGTCGACGGCGGGGCCGAAGAGCTCGCGGGCATCCGCCGGTGCTTCGCGGTCGATGGCGAGCGCAAGGCGCGGCAGCAGATGATCGATCAGCTCGGCTTGGTGCTGCCTGAGCTTGTGGCCCTTGCGGCGTCCGAAGAAGGCGCGCTCGCTGTCCTCGCGATCGGGATCTGATTTGCGCTCACTCATCGTAGCGTCTGGTACAGGCGATGGAGCAGCCGCGCGCGCGGTTCGAGCGACGAGACATAGAGCTGCTCGTAATGGGTGTGCGCGCCCTTGCCGTCGACGCCGAGCCCGTCGAGCGTCGCGGTGTGGGCGGCGGTGAAATTACCGTCCGAGCCGCCGCCGGTGTGAACGTCGAGCAGCTCGAAACCGATCTCCGTGGCAACGGTCTTTGCATGTTCGTACAGCGAGGCGCCTGCATTGCTCTTCTCGTAAGGCGGACGATTGAGCCCGCCCGTGACCTTGACGGTGACGCCATCCGTCTTCGATGTCAGGGCGAGGATCTTGCCGACGAATTCATCCGCGTCCTTGAAGCTCGGCACACGCAGATCGATTTCGGCATGGGCTTCTTCCGGCGTCACGTTCGGCCGCGTGCCGCCGCGCACCACGCCGACATTGACGGTGACGCCGCGCGCCAGATCGTTCATCGCTTCCAACGCCAGGATGACGTTGGCGAGCTCGCGGATCGCGCTGCGGCCATCCTGCGGCCGCGTGCCGGCATGCGCGGGCACGCCCTTGATGAACACTTCGAATCGCCCGACGCCCTTGCGGCCGGTGACGATCTTGCCGCCCTCGCGGGCCGGCTCCGTCACCAGCACGTATTTCGCCTTGCGCCCTTCGGTCTCGATGAGTGCGCGAGAGGTGGGGCTGCCGATCTCCTCGTCGGAGGTGAACAGATGGGTGATGCCGAGCGGCGAGCGATCGGCCGTGGCGCAAAGCGCGCGAAAGGCGTGGTGGGCGATGTAGGCGCCGCCCTTCATGTCGTAGATGCCGGGACCGAACGCGCTGTCGCCTTCGACCTTGAACGGCAGGCGCTCGATGAATCCCATGGGATGAACGGTATCGAGGTGGCTCAGCACCAGGATGCCGGGCCGGTCCTGGCCCCAGGTCGAGCGCGCTACGAGATGATCGCCGCAACCATCGACGCCGGCGATGCGCTCGAGCGTAACAGGGAGATCGCGGTATTGCTCCGCGACCATCGAGACCAGCTTGTTGACCTGTTCAGGCGTGTCCGTTGGCGTCTCGACCTCCACCCAGCGGCGGATGCCATCGAGAATAGTTTGGGAATCGAACCAATTGGAGCTGACCATGAGCGCATCTGTGCCTTTGAATCGCATCATCGAGGAAGACGCGCATCAAAGCGCGGCCGCAAATGACGACATAGGCCAGATTTGACGCGGTCTCAAATCGGATTGAGATGGTGCGTCAGCGCTTGTCGGGGCCTTCGCGGGCCGCGATCTGCTCGACGAGATCGACGATCGAGCGGCGCATCTTCGAATCCGTGATTCGGGTGAACGCTTTGGTCAAAGCGAGTCCTTCGGAAGTTGCGAGGAAATCCGAGACGTAAGACGGCGATGCGCCTTCCGCGAAGCCGTCCGGCCCCGCCACGCCGCTCGGACCGCCCTCGAACAGGAAGGACACCGGCACCTGGAGAATTTCGGCAATTTGCTGGATGCGGCTCGCGCCGACCCGGTTTGTGCCCTTCTCGTATTTCTGCACTTGTTGGAAAGTCAGGCCCAAAGCTTCACCGAGCTTTTCCTGGCTCATGCCCAACATGATGCGGCGCATCCGCACGCGACTGCCGACATATTTGTCAACAGGGTTGGGCGCTTTCGACATTTCCTCAGCCCTCCAAACATCACCTTCGGCGCAATCAGGAATGCCTCAGGTGTAAGCAACGTCAAAATCAGACCCTGTTATTGGAAAACATTGCGGAGAAATTTAGCAATGCCCACTGTCTTTTGCAGCCGGTGCAGAATGAGGAGGCCGCGTGCAGTCTGTCAACCGTGGGACTACGGTTGTCAAAAGTTATCGGCCGGGGCTGCGTGATCAGGGGCGCCGCTTGGCAACACGTCGGCGGACCGCCAGAAACACGGCGAGCGCAACGAGCATGGCCGCGGGGACATCGCCCACGCGCGCATAGATGGTCGGCGGGATCGCGGCGGGCAGATTTGCATCCAAAACGCCTTCGATCCCGAGACCGAGGCTGGCGACGATGCGTCCCACCGGATCGATCACTGCGGAAACGCCGGTATTGGCGGAGCGAACCAGCGGCAATCCGAGCTCGATCGCGCGCATCCGCGCCTGTTCGAGGTGTTGGTAGGGGCCGGTCGAGATTCCGAACCAGCCGTCATTGGTGAGGTTCACGATCCAGCCCGGACGCTCATTGCGTCCAGCCACCTCGCCGGGAAAGATTGCTTCGTAGCAGATCAGCGGCAGCGCGGAGGGCGCGCCGGGTACCGCCAGCGCATGCCGCACGGTGCCGGGAATGAAGCCGCCGCGCACACGCGTGAGTTGCTCGAAACCGAGCTTCTCCATCAGACCCTGGTAGGGAAGAAACTCGCCGAACGGCACCAAATGCAGCTTGTCGTACATAGAGAGCACGCTGCCGTCGTGATCGATCACATAGATCGAATTATAGGCGCGGGTGATCGGCGTGCCCCGCGGCAGGTCGGGCGCGCGGACCGAGCCCGTGATCAGCACCGTGCCCTTGGGCAGAAGCTCCGCGATTTGCGCCATCGCATCGGCTTCGCGAGTGAGGAAGAACGGAAAGGCGGATTCCGGCCAGATCAGGATGGTGGCATCACGCACGCCGGTCGATTGCGGTCCGGAGGCGCGGTCCGACAAGGCCAGATATTTCTTCATCACCTCCGCCTTGGCGGCGTAGTTGAATTTCGCGTCCTGCTGGAGATCCGGCTGCATCAGGCGCAATTTGGTGCCGGCGACCATCGTGGTCGGATGCAGCGACAGGCGGATCGCGCCGAAGATACCCATGACAAGCAGGAGCGCCAGGGCTGCGGCCGGTGCGCGCCACGCCAGGCGGCGATCGGGCGTGCGGTCGATCAGCGCCGCAGGGCTTGCGAAGATCGCAACCGTCAGGAACGTCATGCCCCACAGGCCGATCAGCGACGCCGTTTGTGCCAGCGGCAGCGGCTCGGACAGCGCATAGCCGAACGCGTTCCAGGGAAAGCCGGTCAGGGCATGACCGCGCAGCCATTCGGTGATGGTGAGGCTTGCCGCGAGCGCAAGCACGCGCGTCGCGTTCTTGGTCCAGAGCAGGCGGGCAAGCGCAAAGCCCATTGCTGTGAAGATGGACAGATAGGCCGGCAGGCCCAGCACGGCGAACGGCGTCAGCCAGGCGAATACATCAGCGTCGACGAAGAAGGCGTAGCCGATCCAGTAGAGGCCGGGCACGAAATAGCCGAGTCCGAACCAGTAGCCGGTCAGCGCTGCGGCGGGGACGCCGCGATATCGTCCCGCGCCGGCGCCGTCGATCAGCCAGACCAGCACCGGAAAGGTGATGAAAAGCACCGGGAAGGCGTTGAACGGCGCCAGCGCCAGCACCGAGAGCGCACCGGCAGCCATCGCGACGAGCGCGCGCTTCCATCCCCAGGTCAGGATGATGGCAAGCGCGATCTGGCGAAATCGCTGGAAAGGGCTCACTGCGGACCGGTCCCGTCGCTTGGCGGCGGGGTGGGGGTGTCGCTGGCCGCCGGCTGGCTGCCATCCGGCGCGGCCTCGCGGCGCCGGCTCTCGCGCTGGGTGCGCGGTGCGGGACGCTCCTTCCGCGTCGAGATCCGCAGCCGCTTGACCCGGCGCGGATCGGCATCGAGCACCTCGATCTCGTAATGGCCGGGGCCCGAGATCACCTCGCCGCGCACCGGCAGGCGCCCGACGAAACTGACGAGATAGCCGCCCAGCGTCTCCACTTCCTCGCCGGCCTCGCCGGTGACGAAATCTTCGCCGATCACGGTGCGGACGTCGTCGAGGCTGGCGCGGGCATCCGCGATGAAGGCGTTGTCGGGCAGCCGCACGATCGAGGGCGGCTCGTCGCTGTCATGCTCGTCGTCGATCTCGCCGACGATCTGCTCGACGATGTCCTCGAGCGAGACCAGCCCGTCGCTGCCGCCATATTCGTCGACCACCAGGGCCAGATGGATGCGGGTGGCCTGCATCTGCGCGAGCAGGTCGATCGCCCGCATCGACGGCGGCACGTAGAGCAGCTTGCGGATGATGCGCGCTTCCTCGAGCGGCAGCGCGAGATCGACCGTACGCAGATCGAGCCCGGCCGGCAGCGGTTTCTTGCGTTTGGTTTTCGTGACCCCCGACACGCGCGCACGCGCGGTCATGAAGGCAAGCAGATCGCGGATATGGACGATGCCGACGGGATCGTCGAGCGTCTCGTTGTAGACCACAAGGCGCGAATGGCCGGCGCTCTCGAAGCGGTCCATCAACTCGCCGAGCGGGATGTCGCGCTTGACCGCGATGATGTCGGCGCGATGCACCATGACATCGGCGATGCGACGCTCGTGCAGGCCGAGGATGTTGCGCAGCATGGTGCGCTCGACCGTCGAGAAGCCGGTGTCGTCGGGCGTCGTGGCGTCGAGCACAACCTGGAGGTCGTCGCGTACCGAACCCGCCTTCCAGCCGAACAGGCTGCGAATGGCACGCAGCAGCCAGCCTTCCGCGGTCGGGCGCATCACCTCGCCTGAGGTCACCACGACCGGTAAATTGGCCGTGTTGCGCGGATTGTCGTGAATCGGGTCCGAATCCGGCATCTCAATGCGTCCCTGGGCGGTCGGCATAGGGATCGGGAATGCCGAGATGAGCCAGGATCTCTCGTTCGAGCGCTTCCATTTCCTCGGCGTCGTCTTCGTTTTCGTGGTCGTAGCCGACCAGATGCAGGAAACCGTGCACGGCGAGATGGCTCAAATGATGATCGAACGGTTTTTGTTCCTCGTCCGCCTCGCGCCGCATGGTCTCGTAGGCGATCGCAATGTCGCCCAGCATGCGCGGCGCATCGCCCGGTTTCCAGTCGCCTTCCGGCTGCAGCGCGGGAAACGACAGCACGTTGGTCGGCTTGTCGATGCCGCGCCAGTTGCTGTTCAGCGTGCGGATGCCGGCAGCATCGGTCAGCATTACCGCCACTTCCGCCTCCGCAACGTCTTCGTCGACATTCTCGGCGGCGGCCGCCACGGCGCGCTGGATCACGGCTTCGGATTCGGGCTCCCGCTGCCAGCAATCGGCGACGACGAGGACCTCGGTGATGGGAAGGTTGGGGTGTGACATTGTCCTTGTTCCGAACGAAGGGGCGCCGTGTCCGCGCCCATATGGTCCGGTTGCTGCCTCGTCAGGATTTACCGGCGGCCGGCCGCTGCGGCGCCCCTTCGTAGGCGGAGACGATCCGCGCCACGAGCTCGTGGCGGATCACGTCTTCGGCCTTGAAATGAACTTGCGCAATGCCTTCGACGCCGCTCAGCAGGCGCGTCGCCTCGGCGAGGCCCGAGGTCTGGCCGTTCGGCAAGTCGATCTGCGAGGGATCGCCTGTCACGATCATGCGGCTATTCTCGCCGAGGCGGGTCAAAAACATCTTCATCTGCATCGACGTGGTGTTCTGCGCCTCGTCCAGGATGATGGCCGCGTTGGTCAGCGTGCGGCCGCGCATGAAGGCGAGCGGCGCGATCTCGATCTCGCCGGTCTGCAGCGCGCGCTCGACGATGCGCGCGTCCATCAGGTCATAGAGCGCGTCGTAGATCGGGCGAAGATAAGGATCGACCTTCTCGCGGAGATCGCCGGGCAAAAAGCCGAGCCGCTCGCCGGCTTCCACCGCCGGGCGGGACAGGATGATCTTGTCGACTTCCTTGCGCTCGAACAGTTGCGCGGCATGCGCGACCGCGAGCCAGGTCTTGCCGGTGCCGGCGGGGCCGATGCCGAACACCAGCTCGTGGCGCTTCAGCGCGCGGATGTAGGAATCCTGCGCCGCCGTGCGCGCGCGCACCGGGCGCTTGCGCAAATTGATGCTGTCGAAGGTGGATTTGGCTGACTTGGCGTCGAACTCGAACAGCGAGCCCTGCGCGATCACGGCACGGATCGCGCCCTCGACCTCGCCCTGGTCGAGGTCCTGTCCCTTCACGGCCTGGGCGTAGAGCGTCTCCAGCACGCGGCGCGCGGCATCGCAGCCGTCACGCGAGCCGCCGATGGTGATGTGATTGCCCTTGGAATCGACGACGACACCGAGCCGCCGTTCGATCTGTGCCAGATGCTGGCCGTAAGGGCCGACCAACGCGGATGCGGCGCGGTTGTCGTCGAAGTCGATGACGACCTGGGTCTCGGGCGGAACCTGCATGTCGCGGTCAAATTTGCGGCTGGGAGCGATGGAAGAAGACGAATCCGATGCGCTTTTGGGCAAGGGTTCAGGCTCCAGTGGCGATGGGCGATAAAGCGGGCTCGTGCGCCATGGCGAGCTCGCCGAGGAAGCTGTAGCGTTCGAGGCTGTCGATCCGGACCGGCAGGATTTGTCCGATGATGTCGGGCGAGGCCATCACATGCGCGGGCTGGAGGAAGGCGGTCCGGCCGACGATCTGGCCATCCCTGCGGGCCGGACGCTCGAACAGCACATCGACCGTTGAGCCAATCGCAGCCTTGTTGAAGGCCGATTGCTGGCTGTCGATCAGTTCCTGGAGCCGCTCCAATCGCTGGTCCATCTCAGAGGGGGACACCGTCTCCTGCATATCCGCGGCCGGCGTTCCCGGCCGGGCGGAGTATTTGAACGAATACGCAGCAGCGTAGCCGATTTGCGTGACAAGCGCGAGGGTCGCGAGAAAATCTTGCTCGCTCTCGCCCGGGAAGCCGACGATGAAATCTGATGAGAAAGCAATGTCTTGGCGTGCGGACCGGAAACGGTCGACGACACGCCGATAATCATCGGCGGTATGTTTCCGGTTCATGGCGGCCAAAATCCGGTCCGAGCCCGACTGCACCGGCAGGTGCACGAAGGGCATCAGCGCGCCGAGATCGCGATGGGCTGCAATCAGACTGTCATCTACATCGCGGGGATGGCTGGTCGAATAGCGCAGCCGCGCGACGCCCGGAAGCGCCGCGAGGTGCTCCAGCAGCCTGCCGAGCGGCCAGCTTTTTCCGTCCGGCCCCTCGCCATGATAGGCGTTGACGTTCTGTCCGATCAGCGTGAGCTCGCGTACGCCGTTCTCAGTGAGCCGCTTTACGTCATCGACGATCTTTGCCACCGGCCGCGAGACTTCCGAGCCACGCGTGTAAGGCACGACGCAGAAGGTGCAGAACTTGTCGCAGCCTTCCTGCACCGTGACGAAAGCGGAAATGCCGCGGGCGCGGATTGCGCCGGGCTTGGGCTGGGCGAGGAAACTGAACTTGTCCTGAGCAGGGAATTCTGTCTCGATGGCGCGGCCTTCATTGCCGGCGCGCTTCAAGAGCTGCGGCAAATGATGATAGCTCTGCGGTCCCACCACGACGTCGACCGCGGGCGCACGGCGCACGATCTCCTCGCCTTCGGCCTGTGCCACGCAG
Organism: Bradyrhizobium sp. JR4.3; assembly: GCF_040547695.1. Taxonomy (NCBI): domain Bacteria; kingdom Pseudomonadati; phylum Pseudomonadota; class Alphaproteobacteria; order Hyphomicrobiales; family Nitrobacteraceae; genus Bradyrhizobium; species Bradyrhizobium sp. JR4.3. Next base: position 15,966 of record NZ_JBEPQF010000028.1, on the reverse strand, counting down.
CCCGCGACCGCGATCTGCATGGTGCGCCCATCGCGCGCGGCGGCGTCCTTGGCGACGCGCAGGCGGCCGAGCTCCGAATAGACCTTTTCCGAGGCCTTCTCGCGGATATGGCAGGTATTGAGGATGACGAGGTCGGCGTCATCAGCGCTGGCCGTCTCCACGAATCCTTCCGGGGCCAGCGTGTCCACCATGCGCTGGGCATCGTAGACGTTCATCTGGCAGCCATATGATTTGATGTGCAGCTTGCGCGGCGGCGTCATGGAACCCGGAAATGAGGTGGGAGGACCGCCCTCAGATATAGACTGGGGCTGCGGAAATCCAGCGATTGGGGTCTTTTTGGTCGTCATTCCGGGGCGCGGCGCAGTCGCGAACCCGGAATCCAGGGGTTTTGGCACGAGATTCCGGGTTCGATGCTGGCGCATCGCCCCGGAATGACGCCGAGAGGAGGGATTCAGCCCGCCAGAGTGTCCGCAGCGACCTGCCGGAGCAGCTCCGGCAATTGCCGCATATCGTCGAACGTCAATCCGGCCCCCGCGCTCCGTAGTCTTTCGGCGTGGCCTGGCGGGCAATGGCTGCCACCGTGAAAGCCCAGCACGGTCATCCCGGCGGCATGCGCGCCGGTCACCCCGGGGACGCTGTCCTCGATCACGAGACACCGCTCCGGCGCGACTTTCATCTGCGCGGCGGCAAACAGGAAAAGATCGGGCGCGGGCTTGCCGCGTGCGACCTGGCTCGCCGAAAAGATGTTCGGAGCGAGCAGATCGTAGAGACCTGCGCAGGTCAGGCCATGGTGGATCTTCTCCGGCGTGCCGCTCGACGCAACGCATTTAGGCAAATCGATTGCGCCGATCGCTGCGGCCACATGGGTGATCGGCTGCAAATCGCTGGCATAAAATTGCAGCGTCGCCGCATTCACCTGGCTTTCGAGATCATCGGGAAGATTGCGGCCGATCTCCTGTTCGACCATTCGCCGCGCATCTTTCTCGGATACGCCGAGAAAGCGGACCAGCACCTGCTCCGATGTGATCGGATAGCCGTGCCGGGACAGCACATCCGCATGCGCGCGACAGGAGATCACCTCGCTGTCCACGAGCACGCCGTCGCAATCGAAGATGACGAGATCGATCGCCACTTAACTTGTGGGTTTGTCGTCGTCGAGCGGGACGCAATAGAGTTCGAGCCGATGATCGACCAGCTTGTAACCGAGCTTGCGGGCGATCTCCGCCTGAAGCTTCTCGATCTCCTCGGAGGTGAACTCGATCACCTTGCCGTCGCGCAGGTTGATGAGATGGTCGTGATGGCTGTCGCGCATCTGTTCGTAGCGCGCGCGGCCTTCGCGGAAATCATGGCGCTCGATGATGCCCGCATCCTCGAACAGCTTGACGGTCCGATACACGGTCGAGATCGAGATCTTGTCGTCGACGGCGACACAGCGGCGGTACAGTTCCTCGACATCGGGATGATCGACCGCCTCCGCGAGCACGCGGGCGATGACACGGCGCTGCTCGGTCATGCGCATGCCGGTGGCGGCACAGCGCGCCTCGATGTCGGACGCCTTGGAAGCGGGGGAAGGTTTAAGACCAGTCATGTGATATCCGCCTGACGGGGCGCCTTCTGCCATCAATGTTACGACAAGTCACGTCGCATCAGAAGTGCGTTCAATTGTTCCCCGTTCGGCTGCTTATAGTAGCGTTCGCGGCGTCCGACCACCATGAATCCGGTTCGGTCGTAGAGCCGCCGCGCCGGCTGGTTGTTTTCTTCGACTTCGAGAAATATTGTGCGGACGCCGCGTCCTGCCAGGTGGCCGAGATGGGTCATCAGCAGCGTGCGAGAGAGGCCGCGGCCGCGATGGGCCTGGTCGACCGCGATCGAGAGGATCTCCGCTTCGTCTGCGCCGATCCGCGACACCGCGAAGCCCACGGTCTTGCGGCCGAGGCGCAACCGGTGCACCAGCGTATTGCGCTCGCTGAGCATGCTCTCGAACTCGCCTTCGCCCCAACCGCGCGCGAAGGAGGCGCCGTGGAGCTGCGCGAGCCGTGCAACGTCGCCCGCGACAGCCGGCTCGACGACGGGCGTCCCGCCGCGCCACCATTCCGAGAACCAGTTCATCATGAGCTTGCGGCTTGTGCTGCAAGCGGCAGTTGTGCGGGCGGCTTTGCGTCGGGCGCCCGCAGATAGAACGGCCGCGCCGGATTTGTCGCGGGATCGGCGGCGGCGCCAAGCCATGCGACCCAGCCGATGTCGGGCGCGGGCTGCGCGTCGACCGCGACCGGCTGCGGCATATCTTTCGGCCAGCGCTCGGCGAGGATCTTCGCGGCATTGCCGACCAGATGCGGCGCGCCGAATTGCGAAGCCGTGATCGCCTCATCAATGGGAGCGACGCCCGGCCGCACCAGCTGACTGCCGTCACCGGCCACGATCTGGAAATAGACGTGGTCGTGCCGCGCGTCGATCGCCGAGATCACCGGCGCCGCTCCGCTTTGGCCGACGACGGCGGCGGCATAGGCGGACAAGGTGGTCAGGCCGACGGCAGGCCGCTTCGCAGCAAGCGCAAGGCCGCGGGCCGCCGAAATGCCGACGCGCAGGCCGGTGAAACTTCCGGGGCCCATGGTGACCGCGATGCGGTCGAGCGCTGTGAAGGCGAGATTGGCTGACTGCATCACGCGCGCGATCATCGGCATCAGCGCTTCGGCGTGGCCGCGCTTCATCAGAAGCTGCTCCTGTGCTAGGAGCTGGCCGGAATCGGTGTCGAGAACGGCAACCGCGCACGCTTCCAGCGCGGTATCGATGGCAAGGATCAGCATGGAACGATCATAGCATCATCCCGGTCGTCATGGCCGGGCTTGTCCCGGCCATCCACGCCTTTGCGGACCAGCCTACATCGGTCGGACTTCGACCACGTCGGGGACGAAGTGCTTGAGCAGGTTCTGGATGCCGTGCTGGAGCGTCGCGGTCGATGACGGGCAGCCGGCGCAGGAGCCCTTCATGTTGAGATAGACGATACCGTCCTTGAAGCCGCGGAAAGTGATGTCGCCGCCGTCATTGGCGACCGCGGGGCGCACGCGGGTCTCGATCAGATCCTTGATCATGTCGACCGTCTCGGCATCGGCCTCGTCGAAGAATTCGTCCTCGTCGTCGAGATCGACATCGCTCGCGGCAGCACCGTCGGCGAGCAGCGGCGCGCCGGACATATAGTGCTCCATGATGGCGCCGAGGATCGCGGGCTTGAGCTGTTGCCATTCACCGTTCGCTTTGGTCACGGTGATGAAGTCCGATCCGTAGAACACTCCGGTCACACCGGGGACCTCGAACAGCTTTTCGGCGAGCGGCGAGCGTGCGGCCGATTCGCGGTTGGCAAATTCCATCGGTCCGCCGTCGACCACGACGCGGCCGGGAATGAACTTCAGCGTGGCGGGATTGGGAGTGGCTTCGGTTTGAATGAACATGGTTTTCTCCAGACGTCGCCGGTTCAAGGCCGGCGCGTGCCCTATCCACTAGCAGATGGCGACGGCGAACGCACGGTCAAGGGGTGGGCTGGTCGTTCACCTGTTATATCAGCGGGTTAGGGTACCCCAATCTCCCTCCGCAGACCAACGAGGCGAGGTGAAGAGCAACAGCCTAAGACAGCGAATCCACGCTCTGGTCGCTCAGCGCGCCGGAAATGACCGTCACCGGCACCGGGAACGTGCCGAGCGCGTGCGCGAGCAGCGAGACCAATGGCCCCGGGCCTTCCGCGCCCGGGTTCGCGGCGAGCACCAGCATGGCGATGTCGGGGTCCTCGTCGATCACCGCCAGCAGCTGTTCCATGGCGGCGCCTTCGCGGATCACCCGTTCCGGCGTGATCGCGGCGATGCCGTTGGCGCGGCCGGCGGCACGGTCGAGCGCGGCTTCCGCCGCCTCCTGCGCTTCGGCGCGCATGATGTCGGCGACCCCCAGCCATTCCTGGCTCTGCTGTTCGGGCTCGATGATGCGGAGCATCACCACGCCGCCGCCGGCCCGGATCGCCCAGCGGCTGGCGTAATAGACCGCGCGATCCCATTCAGCGGTGTCGTCGACGATGACGAGGCATTTGGGCTTGTGACCCGGCTCGAAGCAAAGTCGCTTGCTGGTCATGCATGTCCCGGAATGTGCACGGCTGACATGCTGCCACACTCCGTCGTGCTTGGGGAGAGCGGAAGCGGCCGGCGCCATGACGTCGGCCGCGTTTTCGCGAACGCGCTTTAGCGCCGGCGGATGAAGCCGACGATGTCCTTCGAGAGCTTCATGGTCTCGTCGGCGATCGCGCGCGCCCGGTCGGCGCCGTCGTTCAGGATCGCGTCGATATGGCCGGGGTCGGCGACGAGGCGCTTCATCTCGCCGGCGATCGGCGCGAGCTTGGTGACGCACAGCTCCACCAGCGCGTTCTTGAAGCTGGAGAACTGGCCGCCGCCGAAATCCCTGAGCACGTCGGCCTTGGAGCGGCCCGAGAGGGCTGCGTAGATGCCGACGAGATTGTCGGCCTCGGGGCGCGCTTCCAGACCCTTCTCCTCGGTTGGCAGCGGCTCCGGGTCGGTCTTGGCCTTGCGCACCTTCTGCGCGATGGTGTCGGCATCGTCGGTCAAATTGATGCGCGAATTGTCCGACGCGTCCGACTTCGACATCTTCTTGGTGCCGTCGCGCAAGCTCATCACGCGCGTCGCCGGGCCCGTGATCAAGGGCTCCGGCAGCGGGAAGAACAGGCCGTCATTGGCGCCCTGGCTGCGGATCGAGTCGGCGAAGTCGTTGTTGAACTTCTGCGCGATGTCGCGCGAGAGTTCGAGATGCTGCTTCTGGTCCTCGCCGACCGGAACGTGGGTGGCGCGGTAGAGCAGAATGTCGGCCGCCATCAGCACCGGATAGTCGAACAGCCCGACGGACGCGTTCTCGCGGTCCTTGCCGGCCTTCTCCTTGAACTGGGTCATGCGGCCCAGCCAGCCCATGCGCGCGACGCAGTTGAAGATCCAGGCGAGTTCGGCGTGGCCCGAGACCTGACTCTGGTTGAACACGATGTGCTTGCTCGGATCGATGCCGCTGGCGATGAACGCCGCGGTCACCTCGCGGGTGTTGCGTGCGAGTTCGACCGGTCCACCCCAGACGTCCACGCCCTGCGTGATCGCGTGCATATCGACGACGCAATAGATGCAGTTGTGGGTTTCCTGCATCTTCACGAAGTTGACGATCGCGCCGAGATAATTGCCGAGGTGCAGATTGCCCGTCGGCTGGACGCCCGAAAAAACCCGTTCAACGAATGGCATGGCAGCTTTCCTGCAAGATACGGGGCGTCGTTTCCAACAGCGGCGCTGCCCCGTCAAGGGGATTTCGCGAAACTCAGGCGCCAGGATCGGGCTGGGCGGGGCGCTTCAAGGCACCGGCCGCCTCGCGCCAGGACGCGACGCGGAGGATTTGCAGGAGCAAGCCATAGGCGACGATTCCCGCGGCGATCTGTGATCCCAGCGCAATGAAGCGGATGAGCCCATGGGCCTCCGAAGGCAAGAGGTCCGCCGTCAGCCACAGCAGGCCGCCCATGGCGACCGTGGCGAGCACGATTCGCGGCAGCCGTTTGCGGGCCGCGGCATCGACCGAGAAGCCGAATTCACTGTTGCCTTTCCGGAGCAGCGAGATCGCACTGCTCCAGGCGCCGGCGGCAATGCTGGCAGCGATCCCGCTCGCGCCGAAGAAATGACCGAGCAGGACCGCGAGCGCGACCGCGACCACGACCCCTTTCGCGGTCGCCAGCAGCGGCGTCATGGTGTCGCCGCGGGCAAAATAGGCTGGCGAGAGCGCCTTGATCAGCACATGCGCCGGCAGTCCCAGCGCCAGCCACATCAGTGCATGGGCCGTGGCTGCGCTGTCCTCCGCGCCAAAGGCGCCGTGTTCGAACAGCAGCCGCACGATCGGCTCCGCCAGCACAATCAGGCCGAGCGTCGCCGGCAATGCCAGCCCGGTCGCGAGTTCCAGCGCGCGCGATTCCGCATGCGCAACCGCGTCACGGTCACCGCTCCTCACCGCGCGCGTCAGCTCCGGCACCAGCACCGTACCCATGGCGACGCCGACAATGCCAAGCGGCAGCTCGATCAGGCGGTTGGCGAAATAGAGCCAGGAGACCGCGGCGGGCGTGGCGGAGGCGATGATCGCACCGGCGACCATCAGCCATTGCGGGCCGGAGCTCGCGATCATGCCCGGGATCGCCGTGGCGAAGAAGCCGCGCATGTCCTTGTCGAAGCTCACGCGCAGCGGTGTCGCCAGACGCGCACTTCGCTGCGACAGCAGCATCAGCAGCTGCAACAGACCGGCAATGCCGACGGTGGCCGCCAGCATCCAAGCGGCGACGGTCGCATCGGCGTGCCACAGCAGGAGTGCTGCGATCGCGGCGATCAAGGCGATATTGAACAGCAGCGGTGAGAACGCGGTGAGTGCGAAGCGCCCCTGCGCGTTGAGCAGGCCCATCAGCACCGTGACGGGTCCCGCGAAGGCGAGATAAGGCAGCATCAGCCGCGCATTCTGGACGGCGAGATCGAGCGATGTGCTGCCGACGAAGCCCGGCGCGATGATCATGATGATCAGCGGCATCAGCAGTGCAATCACGATTGAGATTGCGATCAGGCCCGCGCTCACGGTGCCGAGCACGCGTCCCGCGAACGCCGCCGCAGCCGCCTCGCCTTCGCTGTCACGAACGCGCAGCCAGGCCGGGATCAACGCCGCATTCAAGGCCCCCTCGCTGAGCAGGCGCCGCACCACATTGACGAGCTGAAATGCCGCCAGAAACGCGTCCGCCACGGCGCCGGTGCCGAGCAGCGCCGCGATCAGGGAATCGCGTGCAAAGCCCAGCAGCCGTGAAGCCAGTGTCCCCGTCGAGACGGTCAGGAAGGAGCGGATCATCGGAACTGCATAATACCGTTGCTTGCCCGCGAAGGGCCGGCCGTGATAGGCCGCGAGCCAGATTTCAGACCGACAGGAAGCGGATTTCCGCGGGTATCGCAATCCGCCAAACAGGATCAAGGTGAATGGCTGACGTGAAATATGACGTTCTCGGCATCGGCAACGCGCTGTTCGACGTGCTGGTCAAGACCGACGAAGCCTTTTTGGGCAAGCACGGCATGACCAAGGGCAGCATGTCCCTGATCGACGAGGCGCGGGCCGCCGCCATCTACAAGGACATGGGCCCGGCGACGGAAGTTTCCGGCGGTTCGGCTGCCAACACCATCGTCGGCATCGGCAGCCTCGGGGCGCGCGCCGCCTATGTCGGCAAGGTCAAGGACGACCAGATCGGCAAGCTCTACGTCCACGACATCCGCGCGGCCGGCGTCGCCTTCAATACGCCCGCGGCGAAGGACGGCCCTGCGACCGGCTGCTCCTACATCCTGGTGACCGATGACGGCGAGCGCACCATGAACACCTATCTCGGCGCCGCGCAGGACCTGACGCCCGCCGACATCGACCCGGCCGAGATCGCGGCGGCCGGCATCGTCTACCTAGAGGGCTATCTCTGGGACCCCAAGAACGCCAAGGACGCCTTCGTCAAGGCGGCCAAGATCGCCCATGATGCCAGGCGCAAGGTGGCGCTGACATTGTCGGATTCCTTCTGCGTCGATCGTTATCGCGACGAATTCCTGGGGCTGATGCGCAACGGCACCGTCGATATCGTGTTCGCCAACGAGTCCGAGCTGCATTCGCTCTACCAGACCTCGGATTTCGACACCGCGCTCAAGCAGCTGCGCAACGACGTCAATCTCGGCGTGGTCACCCGCAGCGAGAAAGGTTGCGTGGTGGTGACGCCAACTGACGCAGTCGCAGCGCCGGCGTCTCCGATCGCGAAACTCGTGGACACCACCGGCGCCGGCGACCTCTTCGCTGCCGGCTTCCTGTTCGGTCTGGCGCGCAACCTGCCCTACAAGCAGTGCGGCGAGCTCGGCGCGCTCGCGGCCGCCGAAGTGATTCAGCACATCGGCGCGCGTCCGCAGGTGTCGCTGAAGGAGCTGGCTGAGCAGCGCGGGTTGACGGATTAAGGTGGACTCTCTCTCTCTCACCCGTCATTGCGAGGAGCGCAGCGACGAAGCAATCCAGACTGCCTCTGCGGAAAGATTCTGGATTGCTTCGCTGCGCTCGCAATGACGATTGAGTTGGCAACCTACGCAGTCTTCGCGGCCTTCAGTCCAAGCCGTTGCTCCACCTCGTCGCGCATCAGGAATTTCTGGATCTTTCCGGTCACGGTCATCGGAAACTCGTCGACGAATTCCACGTATCGCGGAATCTTGTTGTGGGCGATCTGGCCGTCGCAGAAGGCGCGCACCTCTTCCATCGTCAGCGTCTCGCCGGACCTGACCCGGATCCAGGCGCAGAGCTCCTCGCCATAGCGGGTATCCGCAACGCCGAAGATCTGCACGTCCTGAATCTTGGGGTGCCGATAGAGAAATTCCTCAATCTCGCGAGGATAGAGGTTCTCGCCGCCGCGGATCACCATGTCCTTGATGCGGCCGACGATGTTGCAATAACCCTCGTCGTCGATGATGGCGATGTCGCCGGTATGCATCCAGCCATTGGCGTCGAGCACATCCGCGGTCTTCTCCGGCTCCTCCCAATAGCCCAGCATCACGCTGTAGCCACGGGTGCAGAGCTCGCCCCGTTCGCCGCGCTTGACGATCTTGCCGTCGAGATCGACGACCTTGACCTCGACATGCGGATGGATTCGCCCGACCGTCGAGACGCGGCGATCGAGCGGATCGTCGACGGCGCTCTGGAAGCTGACCGGGCTCGTCTCGGTCATGCCATAGGCGATCGTGACCTCGCCCATGTTCATCTCGCTATTGACGCGCTTCATCACCTCGATCGGGCAGGGTGCACCGGCCATGATGCCGGTGCGCAACGATGTCAGATTGAAGTTCGAGAATTCGCTGTGGTCGAGTTCGGCGATGAACATCGTCGGCACACCGTACAGCGCGGTGCATTTTTCCTGCTCGATCGTCCGCAGCGTCGCGAGCGGATCAAACCCCTCGCCGGGATAGACCATGGTCGCGCCGAGCGTGACGGAGGCGAGATTGCCCATCACCATGCCGAAGCAATGATAGAGCGGCACCGGAATGCAGATGCGGTCCGCTTCGGTCAGGCGCATGGCGCGGCCGACGAAATAGCCGTTGTTGAGAATGTTGTGATGGGTCAGCGTCACGCCCTTGGGCGATCCCGTCGTTCCACTGGTGAACTGGATGTTGACGGCATCGTCGAATTGCAGGGAGGCACCGAGCGCGGCGAGCTGCTCACGGTGCGGGAGTCCGGCCATGCCGGCGACCTCGTCGAACGGAATCGTGCCCGGACAGGCGGGGCCGCCGATCTGGATCACGATGCGCAAGTCCGGCAGCCGCGCGGCGCGCAATTGCCCGGGCTTGGCGGTCGCAAGCTCCGGCAACAGCGTGTTGAGCATGTCCATGTAGTTGCTGGTCTTGAACGCCGTCGCGGTGACGATGGCGCTGCATCCGACCTTGTGAAGCGCGAATTCCAGCTCGCTCAGCCGGTAGGCCGGATTGATCGTCACCAGGATAAGGCCGGCCTTGGCGGCGGCGAATTGTGTCAGCGTCCATTCCGGCCGGTTCAGCGACCAGATGCCGATCCGTTCGCCGCGTTCGAGACCGAGCGCGACAAAGCCGGCGGCGAGCGCGTCGACCCGCTCGGCAAACTCCCTCCATGTCCACCTCACGCCGTGGCTGGGCGAGACCAGCGCCTCGCGATCGCTCCAGCGTCGCGCGGCCTGGTCGAGGCTGCGCCCAATGGTGTCGCCGAGCAGCGGCGTGTCGGAGATGCCGCAAACGTAACTGTCGGCTTTGTCTGCCAAGATCATGTCCTCCAGTCAGGTGCGTTACGGCCGGGACAACAAGCCCGGCCGTGACGCGTCGTGAGAGTCAGGCGCGCCTCAGGCCGCCTTCTGCCCGCTGCCGGCATCGAGCCCGGCATAGACGCCGCGCTCGAAGCCGGCAAAAGCCTCGAGACACTTTGCGTCGGCGAACGGCAGCAGCTGCATCAGGATCACGCCGGTGACGTCGCGCGCCGGGTCGATCCAGTAATAGGTGTTGGCGAGGCCCGCCCAGGCGAGGCTGCCCGCGCTGCGGCCCTCAGCCGTTTTGGCGGTGTTGATCATGAAGCTGAGGCCCCACTTCTTCACCTGCTCCGGATAGAGGTCGACGTCGTTGGTGTACATCGGCGCCGCCGTGGTCATCTTGCCCATGGCGAGATCGCCGATGTGGTTCTGCCCCATCGTCGCGATGGTCTCGGCCTTCAGCACCTGATTGCCGTTGCCGCGGCCCTTGTTGAGGATCATCTGGGTAAACCTGATATAATCGGCCGCGGTCGAATAAAGGCCGCCGCCACCCATATGGAATTCCGGCTCCTGTTCGAGCTCGAACGGGATCGCGGCGAGCTGGCCATCCTCGCCACGCGCATGCATGCCGACCAGGCGCTTGCGCATGTCGGCGGTGATCTTGAAAGCGGTATCGCTCATGCCGAGCGGTGCGAACAGATTGTCGCGCAGATAGGCATCGAGGCGCTTGCCGCTGACGGCTTCCACCGCCTTGCCGACGAAATCGATATTGGTGCCGTATTCCCAGCGCGTGCCGGGGTCGGTCATAATAGGCGTCTTCAATGCCGCGTTCTGGCAGGTGGTGATGGCGGGGATGCCGTTCTTGTCCAGATAGACCGCGAGATCGCCGTTCCACATGTTGTAGCAGAAGCCTGCCGTGTGGGTCATGAGCTGGCGCAGCGTGATCGGCCCCTTGGCCGGCCGCAGCTTGGCCCCGCCCTTGGCGTCAAAGCCTTCGAGCACCTGCGGCTTGGCGAGATCAGGCAACACCTCGCCGATCGGCGCATCCAGCGACAGCTTGCCCTGTTCGACGAGCTGCATCGCGCCCGCTGATGTCACCGCCTTCGTCATCGATGCGATCCAGAACACGCTGTCGGCGGTCATCGCATCCGGCTTGGACAGGTCGCGTTTGCCGAACGCGCCCTGATACAGCACGTCGGTACCGCTGGCGGCAATGGCGACGACGCCGGGAATCTCTCCGGCTTCGCTCTTCTGGCGCAGAATCTGGTCGATCTCAGCTTTGCCTTGCATCCGCGTTTCCTCCGGTTTGATTATTGTTGGAAGCGATCGATTGTCCTCCCGCGTGCGCCGCGCGGCAAGCACATCCACATACCTGCCGCGGTCGCGATGTCGTGACTTGACGGTCCGTCACCCACGCAGGACGACAATAGGCCGAACCGCAACACGCAGTCACAATCTTCGGTGGATGTCTGCAACCAGCCGTGCCCTTGGATGGGCCTGGGCGAAATGTTTCGAAAGTTTTCGAGCACTTGAAACATTTTGTGAGTTGTGGCGTTCAGCACCGGGCCCAATCGCGGGCAAACGTTAAGACTTGATGCAAATTTGGCGGCCGCCCACCGGCCGCCAGGGGGACCTCAGATGATTTCGACCTGGAGCGAATGGAAGCGCTATCCCCGTGCCGGACGGGGCGAAAACCTGGAAGCGCCGATCGCGCCTGGGATCTATGAGGTCCGCATCGCCGGCACCGGTGCGCTCTATTCGTTCGGCGCGGTCGACAATCTGGCGCAGGCGCTTGCGCTGCTGCCGGTCGGCTCGAAGTCCTGGTTCGGCCGCCGCAACGCGTCCGACGTCCCCGATCTCGAATACCGGACCTGCGCGACCTCCTCCAAGGCCGACGCCAAGGCGGCCGCCGAGCGCATGATCGGGCGGCGCGAGACCTATCTGAGCGGCGCGGCGTAAGGACGCGCCGCTCCCAGCCTGGCTCCCAGCAGATGTGCGTTGCGGGACGGTGCATTGCGCGCCGCTTCTCCCTATATTCCGGCCGAACCGGAACAGCCCGCAAAAGCCCCGCAGGAGCAACGCCATGACCCCGTCCGCCGCCGCACGTGCCCAGCACGCCACGTCCAATTTGCGCGACCGGTTGAAGGACCCGTCGCTGCTGAAGGAGGCCTGCTACATCGACGGCGCCTGGGTCGGCTCGCCGGTCTTCGCGGTCAACAATCCCGCGACCGGCGTCGAGCTTGCAAAGGTTCCGCAGCTCTCCGCGGATGATGCCACCAGGGCCGTCGAAGCGGCCGAGCGCGCCTTCCCGGGCTGGGCCAAGCACACCGCCAAGCAGCGCTCCAATATCTTGCGCAAATGGTTCGAGCTGATCATCGCCAATCGCGAGGACCTCGCGCTGATCCTCACCTCTGAGCAGGGCAAGCCGCTCAGTGAAGCGCTCGGCGAGGTCGACATCGGCGGCGCCTATGTCGAATTTTTCGCCGAGGAAGCCCGCCGCGTCTATGGCGAGACCATTCCGACGCAGCGGCCGGATGCGCGCTTGCTCGCGATCAAGCAGCCGATCGGCGTCTGCGGCGCGATCACGCCGTGGAATTTCCCGAACTCGATGATCACACGAAAGGTTTCGCCGGCGCTTGCGGCCGGCTGCACCGTGGTGCTCAAGCCCGCCAATGAAACGCCGCTGTCGGCGCTGGCGCTTGCCGCGCTCGCGGAGAAAGCCGGCGTGCCCAAGGGCGTGTTCAACATCATCACCGGCGATGCCGCGCCGATCGGCAAGGTGCTGTGCGAGCATCCGGCCGTGCGTTTCGTCGGCTTCACCGGCTCGACTGCGGTCGGCAAGATTCTCTACCGGCAGGCCTCCGTCGGCGTGAAGCGGCTCGGCCTCGAGCTCGGCGGCAACGCGCCGTTCATCGTGTTCGACGACGCCGATATCGATGCGGCGGTCGAAGGCGCCATCGTCTCGAAATACCGTAACATGGGCCAGACCTGCGTCTGCGCCAACCGCATCTACGCCCAGGACAAGATCTACGACGAGTTCGTGCAGAAGCTGTCGAAGAAGGTCGCGGCGATGAAGATCGGCGACGGTACGGAAACCGGCGTCACGCAGGGCCCGCTGATCAATTTGAAAGCGGTCGACAAGGTCGAGCGCCACATTGCGGACGCCGTGAAGCGCGGCGCCAAGGTCGTCACCGGCGGCAAGCGCAGCGAGCTCGGACGCTCGTTCTTCGAGCCGACGGTGCTCTCTGACGTCAAGCCGGACTCGCTGGTGGCGCAAGAGGAAACCTTCGGCCCGCTCGCGCCGGTGATCCGCTTCAAGGACGAGGCCGACGTGATCGCGATGTGCAACGCCTCGCCGTTCGGGCTCGCCTCCTACTTCTACTCCCGCGATCTCGGCCGCGTCTGGCGCGTCGCCGAAGCGCTGGAATCGGGCATGGTCGGCGTCAACACCGGCCTGATCACCACCGAAGTCGCGCCCTTCGGCGGCGTCAAGGAAAGCGGCCTCGGCCGCGAAGGCTCGCATCACGGCATGGAAGAATATGTCGAGATCAAATACGTGATGATGGCGGGGGTGTAAGGGCTCGCCATCATTCCTCCACGTCATTGCGAGCGAAGCGAAGCAATCCAGAATCTTTCCACCGAGACAGTCTGGATTGCTTCGTCGCAAGAGCTCCTCGCAATGACGAAGCTACGCGCTAATCACCGCCTCAACACCGCGATCGTCCGGTTCGCAAAGGTCAGCCGCTCGGCCATCACCGAAACGAAATAGGTCAGCAGCTTGTGGCTGAGTGCGGGATCCTCGACCTTGATCGCGTCGAACTGGTGCGTATTCAGCACGTAGAGCACGCTGTCGACTTCGGCCTGGATGGTGGCGCTGCGCGGTGTCTGTGACACCAGCCCCATCTCGCCGATCGTTGTGTAACGGCCGAGGCTGCGCACGCGCGTGGTGCGGTCGTCGTCGGCAGGAATCATGATACCGACGCGGCCCTCGAGGATGAAATGCATGGAATCGGCGGGATCGCCGGCTTGCACGATGACCTCGCCGGCTTCGACCTCGATGCGCTGGCAGCGGCGGATCAGTTCGTCGGCGCCATCCTCGCTGCCGAGAATCGCTGTGAACCAGTCGCGCAGGCTGGCTTCTTCCTGCGCCAGCTCCTGATGCAGCGAGATGAGCTCGTTCTCGCACCATTCCAGCGCGCGATCGAGCTCGGGGATGATGGTGACACCCTCGCCGACGAAGTCGCTGGAGCGCAGCACCTTCTCGGCCGCAGCCGACAGATGCACCAGGATCAGCTCGACGCCGAGTTCGCCAGCGCTGCGCTTGATCTGGGCGAAGCTATAGGCAGCCGATGAATCGACGCCGGTGACGAGCTTGAAGTCGAACAGCAGATAGCGACATTCGGGGCGCTCCTGAAGCAGCCGCTTGACGTGCTGGTAGAGCCGGTTGGCCGAGCCGAAGAACAGATAGCTCTGGAGATTGAGGCCCTGGATCTTGCCGCCATGGGCCAGCAGCACGTCCTGATCGTCGCGCGAGCGGTCGAGCGAGGAGCGGTACTCCGAGCCGTCGAAACTGTACTTGATCGACTCCACCCGTGCGGCGCTGAACGCAAACGTCGCGCAGCCGATGATGACGCCGATCAGGATGCCCGGCACAAAACCCCAGGCGACGATGATCGCGATGATGGTGATCAGCGACAGATATTCCAGCTTCGACAGCCGCTTGCGCGACTCGACGATCCATTTGTGCAGCTGGTCGGCGCCGAGATAGAGCAACAGGCCGCCGAGCACGAATTTGGGGATGAAGCCGAGCAGCTCGGGTGCGACGGCGAGCACCAGCAGCGACAGCGCTGCGGCCGTGAGGCCGGACAGGCGCCCGCGGCCGCCGCTGGAGAAATTAAGCATCGAGCGGCTGGTCGAGCTGCAGCCGGGATAGCCGCCCAGCACGCCGGTCAGGATATTGGCGGCGCCGGTGACGTTCAGCTCAGATTCCAGATTGGCTTCGCGATGCGTGGCCACCTCGATGCCGGTGGTGTTGAACAGCGTGCTCGAGGCGGTGACGAAGATGACGGCGACGACATTGCCAAGCAGGTCCGGGATGGCAAACCAGGGATATCGGGCGAGATCGTCGCTGTGCCAGGGCAGCATGAAGACCGCTTGCGGCGGGGACTGAAAGGTCCAGCCCAACGTGCGCGCGTCGTCGAAGGAAACGCCGGTGATCCAGAATGCCAGATGCGCGGTGAGCACGCCGCCGACCAGGATGATCGGCAGTCCGAACGGGCTGCGCGAGCGGTGCCAGGTGAAATACAGCACCAGCGCCATCGCGCAGGCGGCACCGAGCTCCAGCAGGATGGTACGGTTGGCGAAGTGCGACAGTGTCGCGAATTGCAGGGGATGGTCGGTGATCACCCGGACCGCACCCATGACGATGAGAAGTCCGGTTGCGCCGAGGAAGCCGCCGACCACCGGATAAGGCACGTAGCGGATGGCGCGGCCAAGCCGGGTCAGGCCCAGTCCACACAGCACCAATCCTGTCAGCATCGTCGACAGGCCGAGCGTGATCAGGACCGGTGACAGCAACGGCGCTGACAGGTTCGCCGTCTCGATGCGTTCGACCACGGAAGCCGCCAGGATACCCGTCACCGCCGCGGTCGAGCTGTCGGGGGCTGCAATCGCGAAGGGCAGGGAGCTGCCGAGCGCGACGACGGCCGCAAGCACCGCAGAGCTGACGAAGGTTGCCGTGATGCCGTAGGACAGATAGGGCGACAACGGCCCCGCGAAGATCAGCAGCGAGTAGGACAGTCCGAATGTGACGGTCAGGACGCTGGCGGCGCTCCCGCCCAATATATCATTCAGCGCGCGCTTGAGAGCCGGATTAAGCCCGGTCGACGGAGTGAAGCCAATCGCTGGATCTGTCACGCCGTGACACTCGCTCGTGAATATTCCCCTCCGAGAGGTAGACGACTGCGAGCCTGGCGCAACAGGATTCTTGCAAGCCGGATGGAAGAAACCGAAGCGCCTACCATTCGTCGTGGGGGGGGGGGTTGGCCCCGCCCCCCCCCGGGGGGGGGCAGCCCGCGGGGGCGGTACGGGCGGGGGGGCAAAGACCCCCCCAAAAATTAGGAAAAAACCCCCCACCCCCCGGG